>JAITWI010000067.1 GCA_031285345.1 Alistipes sp.
CCCGTCCGCCGGTCGCCACCAAAAGTATTGCTACTTTACGTGCTGCCCCTCGACTTGCATGTGTTAGGCCTGCCGCTAGCGTTCATCCTGAGCCAGGATCAAACTCTACATGATAAAAATGTTTTGTTAAAATAATCTTGGCTTTACCTCAAAGGTATTTGTTACTTTTGAAAATTTTCAAAATAAACTTTAGCTGCTCAAAATACTCAAAGAACGTTGTTCTATCTGGCCTGGGCTCGCGGCGACGCCCTGTTCCGTCAAACTTGTTTTCCCAAATCCGGCATGTTTCGTTTCGGAAAGGGAGTGCAAAGGTAAACCGTTTTTTCGAACCTGCAAAACTTTTCGAAGAATTTTCAAAAAATATTTTTCAGACCGTGTTTCTTCCCTCGTGGTTTGCCGTGCTCGACGGCGTGTTCGGGTGGGTTGTTTTCCTCTTTAGCGGGTGCAAATGTACGCGCTTTTTTCATTCCTGCAAGCGCCGCGACGACTTTTTTGCATTTTTTCGTAACTTTGTTGCCACAGACATCCATCGCAATGAAAAAGACACTCCTTATATCGCTGGCGGCGCTCGCCTCGTGCGACGGCGGCAACTATGTGACATTCACCGGATTCGAGCAGGGAACCACCTACACGATCGTGGCCAAAGACCCCGCCGCCGACACCCAGGCGAAGATCGACGCCGTTTTCGACGAAATCGACCTCACCTTCTCCATGTTCAACCCCGCCTCGCTCACCGGCCGCATCAACGCGGGCGAGACCGACCTGACGACGCCCCTTTTCGACGAACTTTTCGCCGTCGCAAAGAGCGTCCACGCCCTCACCGAGGGTTACTACGACCCGACGGTCAAGCCTCTGGTGGACGCGTGGGGGTTCGGGCCGGGCGAGCAGCAGGAGCGCCCGTGCGTGGAGTGCATCATGGAGTATGTGGGCTTCGACAAGATCGCCCTCACGAATGTCGACCCCGCGGAAATCGACCCCGAGAACATCGACCACGCGGCGGACGCGGGCGGACAGTCGTCGCGCGTAATAAAATCGGATCCGCGCGTCGGGCTCGACTTCAGCTCCATCGCCAAGGGCTTCACGGTCGACCGGCTCGCCGCGATGCTGGAGGCCGACGGCGCGACCGACTACATGGTCGAGGTAGGGGGCGAGGTGCGCGCGAGGGGCGTCAACGCGGCGGGACGCGGGTGGCGGATCGGCATCGACAAACCATCGTCGGGTCTCGACCAACGCGAGATGCAGGCCGTGGCGGCTCCCACCGACAACCTGCCATCCATAGCCACCAGCGGCAACTACCGCAACAACTTCACCGACCGGAGCGGCCGGATACGCGTCCACACCATCGACCCGCTGACCGGAATGTCCGCCGCGGGCGAGATACTTTCGGTGACCGTAGCCGCCCTCGACTGCGCCGTCGCCGACGCCTGGGCCACCGGCATCATGGCCTCCCGAACGCTCGACAACGCGACGCGCCTGTTGGAGAATGCCGCCGAAAATGGGGCTGCCCACGGAAACGCCGCCGCCGGAAACGCCTCGTCGAAAAACGCCGCCCCAATCGAGTATTACATTATATATAGTGCGGACGACGGCGCGGTGCAAACGGTTCACTCCCCCGGCTTTCCATTGGCTGAATAGCCGAAACAAGAGAGCGGCACCCAGACGAGTGCCGCTCTTGTTTACCACCTTTATCGCCCTCTCACGGCTCGAAGGTCATTTGGACGGTGTCGGAGAACACGCGCCCGTCATCCGCCGTCATCGTCACCGTGACGTTATGGACTTTCGACAGCGTCGGCGATTTCTCGAAATGAAAGAAACCGAAAGCAGAGCACTGCCCGAATTTGGGAATTCCATCGCCCAAATAAAGACAAGAACTCCCTGCAAACAACAATTCCAAATCATCCTTCATGAGTTCCGAAACCTTTTTACGGACTGGATAATATGGCCTCCTCGGGCCTCCAAATCCAAAAACGAAGACGTCGTCATTTCCCCAGTCGCACTTTTCGTATCCACTGTCAATATACGGCTTCGACGAGGCTGAATCGAACAATATCAAATCATTAAGAGAAGAGCCCTTCGGATGCGCTTCATCGAAATCTTCATCACTTACAATTTCTACGGAAACAAAACTCTCGGCTTGGAACGATATGACATGGTTGGTGAGGTCTTCTCTTTCGAAACTCATGTCTCCATATTTTTCACATAGTGCGTCGTATATCTCTTTCTTCTCTCCGGCGTCTTGAAAGTCGCCAACTATCGTCCCTTTATTTACATTGAAGTATATTATCGTGGGGTCATCGGCGGGGAAGGCTATGGCCAATTCTATGCTTTCCGTTTCATAAAACGACACCGCAAATGAGCGACGATACAGATATGGCCAACCCGTCTCATTTACGTCGTCTTCGCAATTTGAAAACAAGGCCAACAACATTGTTATCAATACTATCTTTTTCATTTTCTCGATCCGTAAGTGATTATTCTGAAATAACTTGTATAATTACCGTCTTTAAGTTTGGCTATGTCTGTTCCGTCTACACCGGCCTCTATCTCGACCGGCCCTTTGTATGCATGAAACGCTTTATCTATATAGTAGCCGTCAGAGGCCCCACCCCACCCGAAATTACAGTGGACTAATGTGCGATGGTCGATGGTTGTACTTTTCATCCCATGAGTGTAAATATATCGTAAACGCTGTTGATGTAACGATCCATCTATCACCCAGGCATGGTCAAAGTTACCTATATAAACGGGGCGTTTCCTAATAAGCATATTCATTATGTACTCCTTGTCGTAGTAGTTCACCTTGTCGACGCGATTGTAGTATCTTTGCAGGAAATCCTTTGCATCGGGATTCCCCGCACTACTACCGTCTTTTCCGTAGTCCATATCCACTATTTTACCTATGCGCTGAATAATCAACGCCAAATCGTTTTTTATTCGACTGCGAGTAATCGAGTCTAATGCGCGATACGCAGGAAATCCATAACTTTTCATCTCATCCCAGGTAGATGTCACATCTCCATGGATATTCGAAGGGAGGGGATGTTCGTTGTGCGCAACGATTTGAGCAAGAGCGATTGCAACGCATCCGGCAGGATACTTATTGGGGCACTGATCGTTGAACGGAGAGCGCTGATCCCATTTAGTCTCAAGCATCGGCTCAAACGAATTAGTTGGGACCTTATACCACACATCATAAGGAATCGGTTCTCCCTCTCCTCCCTCACCCTGAGGCATAATCGGTCTCCCGTCCTTATCAAGCGGTATGCCAGGCAAAGGAATACCATCATCATCGCCCACTCCTCTCCAAGGGAAGATATGGTGCGCAATCAGCCACTCCGCCGTCGGCGCCCACATCATTCCGTCGCCGGGATTAAGCGGTTGAACCTCCGAAACATCCGAAGTGTCGGACCCATCCGAAGAACCCTGCAAAGCTATCTGCGAAACGATACTTTCCATTAAATCGACATCGAAACTTCCATTCTCGGTGATACAAATGACCTCGTCCACGGCTCGATTCGCACCCAACACGGCGAAACCACCTTCGTTCGCGAAATTGACGACATAAACCAAATTGTCCGCGGGCACTTCCGAAGAGCGGGTCGCCGCTCCGAAAAGGTCGCTGCCCGTCACCGTTTCGATCGAAGAGATTGCGCGCGACGAAGTGCGGGTTTCCGGATACAGTTCGGCCATTAGGTCGTACATGCCGTCCAAGGCCTCTTCGACGGGCACAGTAAACGGATCGACCTCTTGCGTGGATTCGGGCGCGGGTTTCGGTTTTTCGTCGAAATCACTCGCGCACGAAGCGAAAAGGCCTGCAAGCGCGGCGGTTATCGCGAGTGTAAACGCCCTGGCTTTAAATCTGGGGGGGGGGTAAATAATTGACTGTCAGGATGTTTCATAAATACGGATTTTTAGTTGGTTAATATTGGCGACGGGTTTAGGTCTCTCATCCTATCGCAATATTATACATTATTTCCCAAACCGCCAAATTTTCGGAGCGCAAATTGCGCACCTAAAACACAAAAGCCGGCTGCACCCGCGCCCAAGCCGTGTAAGCTATTCGCCGAACTCTTTTTCGTAGTTGCGGTTGCCGTCATCGGCCGCGTGTGGCGCTCGTCACTCGTGATGATAGGGCTCGCCGTGCAGTATGGAGAACGCGCGGTAGAGCTGTTCGGCGAAGATGGCGCGCACGATCTGGTGCGAGAAGGTCATCCGCGACAGCGACACGGTTTCGTTTGCGCGTTTGCGCACCTCGGGCGAAAATCCGTAAGCCCCCCCGACGACAAAGCACAACCTCCGCACCCCGCCGAAGCCTCCAAGACCGCCCGCGCCGCCAAAACAGCCCGAACCGACCCCCGAGCCGCCAACCCGACCCGACCCCCGCGCCGCCGAGCCATCGCCGACCCGACCCGACCCAAGCCCGGAACCCCCGGACGCCCCGAAGCCTCCATCCACCCCCGCCAGGCGTCGCCCGAGCCACGAGGCGAACTCCATCGAGGTGGGTTGCGGCCCCTTGTCGTCCAACAGCACCACGTGGTCGTCGGGGGCGAACTGACGAAGCAGCATCTCCCCCTCGGCGCGCGTCAACGAGGCTTCGGTGGTTTTTCCGGTGCGCTTCACGTCGGGCAGCATCACCACCCCGAATCGCGCCCAGCGGCCGATACGTTTGGAGTAGAGCGCCACCAGGGCGGACACCTCGGCGCTGTCGGTCTTGCCGACCGTTATAAGGTCGATAGTCATCTTAGCTTGGGTGCGGGCAGTTCGACGTCCGTGTTCCACTCCCCCTCGGCGAACCGATAGACCGCCGGCCGCGTCGAATCGACCCCGCGAAGCCACTCGTAACTTTTATACATGTTGTATCCGTTGCCGCTTCCGGAGCCTATCGCCCACCCTATCACATTTGGCCGGGTGCGGTTGCGGTAGTACATGGCCTGCTGGCGGTCGACGAAACGCGCCACCAGCGACGGATCGTTGGCCGCCGTGCCGGTGGGTCTACGCGAACCGTCGCCCGGGTCGCACTCCACCGCCGCGCAATCGACGACGTATAGCCCCTCGGCGGCGCACATGTCGTAGAACCATTTTTGCTGCGGACGGGTCGCGTATATCGTGTTGACGCCCTGCCGTTTCAATGCCCGCAGCTTGTCGCGCGTGCCTCTCTCGACCGGAAAATCGCCTTCGAAAGCCGAAATGGCAATCGTTTTGCCCGCCCGCGTGACGTTCTCTCCGTCGAAATCGGTCAACCCGAACGCCACCTTTATGGGAATGTATTCGGTCGGCCGGCCGCCCTGCTTGACCGACAGCATCACGCTGTACAGCGCCGGATTCTCCGCCGAATAGACGAACCGCTCCGTTCCGTAGACCTTGTTGCGGAACCTCACCGTGTCGCACCCGCGCCCGGGGATCACCGCGTCCTCGAACGAGTAGTCTTTCAGCACCCCGCGCGGGTCGTATATGTCGTAGCCCACGTTGATGGTCTCGTCGGTGTTGAAGCTGTTGACCATCACCACGTCGAGGTCGAGAATCACGTCGCCCGCCTCTTCGCTGAAGTGGCCGGTGGCGGTGTAGTCGAAGATGTGGATGCGGGGCTGCGACCATATATAAAGGTTGTCGATGGTTTGTCGCGCGGCATCGCGAGCGAAATCCTCCATCTCGCCGCCCGGAAAATCGCTCGATGCGTCGTCGGCGAATTCGAGCGCGATGCGGTTCGTCCCTTGCCGCAGATATGGCGTGAGGTAGTAGTCGTTCATGCCGTAGCTGTCGGTGTTCATGGCCACCGCCTCGCCGTTGACCATTATAAAGTAGCGCCCGGTGCGCCCAGTGTCGCGGATCCACACGTCGCGGTCGAGCCACAGCCCCGGGATATCTATCGTGGTTTCGAAAACGGTGGCGGCCGACGATGTGGCGGCGGCCTCGGGCGAAGCGACGCGCCTGAATGTCAGCGGACGATGGTACTTCGAACCCCTGGGATCGGCAGCGTCGGCCTCGCCGCGGTTGTCGTAGCTGACGAACTCGGTGCGGTAGGGAGCCCTGCCCTCGTCGGTTATCGAGTTGCGGAGCGGAGTGCCCGGCTGGGCGGCGGCGGCCGTCGATATCAGTGCGGCCGCTCCCGTCGCGAGCGCAAACGCCGCCGCAATAAAAAATTGCCTCATAAAATATGCCAAATTTTATGCAAAAATAGACATTCGGCGCGCAATCTCAAAAAAAAATCGTATTTTCGCACCTTATATAAATAATACGCAAAATGTTAAGCGGAGGAAGAACAAGAATCGCCGAGGCGCTCAAAAGCGCCCAAAAAGACACCGAAATAACCGTCAAAGGGTGGGTACGCACCAAGCGGGGCAACAAAAACGTGGCCTTCATAGCCCTGAACGACGGCTCGACGATAAACAATATTCAGATAGTGGCCGAGCCCGAAAAGTTCGGCGAAGAGCTTTTGGCGCGCGTGACGACGGGCGCCTGCCTTCGTGTGACGGGTCTATTGGTCGAGAGTCAGGGCAGCGGCCAGGGAGTGGAGATTCAGGCTCGCGAGATCGAGATTTACGGCGAGGCCGACCCGGCGGACTATCCGCTCCAAAAGAAGGGCCACTCGCTGGAATTCCTGCGCGAGATAGCCTACCTGCGCCCCCGCACCAACACCTTCGGGGCGGTGCTGCGCATCCGCCACGCCATGGCTTTCGCTATCCACAACTACTTCAACGACCGCGGGTTCTACTATATGCACACCCCGCTCATCACGGCCTCCGACGCCGAGGGTGCTGGCGCGATGTTTCAGGTGACCACGTTGGATGTGAACAACCCGCCCCGAACCGAGAAGGGCCGCCCCGACTACTCGCAGGACTTCTTCGGCAAGCACACCTCGCTAACGGTGAGCGGGCAGTTGGAGGGCGAGTTGGGCGCGCTGGCGTTGGGTCAGATCTACACCTTCGGCCCCACCTTCCGCGCCGAGAACAGCAACACCCCGCGCCACCTGGCCGAGTTTTGGATGATCGAACCCGAAGTGGCGTTCTACGGCCTGGAGGACGACATGAACCTCGCCGAGGATTTCTTGAAATATCTGATCGGCTACGCTCTGGAGCATTGTGCGGACGACCTTGCGTTCCTCGAAAAGATGTACGATGAGGAGCTCACGGCGCGCCTGCGGAGCATCGTCGATAACGACTTCGTGCGGCTCGACTACACCGACGGGATCGAAATCCTGAAAGCCGCCGTCGCCGGAGGACACAAGTTCGAGTTCCCCGTCGATTGGGGTCTCGACCTGCAAAGCGAACACGAGCGCTACTTGGTGGAGCAGCACTTCAAAAAACCGGTGATCCTCGTGAACTATCCCGCCTCCATCAAGGCGTTCTACATGAAACTCAACGCTCCCGACGCGGCGGGCAGAGAGACGGTGCAGGCGATGGACGTGCTCTTTCCGCGCATCGGCGAGATCATCGGCGGCTCGGTGAGGGAGGAAAGTTACACAAAACTGAAAAATAAAATCGACGCGCAGGGCATGTCCGAGGCCGAATTGTGGTGGTATATGGACACCCGCCGCTGGGGATCGGCCCCGCACGCCGGTTTTGGCCTGGGATTTGAGAGGTTGATGCTATTCGTGACGGGAATGGCCAACATCCGCGACGTGATCCCATTCCCGCGCACCCCGAAAAACGCGGACTATTAACGCGGCAACGCGGAACCATTAGCAAGCGAACCCCATGGCCGACCTCTCCCAAAAACAGATACTCCGACTCCAGCAGACGCTATCCCCGCAGCAGATCCAGATGATCAAGCTGCTGGAGTTGCCCACCATGCAGTTGGAGCAGCGCATCAAGCAGGAGATAGAGGAGAATCCCGTGCTGGAAGAGGAGGAGGCCAAGGAGCGGGAGGAGGGCGACGACGCCCCCAAGGAGATCTCGGTCGAGGAGTATCTGCGCGAGGACGACACCCCGAGCTACAAAACCAAGGCCAACAACTACTCCAAGGACGACCGGCAGCTCACCCCCACCATCTCGGGCGGGCGCTCGTTGCACGAATACCTGATCGAGCAGTTGGGCTACAAAAACCTCGACGAGCGGGAGATGACCCTCGCCCGCTTTTTGGTGGGCAGCATCGACGACGACGGCTATCTGAGGCGCGACCTGGAGGCCGTGGCCGACGACATAGCCTTCATGCTGGGCATCGACACCGACGAGGACGAGCTGGAGCAGGTGCTCTACATAATCCACGAGTTGGAGCCGGCGGGCATCGGCGCGCGCGACCTTCAGGAGTGTCTGGTGCTGCAACTCGAAAGCCTCTCGGGCGAGAGCCGCGAACGCCAACTGGCGATGAGGATCCTGACCCACTACTTCGACGAGTTCACCAAAAAGCACTTCGAGAAGTTGATGGCGCGCCTGGGCATCGACGAGGATGAGTTTCGCGGCGTGATGGAGGAGATCATGCACCTGTCGCCCAAGCCGGGCAACCTGTACAGCGAGGGGGGCACCGACACCATCCCCTACGTCACCCCCGACTTCGTGCTCGACCTGCACGGCGGCGAATTTTCGTTGCGCCTCAACTCCTCGGGCGTTCCCGACGTCAAGGTATCCAAGCGCTACTTAGATATGCTGCGCAGCATGTCGGGTCGGGCCACCACCGCCACGGAGAAGGAGACCGTGCAGTTCGTCAAGGGCAAGATCGAGTCGGCCAAATGGTTCATCTCGGCCATCCGCCAAAGGCACGACACGCTGATGCGCACGATGACCGAAATTCTCGACTACCAGCGGGAGTACTTTTTGTCGGGTGACAAGAGCGACCTGCGGCCGATGATCCTCAAGGATATCGCCGAACGCACGGGGCTCGACGTGTCGACCATCTCGCGGGTGGTGAACAGCAAATATGTGCAGACCCACTTCGGCATCATACTACTCAAGGAGCTGTTTTCGGAGGCGATGACCACCGACGACGGCGGCGAGGTGTCGAGCCACGAGATCAAGCAGATCCTGCGCGACTGCATCGACGGCGAGGACAAACGCCGCCCGCTCAAGGACGAGACGCTGATGGACATCCTCAACGCCAAAGGCTACCGCATCGCCCGCCGCACGGTGGCCAAATATCGCGAGATGCTGGGCATTCCCGTCGCCCGGCTGAGAAAAGAGCTATAAAATTTTCGGGCGTCAAACCCATACCTTATTATATATGATGAACTATATTTTCAGATCGGTAAAATACCTTGTGAAGTTATTGCTGCTACTGGCGGCGATATTCTTTTTGATGCGCTGGAGCGGCACCTCGACCCTTGCGGCGGAGAGTCCGGAGGCCTTTTTGGCGAGTTACTTCGCCACGTGGCGCGGCTGGCTGTTCACGGCGGCGGTGGTGGTTTGGTGCGGGCTCTATCCGCGGATCGAGTTCGTCAGGCGCGGCATCGGCGGCGACCTGGGCGGCAACAAGTTAGCCATCATAAAGGCGCTCGGCGCCGGAGGGATGACCCTCGTCCGCGAGACCGAAAACGAACTCCTGTTCCGCGCCGAAAGCCCCTTGCGCCGACTGTGGTGGATGGGCGACGACGGAGTGACCGTCTCCCGCAGCGCGACGGGGCTGGAGATCGAGGGCCCGCGTCGATTCGCGATGGAGGCTCAGCACCGCATCCCGGCATACATCGAGAGGGAGCAGCGATGACGGGCGGAAAAACCACATTCCGGGCTCTCTGCGCGACGTTTCTGATGACGTTGTGGGCGGCTACGGCAAACGCGACCCCACAGGCGACCGAGACCGCAACGACTACCGCGACCCCGCCAAGGACGTCTAACGCCGACTTCGAGTTAGGTCAAAACGTCGAGTTGGCGGTGGGCATGATGCGCGGCATATTCATGTACTACGTCGATCCGGTGGACGCCGACGCGTTGGGCAAGGGTGCCGCCGCGGGCATGGTGGGGGCGCTCGATCCCTACACCGAACTCATCCACGCCGACGAGGCGGCCGAATTCGAGCTGGCCACCACGGGCAAATACGGCGGCATCGGCTCCATCATCCGCCAGCGGGGCGACGAGGTTTTGATCGCCGAACCTTATAAAGACTCTCCGGCCGACCGGGCGGGTCTCCAAATAGGCGACGCGTTCGTCGAGATAGCGGGTCGGAGCGCGGCGGGCATGACCACGGCCGACGTATCGGCGGCGCTCAAGGGCGAGGCCGGCACCGAGGTTACCATAAAAGTGCGCAAGCACCTCACGGGCGACGAGCAGACCCTGTCCATCCGCCGCGAGGTGATCGCCCTGCCGCCCATACCCTACTACGGCATGGCGGCCGACAGCGTGGGCTACATCCACCACGCCGAGTTCACCGACGGTTGCGCCGACGAGTTGCGCGCGGCCTTCGCCGACCTCAAATCCCGGGGCGCCCGGTCGCTGATTTTGGACTACCGCGGCAACGGCGGCGGCATCATGCAGGAGGCTGTGAAGATTCTCGCCCTGTTCGTTCCCAAGGGGACGGAGGTGCTCAGCATGCGCGGCCGGAGCGACGAGGCCAACAAACGATACGTCACCCTGACCGAGCCTTTAGACACCGAGATCCCGATAGCGGTGCTGGTCGACGGCTACTCCGCCTCCGCGGCCGAGATTGTCGCCGGAGCGTTGCAGGATCTCGACCGGGGCGTGGTGGTCGGCCAGCGCACATTCGGCAAGGGGCTGGTTCAAAGCACGTTGCCGTTGGGCTTCGACTCCTACCTCAAAATCACCACGGCCAAGTATTACATTCCCAGCGGGCGCTGCGTGCAGGCGGTCGACTACTCGGCGCAAGCGGGAGCGGGAGCGGGAGCGGGGGCGCAGGTTGCCGAGGACGAGACCGGCCACGGCGACAGACACCTCGCCGTGCCCGACTCGCTCATCAAGGAGTTCCGCACCGCGGGCGGCCGCAGGGTCTACGACGGCGGCGGGGTGATGCCCGACGTGCGCCTCGACGCCGAGTACAGCACAACCTACGCCTACGTCGCCTATGCGGGCGGCCACATCGACGAGTTCGCCGACGGCTGGATGCTCGAAAACCGCGGGCGCGAGGTGGTGCCGGGCAAATTCGCCCTCACCGACGCCGACTACGCCGGGTTCGTGCGGTTTATGGAGGACAAGGATCTCGACCACGAGCCGCTCACGGCCGGTTCGCTCGAAGCGCTGCGCCGTAGCGCCGAGGCCGAAAAGCTCATCGACGACCGGGTGCGGGGCCTGTTGGACAGCCTCTCGCAGCAGCTCGACCGCAACAGCGCCGCCTCGTCGGATCTCTATCGGGCCGAGTTGACGGGCTTGGTGGAGGACGCCGTCGTTCTCCGCCACCACTATCGCCGTGGGCTGTCGGAGCACAACCTCGTGAGCGACAAGGCGGTGGCCGCGGCGGTGGAGTCGTTGCGCGACCAGACCGAATATCGACACATCCTCGCCGAAAAGGACACGGACAAAAAATAGACTTCGGCGGCGGGGTTCCTGGCGGCGAGGCGGGGCGGCGACTGCAAAACGAATGAAAGAAAGTCCGCAAAGCTAAAAGCGGCGCCGGCAAAACGAATGAAAGAGCGTTTACAAACGATTTTGAGGGCGGCGGCGAGCCGTCAGGGGGCGATCATCGCCGTCTGGGTGCTCTTCATGGCCGTCTCGTTCGGGGTGTTGGGCGAGCTCGCCTCGCGCCTGCGCCAACGCGAGAAGGACTACGTCGAGCTGTGGGCCTGGTCGATGCGGCGGATGGGCGACGTGCGCTTCGGCGAGATCATGGACATGGTGACGGGCGAGGGCGATCCCATTCCGTTCATCCTCGTGAGCGACAGCGGCACCGTCGAGAGCTCCCACCTGGTGAGCGCCCGCACGATCGAAGACCCCGAACGGCTGCAACGCAAACTGTCGCGCCTGGCTCGCGACAACGACTACGTGACGGTCACGCTCCGAAACGGCACCCGCTACCTTATGTTCTACGGCCGGTCGCGAACGCTCTCTTTTTTGACTTTCTTTCCCCTCGTCCAGCTGTTGGCCTTCGCGCTGCTGCTGTGGCTGTGGGTGGTGACGTTCCGCTCGGGCAAACAGAGCGAACAGAACCGGGTGTGGGTTGGTCTGGCCAAGGAGACGGCGCACCAGCTGGGCACTCCCACCTCGTCGCTGTTGGGTTGGGTGGAGTATCTGAAGACCCAGCCGGTGGATCAGGAGACCGTGGCCGAAATGGGCAAGGACCTGACGCACCTTATGAAGATAGCCGACCGCTTCTCGAAGATCGGATCGGACACCCCGCTGGAGCCGGCCAACGTCAACGAGCTGGTGGGCGACGCGGTGATATACTTCCGCAAGCGCATCCCGCGCAACGTGGAGCTGGACTACAACGGCCTTGCGATGGCTCCGGTGCGCTCGCGCATCAACGCCGCGCTGTTCGAGTGGGTGATCGAAAACCTGCTCAAAAACGCTCTGGACGCGTTGCAGGGCCACGGAAAGATCGACGTGAACATCTCGCGCGACGACAAAAACCTGTTCATCGACGTGACCGACACCGGCCGGGGCATCCCGCGCGCCAATCGCGAAAAGATATTCGAGCCGGGCTTTTCGACCAAGACGCGCGGTTGGGGTCTGGGGCTGTCGCTGTCGCGGCGCGTGATAGAGGAGTACCACAAGGGGCGCATCTTCGTGGCCGACAGCGAACCGGGTCGCGGCACCACTATGCGGGTAGTGCTCAAATTGATACCTTAGCTTTCGGACGATGATCGTGCAAAGTGTGTTTTTTCAGATTCTGACGCTCGCCCTCGTGGGGGCCTATTGCCTTGCCATATACCACTTCAGGGGGCAGATGGCGGTGTGTCTCGGGAGCGTCGCCGGCCTGAAGGCGCAGGAGAGCCCCGACGTCGAGAACAGGCAGCTCTACGACCGGTTTCTGCGGATGTCGACGGTGCTTTTCCACGTCGTGATCGTCGTCGGGATAGTGAAACTCGCCTCGGCGCCGTTCGTGGAGTTCTGGGGCTTCGGGGATTTTGGCAGCGCCGAGGGTGTTGGGGAGTTCGGGGAGTTCGGGAGTGCCGAAGGCGCCGGGGCCTTCGGGGGGTTCGGGGGCATTGGAAATGCCGGGAGCACCGGTAACGCCGGGGGTATTGCAGCGTCGAGCGCTGCCGAAAGCTCAAGCCTCATCGAAAGCCTCGGCGCCGCCCGGAGCACATGGGGCGCTGGAAGTACCGGGAACGCAAAAAGCGCAGGGAGTGCCGTAGCGGGCGAGGCGGCTTGGTGGCTGCCCGTCGTACTGTCTATTTTTGTAGCGGCTATCGCGGCGGTCGTTTCGGCGGTCAGGTTCGGCGCGCTGAAAGTCGCCGGATGGCTGACCCTTTCGCGCGAGTTCACCCACACCCTGGCCGGCATCAGACGCATTCACGTCGCCGCCGGAGCCATTCTGCTCACCCCGTGCGCGCTTGTGTTCTCGGGCGCCAATCCGGCCAGGGATCTTACGGTCGCGGCCATCGCGGCGACGGTCGTGGTCGCGCTGGGCGTTTCGCTCGCCATTCAGAGCGCCGTTCTGTTCCGAAAACAAAAAGTTTCTATTTTGGTTTGGTTTTTGTACCTTTGCGCCGTCGAAATTTTTCCCGTCGGTTTCGCCTTATTGCTGACGATTAAAAACGCTTAACAGGAGGATTCAGATGCAGAAAATCAAAAATCTGTTGGTGTCGCTTCCCGCGCCCGCCGTTATAGAGAAGTCGCCGTTTTTCGAACTGTCAAAAAAGTATGGCCTCGCGGTGGACTACACCCCCTTCATCCGTGTCGAGGGTGAGTCCGTGAAGGAGTTCCGAACCCAGCGGGTCGAAATTCTCACCCACACGGCGGTCATTTTCACGAGCCGCACCACCATCGACCACTTCTTCCGCATCTGCGAGGAGAGTCGCATCGCCGTCCCCGAGTCGATGAAATATCTGTGCTACACGGAGGCGATCGCCCTCTACCTGCAAAAATACATCATCTACCGCAAGCGCAAGATCTCGTTCGCCGACGGAACCTTCTCCGGCCTTATGGAGCTCGTGCTCAAGCATCGGGACGAAAAACTGCTGCTCGCGCTCAGCGAACCCCACAAGCCCGAGATTCCGCAGACGCTCGAAAAGCTGAAGGTGAAGTTCGACCGCGCGATATTCTCGCACACGGTGAGTTCCGACCTGTCGGAGGTCGACCTGTCGCGCCACCAGATGGTGGTTCTCTACTCCCCGCCCGAGGTGAAGGCTCTGGTCGAAAAATTCGCCGGGGTCGGGGTTGGGGTCGGGACCGGGGCCGAGGCGACCGGAGAGATGCCCTTGGTGGCAACTTTCGGCGAAGGGACTACCCGCAAGGCTGTCGAAAGCGGCCTCAAAGTGAGCGTGATGGCTCCCACCCCCGAGGCTCCGTCGATGTCGCGCGCGCTCGACCTGTTCATCGGCAACTTCAACGCCGGGCGCGAGATCGCCCCCATAGAGGTGCCGCACGATCGCAAACCGCAGATGGTGGAGGAGTTCGTCAAGACCCACCAGATAAAAGACACCCGAAAAGCCAAGCCCAAGAAAAAACCGGCCGCCGCTTCGGGTTCGGCTTCGGCTTCGGCTTCGGGTTCCGCCGCTGCCTCTTCGGGCTCCATTCGTTCGGCCTCTTCGGGTGCGAGTTCCGCTGCTTCTGCTGCCGCTACCCGTTCTGTCGGCTCCGGTTCGAGTTTGAGTTCTGCCGCTGCCTCCTCTGGTTCCGTTGCCGCCGATTCCGCCGCCGCCGCGAAAAAACAATCATGACCGGGCGTTTGCCTAAAACCAAGCGGGTAAGCTCCGAGCGCCTAACGAAGGCCGAGCGGGTAAGCTCCGAACGTCGCGTCGAGGCGCTGTTCGGCGAGGGCAAATGGGGCGCGGTCGGGCAGATCAAATATTGCTGGCGGGTCTTGCGGGTTTTGCCGCCCACGCCTACTGCGTCTGTCGTGCCGACCATGCCACCCGCGCCTGCAACGCCTGTCGTGCCGACCACGCCACCCGCGCCACCCGCACCGAATGCGCCTGTAACCGCACTACAATCATCACCCTCTTCGCCCGACAACGTTGCCCCGACCGGAGTGGCGACAAAAACCGAAACGGCAACGAAAACCGAATCGGCAACGAAAACCGAATCGGCGACGCCCCCTGAAGTGGCGCTGTCCCCCGGAGTGGCGATATTGGTCTCCGCACCCAAAAAATCGTTCAAAAGGGCGTGGAGGCGCAATCTCATAAAGCGCAGAATAAAAGAGAGTTACCGCCGTCGCAAGGGTGATATTGTCGAAAAAGCCGTGGCCGCGGGCCTCCACATCGACATCGCTTTCGTCTGCTCCGCCGGCGCTCCCCCTGCCGCCAAGGCGACCTCAAATAGCGCCAAGTCAATCGCAAAATCGGCCAAGTCAGCCGCCGTCGGAGAGTCCGCCGGCGCGCCACTTAAGGTTCGCGAAACTTCCGTCATCAAATCGACAAAAAAATCGGGCGGACGCGCCGCGGCTCTTCCGGCGGAGGCACCCGACTTCGAATCCATCGACAATGCAGTCTCGAAAATCCTCGCACGCATCGCCGCGCACAGCTAACCGTCGACCGAAATCAGCCGACGAGGTGTCGCCCGAACCCGACGGTGCGCTGCGTCGGGATGAAGGTGCGTCTCGCCGAAACGAGGAGTCGCCCCAAGCCCCCAAAAGCCGTACAAACAGCGTCATAAAGCACGTCAAGTGGGTGGCGGTCAGTCCGTTAGTCGCGCTTATCAAGGTCTATCAATACGGCATCTCGCCGCTGCTGCCCCACGCCTGCCGCTACACGCCCACCTGCTCCGAATACACCGTCGAGGCGCTCAAAAAACATGGACTGCTAAGAGGCGGAGTGCTGGCCGCCCGCCGCATTTCGCGTTGCCACCCATGGGGCGGATCGGGCTATGATCCTGTGCCTTAACGCGTTATCACCGTAAAGCCGAAATATAATTACGGTCTCACGTGCCCGTACGATTCTTTGCGCTCCCGCGGGGTGACTGTGCAACAAAATTTCAGGAAAAGTTTCGCAACGAAAAGCCCCTAAAAAAGAGAAAGGATTGGCTCGCAAAAAACGCTCGCCCATCCTTTTGCGCTCCCGCGGGGTGACTGTGCAACAAAATTTCCAGGAAAAGTTTCGCAACGAAAAGCCCCTCCCCCGAGGGGAGGGGTTGGGGGGGGGGCTTCGTAAAGGGATATTGCCCCCGACACGGCAAAATTGCAGATATATCCTTTCACCCCGACCAACAAAAAAGAGAGCCAAGAGCTCTCTTTTTTGTTGGTCGGGGTGAAAGGATTCGAACCTTCGACCTCCAACTCCCGAAGCTGGCGCGCTAACCGGACTGTGCTACACCCCGAACTAAGCCCGTTTTTCGAACGGGCGATCTCACCGACCTCTGCGCCGACCGTCGCGCACAGCGCGGTGGAAGCATCTTGCAGAGGGAGGTAGCTTTGTTGTAACAGGTCGCAAAGGTAAACAAATCCCGGCGAAATCCAAAATTTCGCACACACATTATTTCGCAGCCGACCCCGAACTTCATCAAAGTTTGAACTACGGCGTGTTGGCATAAGCGTTCATCTCCCGCCGCCACACGAAATCCGTGCACATATTTCAGCAAAACAAAAAGCAAAGCGGGCGGCGCCTCAACAACTCTCGCCTCAACAATTCTCAAATAAATTTGGAATTGTGGTCGACTTGCACTATCTTTGCACTCGCAATTCAGAAAACGATTTGGATTTAGGGGGCGCCGGGAAGTTGTTCGCAATTTCAAAAGGTCGCAAAGTTCACAAAAGCTACGGAGGTGGCGAAAGTGACGAAAACCGGATCGGATTCAACAAGCCCGGGTGGCGGAATTGGTAGACGCGCACGTTTCAGGTGCGTGTGTCGAAAGGCGTGCAGGTTCGACTCCTGTCCCGGGCACAAGATAAAAGAGAACGGAAATTTCCGTTCTCTTTTATCTTGTGCCCGAGGGGCACCCTTTTTTACCCTCTTCCCCAACCCCTCCCCGACGGGAAGGGGCGTAATTAATTTTCGACCTACTACCGCACAGAAAAGGAGCGTCTATAAACCGCTAAATTTACCGAACTATGAGCGAACAGAAAAAAGAGAAGGACCGCGCGCTGGTGCGCACCTCGTGGATCAGCGTGGCGGGCAACGCGCTGTTGTCGGCGGCCAAGATCGCGGTGGGCGTCGCGGCGGGCAGCATGGCGGTGTTGGGCGACGGCATCGACTCGGCGACCGACGTCGTGGTGTCGGTCGTGATGCTTGTGGCGGCGTTCGTCATCGCCCGTCCGCCGAGCCGCCGCTACCCTTTCGGGTTGGACAAGGCGGAGTGTGTGGCCACGCTGGTGCTGTCGTTGGTGATCGTTTTCGCAGGGGTGCAGATGCTCATCTCGTCGGTGGGGATCATCGTTTCGGGCGAAACGCGGCCTCTGCCGGGCACCCTCGCGCTGTGGGTCACCGTCGCCTCTATCGGCGGCAAATTGGCCCTGGCGTGGTATCAGTTCCGGGTGGGCAGGCGCACGGGCTCGTCGCTCATCATCGCCAACGCCAAAAACATGCGCAACGACGTGTTGATATCGGTGGGGGTGTTGGCGGGGCTTTTCTTTACTTTTGTGTTGAAGCTGCCGATCCTCGACGCGATAACCGGCTGTGTGATAAGTCTTTTTATAGCCAAAGTCGGCGTCGGCATTTTCCTCGAATCGGCGTTCGATCTGCTGGACGGGGTGAAGGACGAGGCGGTGTACCGCAAGATTTTCGAGGCGGTGGAGAGCGTGCCCGAGGCCCGCAACCCCCACCACGTGCGGTTGCGTCTGGTCGGCGGCCGCTATATGATCGACCTCGACATCGAGGTGGCGAGCGACATGACCGTCGCCCGGGCCCACGACATCGCCGACCGGGTGGAGGAGGGCATCTGCGCCGCTGTCGGCAACGTCTACGACGTGGAGGTGCACATCGAGCCCTCCGGAGCGTGCCACGACAGGGAACCGTTCGGCGTCCATCCCGAGATGCTCAACGGGCGTTAGGGGCACCTTGGGCGCGTCCGGGCTGCTCTTTCGGCGCGCGTTCGAGGCCAAATCAGGTCAGGTTGGGTCAAGTCAGGTCAAGATCAGATCAGATCAGGCTGGGTCAAGTCAGGCCAGGTCAGTATCTGATCTGGCTGGGGCAAGTCAGGCTGCGGCGCCTAAATTCATCGGGGGAAAATCACGACTTGCGAAAGATGTTGAACCGTGCCAGAAGCCGGTTTTTGCGCCCGAGGATCGCCCAGCCGACGGCCACGCAAAACAGCGCGCCGCCCAAAGGCCACACATATTGCTCGTCGTACTCCTCGAACATCTGCGCCTTGAATTCGCGGCTTTCCGTCTCGTCGATGCGGCGGACGATCTCGTCGAGGCCGAGACTCTGGTCGGTCGAGCGAATGTACGCCCCCTCGGTGAGGATAGCTATCTGCCTCAACGTCTCCTCGTCCAGCTTCGAGACCACCATTTGCCCCTCCTCGTCGCGAATGAAATCGCCCTCCGCGCCCACACCGGAAGCAGCCCCGGAACCCGAACCGCCCACACCCGAAGAACCCGAAGAACCCGAAGAACCCGCCCCGGGAAGAGGAATCGGCGCCCCCTCTGGGGTACCGATGCCTATGGTGTAGATTTTGATCCCCTTTTCGGCGGCGGCGCGGGCGGCGGAGATGGCGTCGTCCTCGTGGTTTTCGCCGTCGGTGATCATAATTATGGCGCGACTACCCTCCGTTTCGCTCGAAAATCCGCTCGCCGCCAGGTCGATCGCCGCACCTATGGCCGTCCCCTGCCGCGACACCATCGAGGGCGAAATCTGCCTCACGAAGTTGCGGGCGGTGGTGTAGTCGGCCGTGATGGGCAGCTGCACATAGGCGTCGCCCGCGAACACCACCAGCCCCACGCGATCCTGACGCAGCGACTCCAACAGCCGGTCGATCGAATATTTGGTGCGTTCGAGGCGGTTGGGGGCGAAATCCTCGGCCAGCATCGAGTTCGACACGTCCACCGCCAACATCATCTCCATCCCCTCGATCTTCACCTCCCTCAACTTGCTGCCCAACTGCGGGCGCGCCAACGCCGTGACAGCCAACGCGAACGCCGCCAGAAAAAACAAAAATTTGGTGAAGTGGCGGCCGGGCGAGGCGGCGGGCATCAGGGCGCGCACGGTCTCGGGGTCGCCGAAGCGTTCCAACCGTCTGCGCCTCATGCGCGCCGACAGCCAATACGCCCCCACCAAAGGCAACGCCGCCAAAAGCAGCCAAAAATATTCGATATTTGCAAAACGGAACATGGTTTTTACCGAGTTTTATTATTTACGGGATTCAGTGGCGGCTGCGGGACTTGGTGACGGTTACGGGACTCTGCACTGTCTTACGGAATCTGCCGCAGCCACAGCGCCCTCAACAAAAACTCCGCCGCCAACAGCACCAGCGCCCACAGCACGAACCGGCCGTAGAGTTCGGTGTAGCGCGTGAACTCGTTGGTCTCTATCTCACTCTTTTCCATCTCGTTGATGCGGTCGTAAATCTCCTGCAACGAGCGGGTGTCGGTCGCGCGAAAATATTGCCCCCCCGTCGCGTCGGCTATGTCGGTCAAAATCTCCTCGTCGATCTCCACCGGCACGTTCATCATCACGGTGTTGCCCCACGCGTCGCGCGCCGGATAGGGGGCCTCGCCGTGGGTACCCACCCCCACGGTGTAGACCTTGATGCCGAGCGAGGAGGCGATGTCGGCCGCCGTCCCCGGAGCGATCTGCCCGGCGTTGTTCACCCCGTCGGTCAGCAAAATCACCACTTTGCTCACCGCGTCGCTTTCGCGAAGGCGGTTGACCGACGTGGCCAACCCGTTGCCGATGGCGGTGCTCTCCTCGTCGATCATGCCGATGCGAATGCCACCCAGCAGTGTCAGCAGCGTGGCCTTGTCGGTGGTGAGGGGACTTTGGGTAAAGCTCTCGCCGCCGAACACCACCAGGCCGATGCGGTCGCCCCGACGGTCGTTGATAAAATTGGCCGCCACCTCCTTCGCCGCGGCGATGCGGTCGGGCTTGAAGTCGCGGGCGTACATGCTCGCCGACACGTCTATCGCCAGCACTATGTCGATGCCTTTAGTCGTGGTCGATGAATCCATTTGGCGCGATTGCGGCCGCGCCAAAGCCACGACCATCAGCGCCGTCGCCGCGCACACCAGCGCAAAGGGCAGATGGCGAAGGTAGCGTCGGAGCGTTTTGCGGCGGGCGGTCACAAGGCTGTCCACGGTGGAGACGCGCATCGCCGCCCCGCCCCTCAGCTGCCGCCACACGTACCACGCCGCCATCGGCACCAACAGCGCCGACAGCCACAACAGATATGGATATGCGAAACTCATCTTTAATCAATCATGAATAATGAATCATAAATCATGAATCGGCTAACGCGAAATAATCCCGAATCGGCTAACGCTGTAAAATAAAGAGCATGCGGCTTTGCCGCGCATTAATTCATGATTCATTATTCCTGATTCATGATTTATTCTTTCTACCAATTCTTGCCGCTGCGGGCGACGGAGGGCACCTGACGGGCGTTCACCTTTTCGCGCGTGTCGTTCTCCTCGGCCTGAATCGCCTCCAGCATCCTGTCCGCGGTTCCGGGATCCATCTTGGCCTCGCCTTCTCCTTCGGGAGCCTCGCCTTCGCCCTCGCCTTCGCCTTCGCCATCGCCCTCGTCATCACCCTCGTCATCACCCTCGGGAGACTCATCGTCACCCTCGCCCTCATTCTGCTCCCCCTGGCCATCCTTCGGATCGTTCTCGCCGCCATCGTCGGGATTTTCGCCCTCGCTGTCGTCCGGACGCTCGTTGTTCTGCTCATCGCCGCCGCCACTGCCGTTCTGATCCTGATTTTGCTGCTCTTGATTCTCCTCCTCGTTCTGCTGTTGCTCCTGCTGCTGCTTCAACTTTTGGGCGTAGGCAAGGTTATATTTGGCCTGCCCGTCGGTCGGGTCGAGGCGAAGCGCCTGCTTGTAGAACTCTATCGCCTCGTCCACCTTTTGGCCGGCGAGCATCACGTTGCCCAGATTGAAGTTGGCGGCGCTCGCCATACCCGCGTCGGCCAGCGAATCGGCGGCTATCCGCTCCCACTCCCGAGCCGCCTCCTCGACTTTTTCCTGCCGAAACAGCGCGCCGCCGAGGTTGAACGTAGCCTCCTGAAAATCGGGCCGCAACTCCAGCGCACGGCGGTACCGGGTCTCTGCGCGCTCGAAATCGCCCTGCTGGTAGGCGTGTCCTGCAAAGCGGGCCTCGCGCCGCTCGGGATACTTTTGAGCAAACGAAAATTGAAAAACGAAAAGCGAGAACAGCAGGCACAGACCGCCGTACCGCGCGATTTTTCGCGTAGCGCTTTCGCCCTTCACCGAGGCCTCTCTACATCTCTTTTCACTTTTCATCTTCCTCTTTTATCTCTTTGGTCTCCTCCACGAAGTAGTATGCGTCGTACCATGCGGCCTCGTTCTCGGCGTCGTCGGGCGTGAACTTGGCGAACTTCACAAGGTCGGCCGTCCTCAGCAACCCGCCCAGATTGCGGTAGCGCGTCTCGTCGACAAGCCCCTCGCGGCGCGGCGCATCCAGAGCGGCGAGGGTCTCCTCGGAGGTCATCTCCATCGCCCCGATGCCGAACCGCCCCTCGACGTATTCGCGCAGGATGTCGGTGATGCCGCTCCAATACTGCTTGTGTTTGCCGTTTTGGGGCAGTTTCTGATTTTGCAGCGCTTCGAGCCGGCGGATGGCCTCTATGTGGGGCGGAGTTTTGGGACGTTCGCCGCCCAGCAGCGGGATCCGGTGACGGTATTTCGTCAAAAACCAGGCGCCCAAAAGCACAACCGCCAACACGCCCACGCAAATGGCGAACCAGCCGCCGATCTCGCCGAATCGCAGCGGAATTCCGCGCAAAGGTTTGATATCCACCGGCTGGTCGACCGTCGTGTCGATGTCGAACGAGCCCACTTTTATGCGCAGACTGTCGGCGGCGAAGAGCGTATCCACCACGTTTTTGTCGAGATAGAGCACCGGCACCAGACCCAGGTTGTAGTCGCCCCCTTCCCAAATCGTCACCAAGTAGCGCTTGCCGATGGTCTGCCGACGGCCGTCGCTCGCAATGGTGTCGGCCGGAAATTCGGCCATAAACTCCACGTTCGGAGCCATTTGGGCACCCACGAGGCGCGGAAAGTCGACCATCTGCATCATATCCTTCTCGACCCTCACCTCTATGTGGAACTGGTCGCCGATCACCACGCTGTCGCGGTCGAAACGCGCCGTGACGGTCGGAACATCCTGCGCCGATGCCAATGAAAAGCGAAAAGCGAAAAGCGAAAAAATCACGAGCGGCATAAGCCGCAGGTTTTTCACACGATTGAAAATCGTGTTTCCGTTTTTCATTTTTAGTATTTCATTTTTCATCTCTTCCTAAACAGTTTAACGAGTTCGCGCACATAGTCCTCGCCCGTGCGGACGGCGGCGGTGTCCACTTTGTAGTGCTTGAGCGCTCCCTCGGCGGCCTCGACGCGCGCGCGACCTGCGGCGGCGTACTCTCGGCGAAGGGTGCGCGACGAGGTGTCGACCCACAACTTCCGCCCCGTTTCGGCATCCTCGAACTCCACTATCCCCACGTCGGGCATCTCCTCCTCGCGGCGGTCGGCCACCCTCACGGCGACGACGTCGTGTTTGCCCGTCGCGATTTTAAGGGCGTCGCGCAGGGGCTGCTCCTCGGCGGCTGGGAACAAAAAATCGCTCAGCACGAAGGCGGTCGAGCGCTTGGGCAGCACGTTGGTCAGATACCTCAGCGGCTCGGCCAGCGACGTACCCCGACCCACCGGCTCGAACTCCAACAGTTGGCGGATTATCATCAGAATGTGCGCACGACCCTTCTTGGGCGGGATGAACTTCTCCACCCGGTCGGTAAATATCACGCAGCCCACCTTGTCGCCCGTTTGGCTGGCAGAAAAGGCCAACACCGCGGCGATCTCGGCCTGCAATCCCTTTTTCGTCTGCGCCGTGGTGCCGAAAAACGACGAGCCGCTCACGTCCACCAGCAGCATGACGGTCAGTTCGCGTTCCTCCTCGTAGATCTTGATGTGGGGTTTGGACGAGCGGGCGGTGACGTTCCAGTCGATGTCCCTC
The DNA here is from genome assembly GCA_031285345.1 of Alistipes sp. GTDB lineage: Bacteria > Bacteroidota > Bacteroidia > Bacteroidales > Rikenellaceae > UBA940. Next base: position 23,098 of record JAITWI010000067.1, read on the forward strand.
ACGTCGTCGCCGATGCGGTATTCGCGCACTTCGCTAAAAGACATGCCGCGCCCCCGAAAGGCCGAGTGGTACTGCCCGGCGAAGATTTCGTTCGACAGCCCGCGGCTCTTGATCTCGATGCGCCGCACGCGCTTCAATATGTCCTTTTCGCTCTCCATTCAAATATTGAGTCTTCGGCAGAGTGGTGATTATGCGACGCTCTCGAAAAATTCGCGAAGGGAGTTTACTGTGCGTAAATGATCGAGCGAATTTTGAAGAACAAGGAAGCATAATCGCCGCTATGGCGAAAACTAAGGGACGATGACGTTGTTAAGGATTTCGGAAATGATCTCTTCCGAGGTGACGTTCTCGGCCTCGGCCTCGTAGGTGAGACCTATGCGGTGGCGCAACACGTCGGCGCACACGGCGCGCACGTCCTCGGGGATCACGTAGCCGCGGCGCTTGATGAACGCGTAACTCTTTGCCGCCCTGGCCAGCGAGATGGAGGCGCGGGGCGAACCGCCGTAGGAGATAAGCCCCGCCAGCGACGTCAGGCCGTACTCCGCGGGTTGGCGTGTGGCGAACACTATGTCTATGATATACTTCTCGATCTTCTCGTCCATATACACCTCGCCCACCACCTCGCGGGCGCGCTCTATGTCGGCCGGGGCGATGACTTTGCCCGGGTGCGGCATTCCGCCCCTGGCGAGGTTCATGCGCACTATGTCGCGCTCCTCCTGTTTTTTGGGATAGGTGAGTTTCACCTTGAGCAGAAACCGGTCGACCTGCGCCTCGGGCAGGGGATAGGTTCCCTCCTGCTCCAAAGGATTTTGCGTCGCCATCACAAGGAACGGCCGCGGAAGCGGAAAAGTCTCGTCGCCGATGGTCACCTGCCGCTCCTGCATCGCTTCGAGAAGCGCGCTCTGCACCTTGGCGGGTGCGCGGTTGATCTCGTCGGCCAGCACGAAGTTGGCGAAGATCGGCCCCTTGCGCACGGCGAACTCCTCGCGTTTCTGCGAATAGATCAGCGTTCCGGTGAGGTCGGCAGGCAGCAGGTCGGGGGTGAACTGCACCCGGGCGAACCGCGCGTCCACAGCCTCGGCGAGGGTGGTGATGGCCAGGGTTTTGGCCAGCCCCGGAACACCTTCCAGCAGAATGTGCCCGCCCGACAACAGGCCGATAAGCAGCGAATCGACGAGGTGTTTTTGCCCCACGATCACCTTGCCCATCTCCATGTTGAGGGTGTCGACAAAAAGGCTTTCGCGCTCGATGCGCTCCGAGAGTTCTTTGATGTTTACAGCTTCGCTCATACAAAATCGTTGAATAAAGACAGCCGCAAATTTAGCACAAGCCGAGCGGAAACGCAAATTTTTGTTTGCGATTTACCGAGGCGCAGTCTAAATTCACGAATCGCACACCCCGAGTAAATTTAGCACAACCCGAGCGGAAACGCAAATTTTATTCGTAACTTTGCGTTATATAACTACCAAACGCAACTTAAAACTGACGAAAAAATGAAAAAAATCTTAACACTTCTTGCCGGCGCGCTCCTCTGCGCGGCCGCAACGCAGTTTACCGCTTGTAAAAACGAGCCCGGTCCGGACCCCGGACCCGCAACAGGCCCCGGAGAGTTGACCGTAACCCCGTTAGAACTCACGTTCGAGGCCGAGGGCGACACCAAAACCGTATCGGTCGAGGGCGAAGAGTGGACGGCCACGCCGAGCGCCGAATGGATAGTTGTAGCCCAAAACGAAGAGGGATTCACCGTCACCGTAGCCGAGACCGACGAGGCGCGCGACGGCTCGGTAACCGTGTCCAACGCCGACGACTCCCACACCGTCACCGTAACCCAGTTAGCCCCGGGCGAAGAGCCCGACCCGACAGACACCTCCATCGAGGTCGATCCCGAATCTCTCGACTTCGATTTCGAGGGCGGCAATCAGACAGTCACCGTAACGAGCGAGTTGGAGTGGGCGGTCTCGTCCGAGCAAGAGTGGATCACCGCCACCAAGATAGACGACACCTCGTTCGAGGTAACCGTAACGGCCAACTCCAAAGAGGGTGCGCCCGCAAAGAGCGGCTCGGTGACCATCGACAACGGCACCGAAACCCAAACCGTCGCCATCGAGCAGGGCGGCCATCCCGGGCATCGGTTCGTTCAGACGAGCGGCGCCTACATCAACTCGTCGCTCTTCCCGGGCGTGGGCATATTCGAGGTCTATTTCACAAGCTACCAGACCGAACAGATGGATTTGTGGCCCGACAGCCCCGATGACAACGGCTACTTCGCCTACATCAACTTCCACACCGAGATGCCCACCAAGAGCCGCCAGTGGAGCATCCCAGAAGGGACATATCCGTTGAACCCCGCGGGCGGTAAGGGCACGTTGCAGGGCGACTGGTGGAGCACGATGGATGTAATCGAAAACGGAGAGATCGTAAACGGCGGCGGCGGCATGGTGGAGGGCACCACCGCTACCGTCAAGGGCAACGGCGTCGACGGCTACTACATAACTTTGAACATAGTGCTCGACACCGGCATTACTTTGAAAGCCTACTACGAGGGCGAGATCGACATTCCCAACAACTCCATCCGCTCGTCCTTCTTCGACGACGTGGACGTGACGGTGGACAAGGGTCTGTTGCAATACTACGGCAAGCAGGATGGCAAGGATGGGTATGTATGGCGAATGTATCTCCACGACGAGGGCGTTTCGTTCACCCCCGAGGGAGCCATGGCGGGAACCGGATTCTGCCTCCAGACGCAGTTCACCTCGCTCGAAATCTTGAACGGCGACACCCTGCCCAGCGCGATATACGTCATCAAGAACAGCACCGAGGAGAACACCGCCCTCTACGGCTACGCGGGCGGGTCGACGGGCTACGCCGGAATGTGGCTGTTCGAGTTGGAGAACGGAACCATTAAAAACGCCGCGCCGATTGACTCGGGCTCGATGACGGTGATGCTCTCCGGCGGCGACTTCTACATCGACATGTTCGGCGCGGACGACGCGGGCAATGACATCAAGGTGCGTTTCGCCGATCCGCTCACTCCGGTGAAGATGGTGAATTAACTCTTTGTCGAGATGATTTTAGAGGGAGGCCTAAATATTCGGCCTCCTTTTTTTATTTGCGCTTTTGGAACACGTCGCGCGGGGTGCCGTCGCCCACGAATATCACTCCGCACCTGGTGTAGCCCATGCGAGCCATCAGGCTCTGCATCACGCCGTTTTCGGCGTGGGTGTCGACCCTGATGTTGCCGCATTTTTCGAGGCACCAGTCGAGACAAAACTCCCCGATCCCCTTGACGCTGCCGTCGGAGCCCAGGCGATGCACCACCCCGTAGGGAGCGTCGTCGAAGTCCGCCGAGCCGTCGAGCCACGCGCCGGGAGTGCGCCGCCCCTCGTCGCCGAAAATCTCGGCGTATGTCGGTTCGGGAGCCACCGCGAACCAGAAAGTCGCGGCTATATAGCCGTTTTGCCGGCGGTCTGGATCGTGGCACACGCTTCGGCGTCCTGTTTGGCCGTCGGAACGATCCTCGTGGGCCACGCAAACATACTGCCCTCCGTCCTCTATCCCCGCCGCCACCAATTCGCGCGATGGATAGCCTCCCACCCACTGCACGTCGTTGCCGCGCGAGCGCATGAACGCCCGGGCCAGGTCGTATATCTCCATCATCCGAGGCAGATCTTCGCGTCGCGCGGGCCTGATTTCCAAACGAGTTTCCAAAGGAGTTTTCACATCGGTTTCCATAGGAGGCAAAATTACACTATTTTTGTCACCGGATGAAACACGAGATGAAAGATATTATCGCACAGCTAAACCCCGCCCAGCGCGAAGCGGTGATAAACTACGACGGCCCCTCGCAGATAGTGGCGGGCGCGGGGTCGGGCAAAACGCGCGTGCTCACCAGCCGCATCGCCTACATGATCGCCCAAGAGGTGAAGCCATGGAACATTTTGGCGCTCACGTTCACCAACAAGGCCGCCGCCGAGATGAGGGAGCGAATCGGCACTATCATAGGCGACCGCAGCCGCTACATTCAGATGGGCACCTTCCACTCGATTTTTCTGCGCATCCTTCGCGCCGAGGCCGACCGGATAGGCTACCCCGCCGCCTTCACCATCTACGACACCACCGACTCCCAGAGTCTGGTGAAGTCGATCTGCCGCGATATGCTGCTGGCCGACAACGAAAAATACAAGCCCCGGGCGGTGTTCTCGAAAATTTCGCGCCTCAAAAACGACCTCATCACGCCCGCGGTGTACGAGCAGGATCCCGCCTTTGTGACCGACGACCGCAAGCGGGGTCAGGAGAAGTTTCTCGAAATCTACAAGCGCTACACCGCCCAATGCAAGGCCAACGGGGCGATGGACTTCGACGATCTGCTGCTCAACATGGTGGTGCTGCTCAAAAACAACCCCGACGTGCTGGCCAAGTACCGCGAAAAGTTTCGTTACGTTTTGGTCGACGAGTATCAAGACACCAACCACGTGCAGTATCTGATAGTCAAGGCGCTGGCCATGACCCACGGCAATGTGTGCGTGGTGGGCGACGACTCTCAGAGCATCTACTCGTTCCGCGGGGCGCGAATCGAGAACATCCTCAACTTCAAGCGCGACTTCCCCTCGGCGCAGGTCTACAAGTTGGAGCAGAACTACCGCTCGACGCAGGTGATAGTCAACGCCGCCAACGGAGTGATAGCGCGCAACGAGTCGAGCCGCGAGCTCAAAAAGGAGTGCTTCTCGGCGGGCGAACGGGGCGAGAACATCAAGCTGATAAAGGCCTACACCGACCGCGAGGAGGCCGAAAAAGTGGCGACCGAAATCCGCGACCTCGGCCGCGGCGGCATCGGCCGCGACAAGGTGCGGTGGAGCGACGTCGCGGTGCTCTACCGGGTGAACGCCCTGTCGCGCAACATCGAGGAGTCGCTGCGTCGGCGCGAAATACCCTACAAGATCTACCGCGGCCACTCGTTCTTCGACCGCAAGGAGATCAAGGACATGATCGCCTACTTTAGGCTGATTGTCAATCCGCGCGACGACGAGGCTTTCAAGCGGGTGATCAACTACCCCGCGCGCGGCATAGGCGACGTGACGGTAGCCAAGATAGCGGCCGCGGCGCGCGACAAGGAGACGAGCATGTGGGAGACGGTCGAGGCTATGGGTGCGGCCGCCGTCACCGCCGAGGAGAAGACCCTCGCCAAAAAGACCGCCGCCTTCGCCGAGCTCATCCGTTCGCTGTCGCTCTCGATGTTGGAAAAACCGCTGTACGAGTTCGGCATGGAGGTCGCCACCCGCACCGGCATCGTCGGCGGCTACAAGGCCGAACGCACCCCCGAAGCCACCTCGGCGCTCGAAAATATCGACGAACTGTTGAACTCGATGGTGGCCTCGAATAGTCCCGCGCCCCTCTCGCAGGAGGACGAAGAGCCCTCCGAGCCCGGGCCGCTGTCGCTCGACGAGTGGCTGCAAACCGTCGCCCTGATGACCGACATGGACGAGGGAGAGGCGGAGGATCGCAATAAAGTGACGCTGATGACCGTTCATTCGGCAAAGGGGTTGGAGTTCCGCCACGTCTTCATCATCGGGCTGGAGGAGGAACTTTTCCCGTCGGTCAGGGATGGCGACGCGAGCGAGATGGAGGAGGAGCGGCGGCTGTTTTACGTCGCCCTCACCCGCGCCAAGGAGCGGAGTTATCTGTCGCTGGCCGAGACGCGGTTCATCCACGGGTCGATGGCTTTTCGCCGCCCCAGCCGCTTCGTGCGCGAGATCGACGCCAAATATATCGACGGAAGCGCGGCCGACGAGGGGCGTGAATCGGGCCCGCCGCAACGACCCGCGTGGGATAGCGGCAGGTCGGCGTGGGAGGCGAACAAACCTTCGTGGCAGGCGCGAAAAGAGGGCGACAAACCCGCGTGGGGAGCGCGAAAACCCGAAACGCAGCAGTACGGCGGACAGCAACAGTATGGGCAGCGTTCGGGCTACCCGGCACGCACCGCCGCCCCGGGTCGGGAGCCCGAGCCGCCGCAAAGAGTGGCTCCGGTCACGCCCGACGCCCGGTTCCGAAAAATGGCCGCCACCCCGGACACTCGGGTTGAGCACGCAAAGTCATCTCCCCCGCAAGACGCCTCCACCGGCACGCCCGCCATTTCCGGCAACTTCGCCCCCGGCGCCAGGGTCGCCCACGCAAAGTTCGGGCGCGGAACGGTGGAAGCGGTCGAGGCGATGTCGGGCGGAAGCGCCTCCGACCTCAAGATCACGGTAGCGTTCGACGACGGCGTCCACGGCCGCAAAACGCTGCTCAGCAAGTTCGCCAAACTCGAAATAGTATAACGCCGCAGCCGGGCCGGCAAAAACCGGCAAAAACCGCACAACCCGGCATAGCAAGCCGACACAAAAACGGAAACGCATTATGACGCAACGACAGAGATACGAGGCCATCGTGGGCTGGTTCGAGGCCAACGTGCCGGTGGCCGAGAGCGAGCTGCGGTTCGACAATCCGTGGCAGCTGTTGGTGGCGGTGGTGCTCAGCGCGCAGTGCACCGACAAGCGGGTCAACATCACCACCCCCGAGCTTTTCGAACGGTTCCCCACGCCCGCCAAAATGGCCCAGGCCGACCCCGAGGAGATCTATCCCTACATAAAAAGCATATCGTACCCCAACAACAAGGCGAAAAACCTCGCGGCGATGGCGCGGCGCCTCAGCGAAGATCACGGGGGCGTGGTGCCTTCCGAGCGCGCCGAACTGGAGGCGTTGCCGGGCGTGGGTCGCAAGACGGCCAACGTGATCGGGGCGGTGCTGTTCGACAAACCGGTGATGGCGGTCGACACCCATGTCTTTAGGGTGGCGCGCCGCACGGGTCTGGCGCCGCTGACGGCCAAAACCCCGTTGCAGGTCGAACTGGCGCTTACGGCGGGCATCCCCGAGCGGCTGATCCCCAAGGCCCACCACTGGCTCATTCTGCACGGCCGCTACGTCTGCACCGCCCGCAAACCCCATTGCGACGAGTGCGGCATAGAGCCGTGGTGCAAGAAAGCGTTATAGTTATAATAAATTATTTTTTCTATCTTTGCAAATTGAGGCTATGGTCAAGCTACTCGCCAAATATATGTTCCCGTTCTCCGCCGCGGCGCTCATCGCGTTGTCGGCCGGCGTGTCGTCGTGCCGCAAGGACTTCTACGACAACAGCCCCGACGACGCGCTCAAGGTGTCGCAAACCACCGTCACGGTGGCCGGCGAACCGGGATCGGTGCGCATATCGGTCACGTCGAGGTTCGACTCGTGGAGCATCGCCGGAGCCGAGCAGTGGCTGCGCGTAACCCCCGCCTCGGGCGGCAAGGGCATCACGCGGGTCGAGCTGACGTTCGACGACAATACCGCCGAAAACGCCCTCACGCGCACAGCGACCCTCATCGTGTCCGCCGACGGCCAGGAGCGCACCATCGAGGTGGAGCAGCGCACCGGCCCCATAGAGTCGCCCTACGAGCACGCCGACGCGGGCATCAACGCCGAGCTGTACGCCGAGCTGCTGGAGCCGTGGTACTACAACTCCGAGTCGTGGAAAGACGTGCGGCCCGACTTCAACGACAGCTGGAACGGCTTCTTCGAACGGTTCCTCAAAGGGCGCAAAAACAACGAGCCCGACGGCAAGAGGTGGGTCAAGGTCCCCGAATACCTCAAAGACGACGACCGCTATCTCTACTCGCGCATCGAACGCCACCCCGCCGCGGCGCCTTCGAATAACGTTCCGCTCGGTTTCGGCATGGAGTTCGAACTCGCCGAGGGCAACCGATACAACGGCACCGGCGCGCAGGACGTCGTGGCGCGAATACTCTACGTGATGCCCGGTTCGCCCGCGGCAAGGGCGGGGCTGCGGCGCGGCGACTGGTTCTGGAGCGTGGAGGGCGAAAAGATGGGGTCGTGGGAAGGCAAAGAATACAACGGGATGCACTTCGACAGGATTATAGACTCGCTGGCGCGTCCCATCGAGGGGGTGTCGCAGACTCTGGGCATGCCCTCCTTCAGATCCTACGACAAGATGTTCACCGACGCCGGGCGAACGGTGACGCTCACCCCCGAACGCCGCAGCTACAACCCCATAATATACACCAACAGCAACAACGTCATACTGCTCGACAACGTACGGGGAGAGGCCACCCGCACCGGCTACATGGTCTGCACCGCCTTCGACCCCGACTACCGCAACGAGTTCGTAGCCGAGTTCGCCCGGTTCGCCGACCGACCCGCGGGAGAGGAGCTGACCCACTTCATACTCGATCTGCGTTACAGCAAGACCGGCACCGCCGAGATGGCCGAACTGGTGGGCAACCTGTTGGTTCCGGATGCGGCCGCGGGCAGGGTCTTCGCCCGATACGCGTTCAACAAAGGAGCCGCCGACGCCCGCTCCAAGACGGTGAACTTCACCCCGCACGCCAATTCGCTGAGGCTCGACACGGTGTTCATCCTCACCTCCAAACACACGGCGGGCGCGGCCGAACTGCTGATTAACGCCCTGAGCGGCCTCGAAGGCGGCGGCGATGAAGACGACGGCATCATGAAGGTGGTGCTGGTGGGTCAGGGCACCGAGGGCATGAGCGTCGGGTCGGTCAGGCGCGAGCACGTCATAGGCGACTGGCGCTACCAGGCCCACATAGCCGCCTTCCGCAGCTTCAACGCCGCCGGTTTCGGCGAATACGGGGGCGGATTTTTGCCAAACGGCGCCAAGGTCGACGAGTGGGAGGGGGACAACATCAAGTGGCCCGACACGTGGGGATGGAGGGGAGGCGAACAGTCGACCGAAGACCCGTTGCTGAAGGAGACGATGCAATATGTCGAGGGGCTGCTGGACGTTCCCATTCAGCCGGTGGGCGTCAACACGCAGAACACCAAGCGGGGAGGGCTTTATAGCCGCTTCGCCGAGTTCGGAATCATGACAACGGAAACAGAATAGAACCCAAATACAATGAAACTGACGATCAAATCTATCTTAATTGCGGCCGTCGCGACGATGACCGCCATCTCGTGCCAAAGGGGCCCGATCGAAAACCCGCCCAAAGGCGAGTTGACCATGACTCCGGGCAGCGCTTCGGTAAACTTCGTGAAGCAGACGGTGACATTCACCGTCGAGTCCAACGTCGGCTGGACGCTCGTCCTCCCGAAAGAAGACGCGCCGTGGATCACCTCCGAGGTGGAGCGCGGAAACGCCGGCTCGGTCGAGGTGGCGCTCGAATTGGAGCAAAACAGCACCGGCTCGTCGCGAATGGGCGAGGTTATCGTAGCCGCCCCGTCGATGGGCGTCAACTATGTGTTCGTCGTCACCCAGAGCTTCAACGACGACCCCGACGCCGGATTCGCCATATCGGTGGTGAGCGAGGCCTCGGGTTCGGCGAGCGCCAATTTCGAAAACGCGCTGCCGGGCGTCGAGGTCGAGATCACGGCCACACCGTCGTATGGCTACTCGTTCGCCGGATGGGTGATCCCCGACCATGGAGCCCCCGTCGAGCTGGTCGACCCCGCGTCCGCCACCACCACGTTCGTGATGCCGTCGAGCAACGTCAACCTCGTCGCCACCTTCGACCGCATGATTCCCGACGCCTACACCGACCATTCGAGCAAGTTTACGGGCATCAACCTTGAGACTTACCAGGCGATGCGCGAGGTCTACTATTGGAGCGACGCGGTGAAACGAATGAAGGTCGCTCCGAGCAACAACATGCAAACCCCCGCCTTTCTCGAAGCGCTGATCGAAAACCTCGACTGGCTGGAGGTGCAGGATGTCTCCCACGGCGAATGGCCCGCCACCATCGACGGCCAGTGGAACGCCCAGCGCACCGAGCGCGAGCACATCTACTCATTCGTGCAGGCCTCGGGCTACACGCGCGGTGCTATGGACACCCGCGCCGTGGGTACTATGGCCACGCTGGGTATGGGCGTGACCTTCATGACCGACGAATTCACCACCGACATACGATACGCCGACCAAGTTAGATACTTCTTCGTCTCGTGGACGCTGCCCGGCGGCCCGGCGGAAAAGGCAGGCCTGAAGCGAGGGGCGATGATCGAAAAACTGAACGGCAGCATCATCGGCTCCAATGCCTATTCCACGATGTGGGGTCTGCTCTACGGCAACATGAGCGGCACGGTCACCCTGACCGACACCGAGGGCAAAACCTACACCGTCTCCTCGCAAACTATGGACGTCTCGCCCGTCATCGGCCACGAGATGATCACAAGCCCGGGCGGAAAACAGGTGGCGTACATGGTGTACAGCGAGTTTGCGGGCGGCCGCCGCGGAAAATACGACGACCAGATGAGGGAGGCCTTCGGAGAGTTTCTGGAAGCGGGCGCCGAAGAGTTGGTGCTCGATTTGCGCTACAACGGCGGCGGCGTGGTCAACTCGTGCCAAGTGCTGTCGAGCCTCGTGGCCGACGTGACGGAGGATGACATATTCTGCCAAATGCTGTACAACCCCGCATTTGCCGAAGCGAGAGGGATGGATAACCCGGAGGTGTGGTCGTTCCTCGACGAGGAGAACGCCCTCGACCTGCGCCGCGTCTACGTTTTGACCACCAAAAACAGCGCCTCGGCCTCCGAGATGGTCATCAGCGCCCTCAAGGGCGAGAACGTGGAGGTGATCATTGTCGGCGACGAGACCAACGGCAAGAACGTGGGGATGAACGGCTTCTATTTGGGCGGTATGGCCTACGAATTCCGCCCCATAACGTTCAAGATCATGAACGGCGAGGGCTTCTGCGACTACGCGGGCGGATTCCAGCCCACGTTCCGCATCGACGAGTTGCGCGGGATGGATCCCGTCACCGGCGCGGGCATCAAGCCGCTGGGCGACCCCGCCGAAGAGCTTCTGAACGCCGCCCTGACCCACATCGACGGCGGAACTCCCGTGACCGACCCGCTGACCCGCTCGCTGGGGCGCTCGAACGGCGACTTCGTGGGCAAACTCACCCGCCCGGGCGAAGGCCTTGTGATTGGCCACACTTTTGAGAAGAGAGACGGACAATGGGTAGTAGTGGAATAGACACCCCCGCCGAGAAAAGGGCGATGGATATCCCCGCGGAGATGGGAGCGCCAGACCTGCCCACGGGAAAGGGAGCGTCAGACCTGCCGGACGATAAGATCGAGCGGCTGCGGGAGATGTTAAGCGCTCCTGCGGTCTCGGGCGCTGTCGGCGGTTCGGGTGACTCCGGTGTTCCGGGCGGCTCGGGCGTTACGGGCGGTTCAGGCGGCGGTGGCGGTATCGGCGGGAGCACCCGTAACAACCCCGGCGGCAAAAACATCCTCGTCGTGTCGCACTACAACCCCGACGGCGACGCGTTGGGGTCGTCTATCGCGTGGGCGCAGGCGCTGGAGCGAATGGGTCACCGGGTGATGTGCGTGGTGCCCAATCGGTTCCCCTATTTTCTCGAATGGATGCCGGGAGTGGAGCGCATCAACGTCTACTCCGACCGTTCGGCCGCCGTCGACGAGTTCGCCGCCGAAGCCGATCTGGTCTGCTGCCTCGACTTCAACTCCATCGGACGGTTGGAGGGTTTGGCCGCCGCCATCGAGGCCAACGCGCGCGCCCAAAAGCTGCTGATCGACCACCACCTGTCACCGCCGGAGGGCTATTTCGACCTCGCGTTCTCCTACCCCGAGGCGTGCTCGACCTCCTATGTGGTCTACAAACTGATCGCGCGTTTGGCGGGTCCGGCGGCGATCGACCGCGACATGGGCACGGTGCTGTACGTCGGCATGATGACCGACACGGGCGGTTTTTCCTACTCGTTTCTGTCGCCCGACCTGTTCAGGGTGGTGGCCGAATTGGTCGAGGTCGGCATAGACATCCCTTATATAAACAAAAAAATCTATAACTCGTACGGCGAGGGGCGCGTCCGGCTGCTGAGCTACGCGCTGGGGCCCAAGATGCAGGTGTTCGAGGATGGTCGCGCGGCGGTTATTTCTTTGAAGGAGAGCGAGTTGCGTCGGTTCGCATTCCGCCAGGGCGACAGCGAGGGGTTCGTCAACTATCCCCTGTCGATCGAGTCGATGAAGATATCGGCGCTGTTGGTGCAGAACCACCGCTCGATCCGGGTGTCGTTGCGTTCGCGGGGCGATGTGGATGTCAATCTGTTTGCCCGCCGCTATTTCGACGGCGGAGGTCACCGCAACGCCGCCGGGGGCAAATCGACCGACTCGATGGAGCGCACGATCGAACGCTACCGCGCCGCCGTGGCCGAGTACTTCCGGGATGAGGGGATGGAGTGATCACCGAGCGAGTGCCGACCGTCGCGCCTCCGCGCGGTGGAGGCGTCTTACGAGCGAGGTAATTCTTCCGCAACAACGTGAAGGAATAATCACCGAGCGGAGTTTTTCCGCAGTGAGTGGGTGGGGTAAAAAAACTACTAATTACCAACAAATACCGTATTTTCGATTATGGGGAAAAAAAATGACGATATATTCTTTGATAGCAAAAAATTACCCGAACCTAAGGCTGAATTTGTATGCTGGATAGACATAATGGGGTCTCAGGCGACTATGACAACGGTCATAAATAGAGCCGCAAATTTTATTTTTAAGTTTCATGCTTGCGTTCTCGAATGTCGTGACACAAATAATATCGACGTTACGTATTATCCGGTTATGGACGGTGTTTACATTACTTCTGCTAATATAGAAGCCTTGCAAACCGCCATCAATACAATATTCAAACGGCTCGCTACTATTTTCGCCAAAGAATATAATCTAGACCATAGCTTCATTATTCGAGGGGCTATTGCATTCGGCCCAGTTATTCACGGACGTGATATAAGCGTGGATTGCAATAGCTATTTAGGTTCCGCCGACAGCAACTATAAAAAACAATTACTCTTGGGCATGCCTATTAGCCAATGTTACAATGGCGAACGCGATGCGCCTCCTTTTGGTGTCTATATGCATGACTCAGCAATCGCTTTTGGAAAGTTATCTGGTCGATTTTACAGGTGGTGGAATAATGACGAAGAATTCATTAAAAAGCTGGAAAAAGGTATCGTTAAATACTTCGAGCATTGCCAAAATCGAATTCATTCTCTCGGAATGGATAAGGATAAAATTGAAAAATATAAAGCCTTAAGTAAGGAGTATTTCACCCTGTCGAACGCCCCTACCTATCGAGCGCACCCCCATGGCTTCGAGGCGGGCGTAAAGCAGGCGTAAAGCGGGCGTGAAAAATCACCTGTCGAGCACGCCGCCCAAAGTTTCGAGGCGGGCGTGGTCGGTGAGGTCCACCTGAATCGGCACCACCGAGGCGTAGCCGTGCGCCAGAGCCCACTCGTCGGTATCGGTGGCGTCGGGCTCGGCGTTTTTGAAGGCGCCGGTCAGCCAAAAATATTCGTGCCCCAGCGGGTTTTGACGGCGGAAGAAATCCTCCCTCCAATGGCCGCGGCACTGACGGCAGACGCGAATCCCCTTAAAATCCTCCGGCCGCACCTTGGGGACGTTGACGTTCAAACAGAGCGGCGTGGCGGGCCGCGCGTCCAAAATGCGCGAAACTATTTCGGCCGCCACCAGCCCCGCCGCCTCGAAATCGGCATCCAGCGAGTGGTCGTCGAGCGAAAACCCGATGGAGGGCACGTTGTAGAATCCGCCCTCGATCGCCGCGCCCATCGTCCCCGAGTACAACACGTTTATCGCCGCGTTGGAGCCGTGGTTGATGCCCGAGCAGATCAAATCGACCCGCCTGTCGACCAGCAGATGGTCGAGCGCCATTTTGACGCAGTCGACCGGTGTGCCCGAGCAGGCGTACACTTCGAGCCCCGGCTCATCGCGAAGTTTGCGCAAAAACAGCGGCGCGTTCATCGTTATGGCGTGCGACATGCCCGACCGCGCGCCGTCGGGAGCCACCACCACTATATGGCCGAAAGGGCGCAGCACCTCGATCAGTCGCGCAAGTCCTCGCGCCCCCACCCCGTCGTCGTTGGTCAAAAAAATCAATCGTTCGTTCATATTTTCATCGTTGAGGTTACAAAGATATGCAAAATAAATTTTGCACGCCGGACGGAGAAATGCTATCTTTGCACTATATGAAAAAAGTTGGAACTTTTGCCTGCGGGCGGATGAAACTTGCAGCCGTTTTGTCGTTGGTTATGCCGGCCGCTTTGGTGTCGGCGGCCGTCGAGTCATCGGCCCAAAGCATATCGAGTGTATCTTCGGAAACAGCCGGAACCGCGCATTACGCCACATCCGAATTGCGCGAAACAGCCGGAATCATACACAACACCGCTCTCGTATCTCCGGTAACGACCGCTGCGGTGCGCGACAGCCTATATTTTCTTGATGGCGCATCCGTGCCGCCGCATTCCGAAATGACGCTCCCCGACCTCCGACTCCCTATTTTACACCATCGTACCACAACTTCGATGTCGCCGTTCAAACCCATGGATACCGGAATGCACCGCACGCCGTATCCTACACCTCTTCCCATCGACCACATTGGCGGCAATATCGCCTTTTTTAGCAAAAACAGGTATGCGCTCGGAGGTGGCAGGGTGCTCCACAGCTACCCCTCGATGGGATTTTCAAATGCCTTTACGATAGAACAGACGTGGGCGATTACGGACGGAATTACCCTCTCGGGTGGAGTATACGCATCGGACAATCTGTATCACACGAATCGGTTCAAAGATTTAGGAGTATCGGGTCGCATCAAGATAGCGCTGACCGACGGAGTTACACTGAAGGGCTATGGCAGCTATTCGCTGTACAATAGTGCTGGCGGACAAGCCCCCGTACCGCCGATGATGTACCCCGAAAACCGTTACGGAGGGAGCATCGAGGTTAAAATCACGGATAAATTCGGTCTTGAGGGTGGTGCTCAGCGCGGATTTAACATGTTTACCCGCCAGTGGGAGACCTCATACTACGTCTTGCCTGTGTTTTATTAAAGCAAGACATATTTAAGAGTGATCGCGAACATTGATTTTTAGAATAAATTTGCATTATTGCGCTACTTGCTTTACCTTTGCCCCGCTCTTTCGCGTTAAGCGAGCGGGCGCCATACCAACCTCTTGCATTGGGCCTCCGGCAGGGCGGCCGCGGTAAATCGGCGGCGGCGTGAATCAAGGATGGATGCAGCGGTAATGTTGGGTGGGAAAACGCTAAAAAGTTAATTAGCAATGAACAAAGACGAACTAATCAGGCTGGCGCAAGAGTCGATGTGGCCTGAAAAAGAGGTACCCGAATTCGGCAGCGGCGACACGATCACCGTCACCTACAAAATCATCGAGGGTAACAAAGAGCGTTTGCAGAGCTTCCGCGGCGTGGTTATCCAGATCAAGGGCACCGGCAAAACCAAAATGTTCACCATCCGCAAGGTGTCGAACGGCGTGGGTGTGGAGCGCATTTTCCCGCTCTACTCGCCCCACATCGACACCATCGAGGTGAACAAGCGCGGCGTCGTCCGCAGGGCCCGCATCTTCTACCTTCGCGCCCTCACCGGCAAAAAGGCGCGCATCAAAGAGCGTCGCTACGCAGGCCCCAAGAAAGAAAAACAGGCGTAGGTTACACCACCTTGCCCGTCACCTTAAAGCGGTACCTCATATAAGGTGCCGCTTTTTGTTGTGTAATATTTTTATCTTTGACTTCGTCTTAAATAAAATGCGCCTCGGACAACCGCAAATAAATTTGCGTTGCCTCTCGGCTTTTGTTATCTTTGACTTCGCTTTGCTTGTCTTAGATGTTGGCGCCTCGGACAACCGCAAATAAATTTGCGTTGCCTCTCGGCTTTTGTTATCTTTGTACGTGAGATTGGTAAATAAACCGCACTTATGGCCGTAAAGATCCTTTTAATCGTCTCGATCCTGCTGCAACTTTTGGCCACGGTGGTAGCCATCCGGCTCGTCAGCAAGACGAAATACAACTCGATCTGGATACTTTTTTTCATCGCGCTGCTGCTCATGACCGCCTCGCGCGCGTTGCAGTTCGTCCACTTCGTGCCGCGGGGCGAAACCTCGCCGTGGCTGGTGGCGCTCATTTGGTTCGACATCGCCATCTCGGTGTGCCTGACGGTGGTGCTGTTCAACGCGCGGCTGCTGGTCGAATACATCGACCGGTTGATCTTCCGGCGCGGCCTCACCAGCAAGCGCATTCTTTCGACCGTTTTGCGCACCGAGGAGAAGGAGCGGGCGCGGTTTTCCAAGGAGCTCCACGACGGACTCGGCCCGCTGCTCTCGTCGGCCAAAATGTCGCTGTCGGTCATCTCCGCGGCGGGAATTTCGGATAGTAACGCGGAGATTTTAGCCGGCACCCGGTTCGTCATCGACGAGGCGGTGCGAAGCCTGCGCGAAATATCCAACAACCTCAGCCCCCACGTGTTGGGCGAGTTCGGTCTGGCGCGGGGGGTGGGCAATTTCATCGGCCGCCTGGGCGCCATCCACGACGTCGGGGTCAACTACACCACCAACCTTGTCGGCGAGCGGTTCGACACCGACGTCGAGGTGATACTCTACCGCGTGATCTGCGAGCTGGTCAACAATTCGCTCAAACACTCGGGCGCGGGCGAGATAGTCCTGCGGCTCGAACTCTCCCCCGACGGGTTGCTGCGGCTCGACTACCGCGACGACGGATGCGGATTCGACCCCTCGATGGGCAGCGTGGGCGTGGGCGGCGTGGACGTGGGCGTGGGCGGCGTGGACGCGGCTGTGGACGCGGCTGTGGGCGGCGGGGGCGGCGGCATGAGAACGGGCGAATCTGCAAAGGGCGGCGGCGTGGATACAGGCGGTTCGGGCATGGATGGTCTCGGGACGGGTAGCAGCAGCGGTTCGGGCATGGGCTTGATCAACATCGCCTCCCGAATAAACGCCCTCAACGGCCGGCTGGACATTCGCAGTTCGCGCGAGGGCGGCATGCAGGCCATCGTCGAGGTGCGTCCCGGCCGCGACCCGCAACCGATTGCCCACAAAAAACAAACTACGGCGCGTTAATCAGGCGGTTACGGAAAGGGACGGGCAGGTTTGTAACTTTGGCAAAATTAATGAGCGAACGCATAAAAATATTTTTGGTGGACGACCACCGCCTGTTTCGCGACGGCTTGGCGCGGCTTTTGGCCTCCGACAAGCGGTTCGAGGTTGCGGGCAGCATGGCCGACGGTCGGGAGTTTTTGGACAATTTCGAGGCCGCCGCGGGCATCGCCACCGACACGTCAGGCATAACACCCGTGGTCGCAGAAACCTCAGCCTCAACCACATCCACCACCGCCACAATCGCCTCGGAGGTTATGGCCGCCACCTCAGCCTCAGCCACATCCACCACGCGAACCGCGCCTTCCGCAAACGCAAACAAAAACGCAAACACGAACGCAAACGCAAACGCGAACAAAAACGCAAACGCGAACACAAACAAAAACGCAAACCCGACCGCGGTCGTGTTTATGGACATCGACATGCCCGGCGGAATGGGCGGGATCGAGGCTTCGCGGCGTGCGCTGGAGCGTTGGCCCGACCTGAAGATCATCGCCCTGTCGATGCACGGCGAGCCCGAATTCTACCTGCCCATGGTCGAGGCGGGGGTTAAGGGGTTTGTGCTCAAGGACTCCGACTTTGCCGAGGTATCGGCTGCGGCGACGGCTGTCGCGGGCGGCGGAACGCACTTCCCGCAGGGCTTCGCGCAGACGGGTCATGGTTTCGTGCCGATGGGTCATGGTTTCGCGCCGACGGGTCAGGATCTCGCGCCGATGGGTCAGGACTTCGCGGGCGGCGGAACGCACTTCCCGCAGGGCTTCGTGCAGACGGGTCGAGGTTCCGCGGCGGCGGTCGCGACCACCCATAACCTGATGCCTGATCCGCAACACCGCACCGGACAACCCCTCGACCTCTCGTCGGAGCACATGCCACCTCGTGCTGCCAAAATGCCGAATGCACAGCCTCGCGCCGGACAACCCCTCGATGCCCCACCCCGCACCGCTCAAACTTCGACCGGAAGCACTCCCGTAGAGCGTGAGGCGGAGCACGCCCCACACCCTAAATGGCTCCCGACTGCCGAACCCATCTCCGAGCGTGAGGCGGCCGAGCCCCTCTCCGAGCGCGAGGCGGAGGTGTTGCCTCTCGTTTGTGGCGGGCTTTCCAACCAGCAGATCGCCGACCGCCTATTCATCTCGAAGCGCACGGTCGACAAGCACCGCGCCAACATCCTCGCCAAAACGGGCTGCCGCAACACCGCGAGCCTCGTGGTTTACGCCCTCCGAAACGGGTTGGTCGAGGTGTGACGTCGTCGCCGGAACGGATGCCGCCTTGAAGGACGCGGCACTGAACGTTCGCCCTCCACAAATATCACCGGCCGAATATCACCGGCCCGCCTGAAAAGATGACGCTTGAAGCGCCGCCGCCCGAAACGTCGTCGCCGGAAAATATCCGCCCAATTCTCTCTCGAAAACCACCTCCGAAACCCTGTCTATCTCCCAACGAATATCTCTCCTCCCCCGAAATACCGCCGCCCGAAACGTCACCGCCCTAACGATCGCCGCCCGAACGCGAATCTCCGCAAAAAAAAGAGCCCCCTCCAAAGCCCCTCCCTCCCCCAAGCTCCTCCCTTCCGAAGCCTCTCCCTCCCCCATGCTCCTCCCCC
>JAITWI010000035.1 GCA_031285345.1 Alistipes sp.
TCTTGCCGCAGGGCACGAACCGCGCCCGCGGAGCGCAGATTCGTTGCAGGGTCTCGAAATTCCGAATCTTCCGCCACACGGTGTCGATATCCGTCCCGAAATCGGAACCGACCATCACCCTGCGGCCGGTCACTCTTTTTCCTCGCGCTGTCGTGAGTGTGATTTTCTCTATCATAGCCGGGCAAAGATAACAAAGTCCCGGTAAACATCGTTAATTTTGTCGCGTGCGCAAGATCATCCACATAGACATGGACGCCTTCTTCGCCAGCGTGGAGCAGCGCGACAACCCGGATTTTCGGGGCAAGCCGCTGGCGGTGGGCTACGCGGGCGAGCGGGGCGTGGTGGCGGCGGCGAGCTACGAGGCGCGGAAGTACGGCGTGCGCTCGGCCATGCCGTCGAAGACCGCGCTCAAGCGGTGCCCGTGGCTGATATTCACCCCCGCGCGGTTCGACGTCTACAAAGAGGTGTCGGGGCGGATACACGAAATATTCCATGAGTACACCGATCTGGTCGAGCCGCTTAGCATCGACGAGGCATATTTGGACATCACCGAGAACAAGATTGGCATGCCGTCGGGGACGATTATCGCTCAACAAATCAAGCAGAAAATCAGGGAAACCACCGGCCTGACCGCCTCGGCGGGGGTGTCGGTCAACAAGTTCCTGGCTAAGATCGCCTCGGACTACAACAAGCCCGACGGTCTGTTCGTCATCACCGACGCGGAGGCCGAGGCGTTCGTCGAGGGACTGAAAATAGAGCAATTCTGGGGTGTGGGGCCGGCGACGGCGGAGAAAATGCACCGGCTGCATATCCTCACGGGCGCCGATCTGAAGCGACACCCCGAGGCGTTCCTCTGCTCCCGGTTCGGGAAGTTTGGCCACGAGCTGTACGAGTTCGCGCGGGGTATCGACAATCGGCGCGTGGAGCCCGATCGTGTGCGCAAGTCGATCGGCGCGGAGGAGACCTACGCCCACGACCTCGACGATGCCGACGAACTCGCCGCCAAACTGCGCGAGGTGGCCGACGAGGTGTGGCGCCGCGTGTCGAAGCACGAGTTCTTCGGCCGCACGGTAACGCTGAAAGTCAAATATGCCGACTTCACCCAAATCACCCGTGGCAAGACGCCCGGCGGGTTCGTCACCGAGTTCGGGCTGTTCTGGCAGACGGCGCGGGAACTGCTCTCGGCGGTCGACCACAGCGAAAAGAAAATCCGCCTGATGGGCCTCACGGTCAGCAACGCCCAAGACCTCGACCGCCCGGAAGTGTATCAGCTGGAGTTCGATTTCGGGGAGGATAATGGGCAATGTTGCTGAATGTGATCGTATTTCTCAAACCGCACATGTTTCTCACGGCGCAGATTTTGACGGGTGGCGACAAAAAATTATCTTTGTGTCAAAATACGGATGGATGAACAAAGACGCCCTGCTTAAACGCCTGTCGGACATAGAATGGGACGACTTCGAGGTGAAGAGATCGTCGGACGAGCTCCCAAAAAACATATGGGATACGGTCGGCGCGTTTTCTAATACCTCGGGAGGGTGGATCGTGCTGGGTGTTTCTCAAAACGGCAAGACATTTGAGATCACGGGGGTCGCCAATCCCGAAAAGATAGAGCAGAGCGTGGTGACGACCCTGCGGGGGCGCAACAAATTCAACGTCCTGATCAATCCCGAATGTCGGAAGTATGACATAGACGGCAAGACGGTACTGGCCTTTTACATTCCGTCGGCGGAACAGAAACCTGTCTATTTCAACTCTCTGCAAAATACCTTTATACGCACTGCGAGCGGCGACCAGCGGGCTACGGACTACGAAATAAACGCCCTGTTGCGCGAGCAGTCGTTCGGCATGATGTCGGAAAAGCCCGTCGAAGGCACCTCGATAAACTCCTTCAGTAAATCATCCTACAAAAATTTTCGTGACTATTTGAAACGGATGGTTCCCGAGTTGCCCTACAACACGCTCGAAGACGACGAGTTCAACCGGAAATTGCAGTTGGTGAGGGACGGCAAGTTGACCTATGGCGGTTTGCTGTTTCTGGGCGACAACACCGAGATTCTGAACCATGTGTCCGACTTCAGGGTCGATTATCTTGAAATCCCGGCCACATCCTACGCCGACGCCGAACCGCGCTACACGTTCCGCATTCAGGAGCAGGAGAATATCTGGGAATACTATTTCGCACTATTCCAACGGCTGCGCATTTATGCCGACAATCCGCTATACATAGGTGAGTTGGGCGGCGGTTACGAAGACGGCAAGCAGTTGGACGCACTTCGTGAGGCGTTGGTGAATCTTCTGATCCACTCCGATTACTTCAGCCCGATGAAACCGCGCATCCGCGTTTTTACCAACCGCATCGAGTTCGAGAATCCCGGGACGCTGCCGCGGCCGATAGAGGAATTGATGAGAACGGATGTCTCCGTCCCGCGCAATCCCGTTCTGGCCAAGTTGTTCCGCATCGCCAAATTCTGCGAGAGCGCGGGATATGGTTTCGATAAAATGCTCGTGTGGAGGAAAGAGACCCACAAGGAGGTGCTTTTCGAGTCATACATAGACAGTACCAAAGTGACGTTCATGCTGAAGGATGGGAAATTGGAGTTGCCCGATGATCGAAAAGGCGGTATGGAGAGCGGTATGGGTGCAACCCGAAAACAACCTGAAAACAACCCGGAAACAACCCGAAAACAACCCGATATTGAGAGCCGATTAATCGCCTTGCTAAAGGCGAACTCCGCCATTTCCCGCCCGGAGATGGTTGAGCGGTTAAACGTCTCGGAAGGAAGTCTCCGCCATCATCTGGAAAAAATGAAACGCGATGGACTTATCCGACACGAAGGCTCGGCTAAAGGCGGCAAATGGGTAGTCGTGAATGAGAAGAAGATGTAATGTGTAATTAATAAGCCATCGCTATTTACCAACACCTCCGTAAAATATTTGACACAGCACAGCGCAATGCAGTCATCCAGAGGTTCGTTCACAAGCCGTTTCGGCGCCACGGTCGCGGTAGGCGGCTCGGTGGTGGGGCTGGGCAATATCTGGCGTTTCCCGTATGTGGCGGGCGAGAACGGCGGGGCGGCTTTCATCGTGGTGTACATAATGATGAGTTTTCTGGTGGCGGTGCCCGTCATGCTCTCCGAACTATCGATCGGCCGTCAGGCACGGCGCACGTTGCAGGGGGCTATGGCGCGTCTGGCACCGGGCCGTCCGTGGAAGTTCACAGGCACGCTGGGTGTGGTGACGGCTCTGGTAATCGTATCGTTCTACTGCGTAGTTGCGGGCTGGGCGCTCAACTATTTGGGTCGCTCGGTGGCGGACGACTTCGCGGGACGGCCGCTCGCCGAGATCAATGGAGGCCTGCGCGCCTTCATCGACAGCGGGTGGAAACCGGTGGTGTGGATGACGGTCTTTCTGGGGCTAACGTCGGGCATAGTATGGTTCGGGGTCGAAAAGGGCATCGAGCGGTTCAACAAGATACTGATGCCGCT
>JAITWI010000003.1 GCA_031285345.1 Alistipes sp.
CAAGTCCCACATCTGCAAGGTATTGCAGTCGGTTTACGATCTCGGTCAATATCCGCTCCCCCGTTTTCCGGTCGTGTTCGTCGAGCGTTTCCGCATCCGACTTCGCCTCCGACCCCGCACCAGACCCTGCACCTGCGCCCGAACCCGAACCCGAACCCGAACCTGCACCGGCGCTCACGCTCACGCCCAAACCCGAACCCGAACCCGAACCCGAACCCGCACCAAACCCCGACCTCAAGGTTCTCTCCCCCACAGCTCCGGAACCCAATTCCGCCCCGGAAGTATCGTCGGCTGAAACTGCAAAACCATCCGCCGGGGTCGCAAAACGGAGGGCATCAGCTCGTTTTTGATATTCGGCTGAAACTTCAAAACCGTCCGCCGAAATTGCAAAACCATCCTCCGGAACAGCAAAACCATCCCCCGAAACCACAAGACCCTCGCCCGCAACATCGACGCCATCAGCAACATCCGTTGTGAGATGCGCAAAAAAATTGAGCAAATCGTCGACCGTCATCGCCGTCAATTCACTTATCGAGCGGCCGCCCACCCTGACCCAAAGCGCCTCTTGCCGCAACCTGCCGCCGCCACACAAAGGGCAAACCGTTTTGCCGGTGTAGCGCGACAGCATGACCCGATACTGAATCTTAAATCGCTCACTCTCAAGGTATTCAAAAAATCTGTCGAGCCCCTTGAAGTGTTCGTTGCCCGTCCACAACAGCCGCCGTTGGTCTGCCGAAAGCTCATAAAACGGAGCGTGTATCGGAAAGTCGAACTTCCAGGCGCTATCCACCAACTGTTGTCGCCACCACCCCATCGTCTCGCCACGCCACGCCGCAATCGCCTCATTATAAACGCTTTTTGTCTTGTCTGGCACCACCAGATCCTCGTCGATTCCCGTCACCCGGCCATATCCCTCGCACTTCGGACACGCCCCCAGTGGGTTGTTGAAGCTGAAAAGGTGCTCCGTTGGCTCGGCGAATTCGATGCCGTCCATTTCCATGCGCGACGAAAATTCGCGCGCCTCGTTGTCGGGGCCGAAAATAATTCGGCATACACCATTCCCGTAGTCGAACGCTCGCGCGACCGAGTCGCCTGCCCGCGCAACGAATTCACTCCCCGCCGCCACTTTAAAGCGGTCGATAACTATGTCAATGTCAGTTGGTTTCGTATCGTCAGTCAGTTCGGGCAACACATCCTCTATCAGTCGCGCTTCGCCTCTCGTCGCCACAGAACCTGACGCCTCGCCTGTCGAACCCGCTTCACTCGCCGCCGCCGAACCACTCACACGGCCCCCTGCCGAACCATCCGAACACGCCACAGAACCCGCCGAATCCACTGCCGCAGAACCCGCTTTACCCGCCTTGCCCTCCACAGCACCCGCCACATCGGCAATCCCGCCGCGACACCACACCCGCTGAATCCCCTCGCCCATCAACTCCAAAAGTCTCTCGATTAGCCCCTGCCCCGCCCCGAGAATCAACGGCGCCGTAACTATAACTCGTTCATTATCAGGCAACGACTCGATAAAAGCCACCACGTCGTCCACACCGAAACTGCGCACCTCGCGCCCCGAAACGGGCGAAAAAGTGTGCCCGATGCGCGCGAATAGCAGCTTCATGTAGTCGTAAATTTCGGTCGAAGTGCCCACCGTCGAGCGCGGATTTCGGGTGTTGACCCGCTGTTCGATGGCGATCGCGGGGGCGATTCCGGTGATCAGGTCGACGTCGGGCTTGTCGATGCGTCCCAAAAACTGCCGCGCATAGGCCGACAAACTCTCGACATAGCGCCGCTGTCCCTCGGCGAAAATGGTGTCGAACGCGAGCGTGGATTTACCCGATCCCGACACCCCTGTGATTACAACCAATTGATTATGAGGAATATCTACCTCGATATTCCTCAGATTGTGGACTCTCGCCCCTTTTATGTGTATTGAATTTTGTGCCAAATTTCTCGATAAGTATGTTCCGTATAAATTTATAGCTTCGATATATCCAATTTATAACCGTGTTTTTCCATCTCTTTTGCTAAAGATAATTTAGCCTCTTCTACATTTTTTTCAAAGGGAATGTATATTAGACCATCAATATCCGAAGGCTTCTCAAAATTATCTTTTGTCTTCAGCAATATCGCAACTTTATCACGACCTGTCGACGCGAGCAGCATGCCAAGCTCCAGAACTACGTTTTGTCTTACTCTGCATTTTGCCCTTTCGGGACCGTCCTGCGCAGCATAGCCCATATCATCGGGTGTCGCCAATACAATACCGAATTCGACCTGTTTAGTGTATTCTTCCAATTTTTCAATCACAGTATTACTGGAAGATGGAAGTTGATCAAGAATTAACGGTTCCATGTCCCATCGTCTTAGCATCGCTTCCAACTGTGTTCTCGCCATCATATCGTGGCCATAAACCACGAATACTTTATTGTTCTTTTTCGCGGTATTGTTGGAATTAGCTCCAAATATCAACGACTTGACAATTTCCGTATTCTTTCCCTGGACATAAACGTTGCCGTTATCAAAAATATTTATGATCGCGCCATTAGACAAATCCAATTTATCCCCACAATCATTCACTCTGCGCTCATTAATCACATTAATACTGTTCGAGTCAAGTAGTTTGATGATTTCTTGCTTATTCATTTTCCGTTAGTTTTATATATTTGATGGAAAATCGTCAAATTATTTTTTCACCTCCATCTGCTTTCCGGATGTGATTTTTTCACAGTAGCGGCATTTCAGCGAAATCTCGCCTGTTTTCGCCCCTGAAATCGCCGCAGGAGCCACACCCGAAGATGCCGTCCCTGAATCTGCGCCCGCCGAGACCACCACCTCGAACGCCGTTTCGACGGCCTGGTGATTTGTGATGCACATCGGGTTGGCGCATCGCACGAATCCCTCGATGCGCGAGGGCACCTCCACCCGCCGTTTTTCGACCACCCGAAAGTCGCGAATCGTGTTGACCCGCGCCTCGGGAGCGAACAGCGCGATCCGGTCGATCTCGTGCCCGACGGGATAACGGTCGGCGATCTTGATTATTGCCTTGGTGCCCATCCGGCCGCTTTCGAGGTTGGTGCCGATGGTCATCCTGTGCTCCGAGTCGCGGTCGAGCCCCATTATGCCGATGATTTTGAACAGCGCGGCGGGCGGTATGTGATCCACTACCGTGCCGTTCTCTATCAGCCTAACTTCCATTGTCTTATCGTGTCCCATAGATCTGAAATTTCATTTTTCGACCACCGTTTTGCAGCCGTTTTCGCGGCCGATGTCGCCCTCGTTTCGGCCCTGAAGCTCATCTTTTCCATCGCCGTTTTCGCAGCCATCGCCCTGAAGCTCATCTTCTCAACAACCGTTTTTGCGGCCGTTTTCGCCCTGAAGCTCATCTTTTCGACCCCCGTTTTGCGGCCGTTTTCGCCCTGAAGCTCATCTTTTCAATCGCCGTTTTGCGGCCGTTTTCGCCCTGAAGCTCATCTTTTCGACCACCGTTTTTGCGGCCGTTTTTGCCATGAAGATCATCTTTTCAACCACCGATTTCGCGGCCGATTTCGCGGCCGATTTCGCGGCCGATTTTGCCCTGAAGATCATCTTTTCGACCATCGTTTTTGCGGCCGTTTTCGCCCTGAAGCTCATCTTTTCAATCGCCGTTTTCGCCCTCGTTTCGCCCTGAAGCTCATCTTTTCGACCACCGTTTTCGCGGCCGTTTTCGCCCTGAAGCTCATCTTTTCAACCACCGTTTTCGCGGCTGTTTTCGCCCTGAAGTTTATTTTTTCAGTCGAGCGATGCCGGTTCTCAGTTTTGCGATGCCGTTTTTAGTCGTGCCTTATCGTCGCCCTCACAACAATCGCCTCGCCTTTGCCGGTGTTCGATAGACCGAGGTTTTGCATCCGCGAGGCCTCCGCCGTAAGTTGCAACACATCTCCTTGCCCAAGGCTAAACGATGCGCCCCGCGCTACGTTCGTCCGCTCCTCACTCATCCTCTTCCCACTCATCCGCTCACCGCCCACAACGGCATCGACGCCTCCGCGCAAAAAGTAGTAGACCTCACTCACCATACCCCATTTTCCGCCGCCGATAAGGGCGGGTCGTTCCGGCTCCGCGCGACCATCCACCTCCATCGCCTCCACCTCGCCTTCGGCAATCCGCAGACCTCCCACTTCATCCTCACCTCTCCGCAGAATCCTCATCTCGCCCTTGCCAATTCGCAGAACCTTGCCCTCGCCGATCCGGATAACCTCCACCCTGCCCTCTCCTTTGCCCTCGACAACCATCAGGTTGAAGTCGACGGCGCGACCCCGACTGACGGTCGGCACACCGCCGTCGAAACCATACGGCACCAACTCTTCGAGCGCCACATCCCGGCCACCGCAACCGCCTCGGCCACTGTCACCCCCGCCGCAGTCACCACCGCCATCACCGTCGTCCCCTTTGCTTCCATTGTCGTGACGGAGCGTCACCATCCCCGACAGTATCACGAGCACGCGCGCCACCCCCGGCAGAGGCGTGAAAACAGACTCCTCCTCCTCGATGGTGGCGGTGCTGACCCTCCACACGAAATCGCGCTCGGCATAACTCGCTCCGGCGGGATATATGGCCAACTGGGTGGTGGTGCCGCCGCTCCACCGCGCTACTGCCAATTCATCTTTTCGTACGAGCCATATAGTGTTTTTCATATAAAAATCAGCGTATTATGGCTACTGCATCACTGTCGTTTCACCTCTCTTCACAAAACGATTTCCGCCAAAAACAGCTATTTTGCCACCCCCAACAGATAGCATATGATCGCCATGCGGGCGTAGACTCCGTTTTCGGCCTGCTCGAAGTAGTAGGCGTGGGGGCTCGCGTCGACGTCGCGGGCAATCTCGCCCACGCGCGGCAGGGGATGCAACACCTTCATCGTTTCGCGCACATCATCAAGCATTTCCGCCCTCAGAACGTAAACGTTTTTCACCCGTTCGTACTCCATCGGGTCGTTGAACCGCTCCCTCTGGATGCGGGTCATGTACAAAATATCGACGTCGGCCAAATTGCCGTCTAACTCGGTCAACTCGGTGTATTTGAGTCCTTTGCGGTCGAGAAAATCGCGATACTCGGCGGGCAGGCGAAGTTCCGGCGGCGCGACGAACACGAATTCGGTGTCGAACAGCGACATCGCCTGCAACAGCGAGTGCACCGTGCGGCCGTATTTGAGGTCGCCCACCATCATGATTTTCAATCCGCCCAGCGTGCCCTGCGTTTTTTTGATCGAATAGAGGTCGAGCAGCGTCTGCGTGGGGTGTTGATTGGCTCCGTCGCCCGCGTTTATGACCGGCACGCTCGCCGCCTCGCTCGCATACCGCGCCGCCCCTTCGAGCGTGTGGCGCATCACGATCATGTCGCAATAGCTGGATATGACCGAGATCGTGTCGTGCAGCGATTCGCCCTTCGAGACGCTGGTATTTGTCGCGTCCGAAAAGCCGATTACTCTCGCACCCAGGCGGTTGATGGCACTCTCAAAGCTCAGCCGCGTACGGGTCGAGGGCTCGAAAAACAGCGACGCCACGATTTTGCCCTCCAGAAGGCGACCGCAACAGTTGCCGCTTTTATAGCTGCTTTTATCGCCGCCCGCCGCCGCGATTTTGCCGGTACTCTCTACCGAACGTTTATCGGCGGCAATCCCGGCCTCGAATCCGGCGGCCAAGTCCATTATGTGCAGAATCTCGTCGCGCGAGAAGTCGGTGATCGAGATCAGACTACGTGGTTTCATATAATCAGCCATAAATAACGCTATTTCGAGTTAAAGAAATTGTCGATTTTTTCGATATGTTCTTTCCGGGCGAGATTACCTTTCAAACGATCTTCTATTAAAGTCGGAAGTTGCTTGGTTATATCGCTATCAATAGAGTTTATTTTTATAGGACCATTCACATCGTCCATGACATAGTTTATAATACCCAATGCCGAACAAGCGACTAAAACGCCATGGGTATAACCTTTAGAAGCCTCATAGAAAACATCGGTAAGCTTGAACGACTTATTTTTTTCCTTTGATAAATTAGCCGCGTACAATAATAATAACATAACCCACGATGCTGAGTCTAATTTATTTTTAGATCGTTCATTTCCTGTGCGTTTAACGGACATCTCCTCCTGACGCTCATCCAACTTTTTGTTTATCGCTTGTATGTTCGCTTTACTTTCTTCTGAAATCGAAGAGATGGATTCCAACCTACTTATTATATCGGGCACTTTCCGCCCCAAATCGTCGGCGATAACGGATATTTTATCCGCGGCGACGGTGGTGGTTTCGGCGGCGTTGACAAGGTCGTTCGTTTTGCCGTCGATTTTGCTGAACTGCTCCGAACCCCGGTTATTTGAAATGATGGCGTAGAAAATCGCGATTATGGCAAGGATCAAGGATGCGAACGTCGAGGCGAACGTTATCAGGTTCGCGAGCTCCTCGTTCTCGTTTCCGCATATCGCATGTATGGCCAACCCCGCGACGAGGGCGACAAGGAGTCCTATCACCCAATTTCGGTGTATCGTGCTTTTACACGATTTGCAATTCAGAGTAGTCTTATCCATATCGAGAAACGTTTTCATTTTTCTTGTCGGCGTTCGCTGTCGCGTGTTGCGTCGTTATTTTCCGATGTCGACAATCGCCGCCGCCGCCAATCTCCGCCGCAGAGAGTTTTCGCCGATTTCGACAATCTCCGCCGCAGAGAGTTTTCGCCGTCATTTTCCGACTTCGACAATCGCCGCCGCCGCCAACACCTCCTCGGCCGACGCTTTGTAGGCCGCGATTAGCCCCGGAACGCCCAACTTTTTGCCACCGAACCACCTCACCACCGCCACCATACAGTCACTCACCCCCGCCGACAGCAACCGCCCGTAGATAGGTCTGCCCGCCGAGCCGCCCGGTTCGCCGTTGTCGCTCGCCGCCCAGCTGTCGCCCCGCGGCCCCAATCGAAAGGCGTAGCACACGTGCGAAGCGTCGGGAAACCGCGCCCGCAATGCCTTCAGATGCACCTTGGCCTCGGTCTCGGTCTTCACCGGATAGGCGAACGCCCGAAACGTGCTGTGGCGCTCCTTCATCGTCGCCTCCGCCGGAGCCGCAATCGTTTTATATTCACCCAATGGAACTCCTATTTCATTTAATCCGTCGAAACATCCTGCTCCAGCGGATCTTGCCATCGAACCATCCTCGTTCGGCATCGAGCGACAGCCACACGAACGACGCCTTGCCCACCACGTGATCCTCTGGCACGAAGCCCCAGAAGCGCGAGTCGGCCGAGTTTTGGCGGTTGTCGCCCATCATCCAGTAGTAGTCCATTTCGAAGGTATAGCTCGTCGCGACAACGCCGTTAATATATATGGTGCCGCCGCCGTTGCCGTCGCGCTCCACGCGCAGATCGTTGCCCTCATAAACGTCTATAATCCGCTCATACAGAGGCAGGTTATCCACCGTCAGAACCACCGTCTCGCCTCTCGCAGGGATCCAAATCGGCCCGAAGTCGTTCTCCGTCCAGCCGAAACCGGGGGCGTTCGGAAAAATTTCGAGACCGCCGCCACGCTGATACCGCTCTACCGTAAGCACATTATCCATACCGCGCATCTTTTCGAGATTGGCCGCCGTGAGGGGCATGACGTACTCTCCCGTCTGCGGGTTGTGCTGAA
The DNA here is from genome assembly GCA_031285345.1 of Alistipes sp. Lineage (GTDB taxonomy): Bacteria > Bacteroidota > Bacteroidia > Bacteroidales > Rikenellaceae > UBA940. The sequence goes on from JAITWI010000003.1 coordinate 7,654, forward strand.
TGTCGGCGCGGGCGATGCCCATAGCGGTGAGCGTTCGCCCCGAAAACGGCTCGGAAGTAGTCATGTAATAGACCTGTTGCAGACCGGGTATCTCCTTCTGAACCACGCCGTTGACGTAGAGTCGCGCATCGGCTACCCGGATACTGTCGCCAGGCAGCGCGACGCAGCGTTTCACAAAATTCTCGCGCTTGTCCACCGGCCGCGCAACGATCGTGTAGTCCCCGGCGAGCCTTGCGCGCCCCTCCTTGGCACCGTAGCGCGTCACATATTCGCGCACCACGTCGTAGTAGGTCACCCCCAGATTCTCTAACAGCACCGTGTCGCCCGCCGGAAAGTTGAATACCACCACGTCGTCCCTCTCCACCCTGCCCGGCCCCGCGAGGCGTTTATAGGGCCGCCGGATCACCTCCGAATATGACTTGGCACCCGTTTTCGAAAAAGGCATCGTGTTGTGCGCCAGCGGAAACGACAGCGGCGTGTTGGGAATCTTGGGGCCGTAGGCGAGTTTCGACACATAGAGATAGTCGCCCACCAGCAGCGATTTTTCCATCGACGGCGTGGGGATCGTGAACATCTGGAATACGAAAATGTGAATCACCGAGGCAACCACCGCGGCAAAAACCACAGCCTCCACCCATTCGGCCGCCACCCTGTACACGCCACTTTTCGCACGCGCCCTCCTGTGCCAGTCAAGCGCGTAGCGATTTATGTAGCCCGTCACGCACAGGTCGAAGATCACCGGCAGACCCAACAGCATCCATCCGTTGCGCATCCACACCACGAACCACAACACATAGATCGCCGTCGCCAGAGCGAACCTGAACCATTTGTTTTTCAGAATGTTTTTCATATTTTCAGTCAAATAGTTAGAGTCTGTTTAAAAATATTTCTCTCGCTGTTTTCGAGTCTTTTTTGCACTTTTTTCGCTCTCCTCGCTCGCCATAGACACCGCTATGGCTCGTTCGGAGAGCAAAAAAATCGCTTAAAAATCCACCGAAAACAGCTTCGGTAATATTTTAAAATAGACTCTTAGTCTTAAAATCCCAACATATCGCTCATCGAAAATCGTCCGCGGCGACCGGCGGCTACTTCGGCCACCAAAAACTCGGCGGCGGCGGCGGCTCCGGCGGCCAATCCCGCGCGGCTTTTTATGTCGTGTCTCAGCGTGAGCGTATCCACCGGCGACTCATACGTCACGATGTGGGTGCCGGGTGCGACGCCGCGCCTCACCGAAGCCACTTCGAGGGCGGCATGGTCGGCCTCACCCACGGCCGGAACGCCCAAAGTCCAACGCTGTTTGCGGTCGAGCCGCGCGACGATATCTTCTGCCAAAGTGATTGCCGTGCCGCTCGGGGCGTCTTTTTTTGCTGTGTGGTGGGTCTCCTCCACCGTCACGTCGTACTCCACGAAACGGTTCATCATCTCGGCGGCGCGGCGGTTGAGCTCGAAGGCCACGTTCACCCCTATCGAGTAGTTGGATGCGTAGAAAAACGCCCCCCCGACGCGCCGGCAAAGTTCCTCGGCCTCAGGCACCAACGCCATCCATCCCGTGGTGCCGCAAACGATCGGAATGCCCATCTCCAGACATCGGATTACGTTGCCGGGTGCGGTTTCGGGTGTGGTGAACTCTACCGCCACATCCACTCCGGCCATTTTCGACGCGTTCAGATCGTCCTCGTTGTCGGCGTCTATAACCAACGCAACCTCGTGGCCGCGCTCGCCGAGTATTCGCTCCACCTCGCGCCCCATCCGGCCGTGACCTATTATCGCAACTCTCATAATTTTTCGTGTTCGCGGCGCACCTGCCGCACTTTCTCGATGCTCGGTCGGGGCTGTACCTAATGTACTATCCCCTCCCTCTCATCGTCGGTCAGCGCGGCATCTGCACCACGCTGACGAAAAATATTAATTATATATTATTAAGCGTTTTAAGTGCGTGGTCGATGCGAAACAGCGTCTCCGACCTGCCGATCAACCCGCAGATATCGGCAAGCCCCGGCCCCTTCGATTCGCCCACCAGAGCGAGCCGCAGCGAGTTCATCACCTGCCCCATAGGCGCACCCTCCGATTCTATCCAGCCGTGGATGGTCTCATCCAACCGCGCCGTCGAAAAATCGCGCACCCCCGCCAACACATCGCGCAACGAAGCTATGCGAGCCGGATTTTCGCCCTTCCAAAACTTCGCGACCGCCTTATCGTCGTAGTGCGTCGGCGCGACGAAAAAGTAGGACGACAGCTCCCAAAAATCGCTCACGAAAGTCGCCCGCTCCTTTATGAGTTCCACCACGCGCTCAATCTTCTGTCGCTCCCACGCGATGCCCTTCCCGCGCAGCAGAGCCTCGAAAAGCGGGGTCAACTCGGCTGCCGATTTAGCCTGCATATATTGTTGATTGAACCAGCGCGCCTTTTCGGGCTGGAACCGCGCCCCCGCCTTCGACACCCGGTCGAGCGAGAAGCTTTCCACCAGTTCGGCCATCGAGAATATCTCCTGCTCCGTGCCCGGGTTCCACCCCAACAGAGCCAACATGTTGATGAACGCGTCGGGAAAGTAGCCGTCCTCCTTATAGCCCGCCGACACCTCGCCCTCGGGAGAGACCCAGCGCATCGGAAATACCGGAAAACCCATCTTGTCGCCGTCGCGCTTCGAAAGCTTGCCTTGCCCCGTGGGCTTGAGCAGCAGCGGCAGGTGGGCGAACTGCGGCTGGGTGTCGCTCCACTCGAACGCACGATAGAGCAGATAGTGCAGCGGCAGCGAAGGCAACCACTCCTCGCCCCTTATCACGTGCGATATCTCCATCAGGTGGTCGTCCACAATATTTGCGAGGTGATACGTGGGCAGGCCGTCCGACGACTTCCACAGCACCTTGTCGTCCTGGGTGGCGGTGTTGATGACGACCTCGCCGCGAATCAGGTCGCTCATTTTCACATCCTCGTTCTCCGGCATCCGGAACCGCACGACGTACTGATCGCCTTGGGCGATGCGCGCCGCCACCTCTTCCGCCGACAGTCGAAGCGAGTTTTCGAGCCCGCCGCGCACCGTGTGGTCGTAGGAGAATTTGCCTCCCGCCGCCTCGGCCTCCGCGCGCAGTTTTTCCAACGCCTCGGCCGTGTCGAAAGCGTAGTATGCGTGGCCTTTCTCGATAAGTTCCAGCGCGTACTTCACATAAATTTCCCGCCGCTCGCTCTGACGGTACGGGGCGTGGGGACCCTGGGTTGCCGAGCCGTTTTCGGCGCCCGAAACGTTTTCCGCACCGATCCCCTCGTCGATCTCGATGCCGCACCACCTGAGCGAATCCAAAATATACTGTTCGGCGCCGGGAACGAAACGCGCCGAATCGGTGTCCTCGATGCGCAGAATGAACCGGCCGCCGTGCCTGCGCGCGAACAGATAGTTGTACAGCGCCGTGCGCACTCCGCCGATATGTAGCGGGCCGGTGGGCGAAGGGGCGAATCTAACTCTTACTTTATTCGATTTCATAAATTATTCTAATTTGTCCAATCCTCCACACGAACAAATCGAACCCCTGTCGGATTGACTGACATTATCGCATCAACAATAGATTTATGATAGAAAACGTATGCACTACTTTCTTTACCTACATAAATCAATCGTTCTGCTAAAGGAACTTTTGCCATTTCTTCTTCGTTGATAACCATTTTCTCGATTCCGCTCCAACGTCCGCTTGAGGTTTTACTGTCAAATTCAGATTCTTCTTCACTTAAAAATGCAAACTCCCTATAAATACCTGCAATCCAATAGTCTGAGTATTCGTTGCCTTTGGGGTCTTTGATTATGGCGGAAACCAACTGAAAATCCTTAACCGCAGTGTCTTTGAGAATGTCGTAGATTTTTTTTGAGAATACGGATCTACCGCCACTAAGCCACAAATAATCTGTCATATCAGGTTTTTGGGGACTTTTCATAAACGCCAAATGAACAGTTGTTCCTTCCTCGACTTTTTCCATGTTACGCAGAAACATTGTTCCATCTTCATCAAATTCATCGTCATTCATCAGCAACGGCGATGCGTATTTGCCGTCTCTCTCAATCAAATAATATTCAAACTCATTCATTTCAGTAAAAGTTACACGTTAAACAAAAAGTGCATAATGTCGCCGTCCTGCACCACATACTCCTTGCCCTCGATGGCGATTTTGCCCGCCTCGCGACAAGCCTTTTCCGAGCCCAGCGCAACGTAGTCGGCGTACTTGATCACCTCGGCGCGAATGAAGCCTCGCTCGAAGTCGGTGTGGATTATGCCTGCGGTCTGCGGAGCCTTCATCCCCTTGGTAAACGTCCAGGCGCGGCTTTCGTCGGCACCCGTTGTGAAGTAGGTTTGCAGGTCGAGAAGCTTGTAGGCCGATTTGATGAGACGCGACACGCCCGACTCCTCCAGACCGATTTCGGCCAAAAACATCTGACGCTCCTCGTGGGTGTCGAGTTCGGCGATGTCGGCCTCGATGGCCGCCGCGACTATCAGCAGCTCGGCGTTTTCGTTCGCCACGGCTGCACGCACCGCCTCGGTGTGGGCGTTGCCCGTGGCGGCGCTCGCCTCGTCCACGTTGCACACATAGAGCACCGGCTTGTCGGTCAACAGATTGAGGTCGACGATGAACTTCCTGTCCTCCTTGTCGAGCTCCACCGTCCGCGCGCTGAGCCCTGCCTGCAGCGCCTGTTGATAACGCACGAGAATGTCGTAGGTACGCTTGGCGTTCTTGTCGCCGCCCGTCTCGGCCTGCTTTTTGACCTTGCCGATGCGACTTTCGACGCTCTCCAGGTCTTTGAGTTGCAGCTCCATGTCGATTATCTCCTTGTCCCTCACCGGACCGACGCTGCCATCCACGTGGGTGATGTCGCCGCTGTCGAAACACCTCAGCACATGGATGATGGCGTCGGTGGTGCGGATGTTGCCCAAGAATTTATTGCCCAAACCCTCGCCCTTCGACGCGCCCTTGACGAGCCCGGCGATATCGACGATTTCGATCGTTGTGGGGACCACCTTCTTGGGCTTGTCTATTTCGACCAACCGCGTCAGACGCTCGTCGGGGACTGTGATCACGCCCACGTTGGGTTCGATGGTGCAAAAAGGAAAGTTCGCCGCCTGCGCCTTGGCGTTGCTGAGCGAATTGAAAAGCGTGCTCTTCCCCACATTCGGAAGCCCCACTATGCCGCATTGTAATGCCATTTCTTTGTCGTTAGTTTAATCGAACAAAGATAATGAAAATTTCGCTATCTTCGCGGCAAACCAATATATGTAAATATTATGATGCTACCGTTGGCAATGATTGAACTTTGGTCGTTCGTTATTATTCTTATCATCTTCGTGGTTATTCCCATCGTTTTTATCCGAGGACTGATAAAACTAAGCAGCAGAGAGAGGCTGAAACGCGAATCGGCGCTGGAAAAGCTTAAGCGCGAACAGACGCCGGAGCGCGCCACTGTCGCTTGCCCCTATTGCGCCGAGACTATTATGGCCGAGGCTCAAAAGTGCAAACACTGTGGCGAGTGGCTGGCCGAAAAACCGACCGAATAACTTTTGTCAAAAGAGAGCTAAACAATCTCCTCCCCCTGCAACGTGGCGGAGGAGCAGGCGGTGACGCGCACCCGCACATAGTCGCCTATTTTGTGTTCGCCCGAGCCGACGCGGTCTTCGCCGAGCCCGCAACTTTCCGAAATCAGGTCGCCAGGCACAGACTTTTTCAAGCGGTCGATCACCACAACCTTGTTCTGCGAGGTGCGGCCGAAGACCTTGTCGGCCGAGCGCTTCGAGGCGCCCTCCACCAAAATCTCGAACTCACGACCCACGTCGCGGCGATTCGAAGCCAGCGAAAGCTCGTTTTGCAGCGCGATTATCTCGTCCAGCCGGGCGGTTTTCGTCGCTTCCGGCACGTCGTCGGGCATCTTCCGCGCGGCAAAAGTCCCCTCCCGCTCGGAGTATTTAAACATGAACGCGAATTCGTAACCCACCTCGCGCATGAGCGACAGAGTCGCCAAGTGATCCTCGGGGGTTTCGCCGCAAAACCCGGCTATCAGGTCGGTCGAAATGGCGCAGTCGGGCATCGCACGTCGTATGGTGGCTATGCGCTCCAAATACCACTCGCGGGTATATTTGCGGTTCATCTTATCGAGCATAAGGCTACTGCCGCTCTGCGCCGGCAGATGAATCGCGCGACATATATTGGGGGTCGCGGCCATAACCTCCAGCAGTTCGTCGGAGATGTCTTTGGGGTGCGAGGTGGCGAAACGAACGCGCAACAGTGGGTTGATCGCCGCTACCCGGGCAAGCAATCTTGGGAAATTAGTTACCTCCGTCGCCTTTTCCCGAGCGCCGCTTTGCGGCACCATCGGGGCTCCGTCGGTGATTATTTCTTCGCACTCCGCACAGCGTGCTTCGTACTTGAAAGAATTTACATTCTGTCCCAGCAGCGTCACCTCGCGATAACCGGCGGCGAACAGTTCGCGCACCTCGCCGAGGATGGTCTCGGGGTCACGGCTCCGTTCGCGTCCGCGGGTGTAGGGCACCACGCAGTAGGAACAGAAGTTGTTGCAGCCGCGCATGATCGACACGAAAGCGCCCACCCCGTTTTTGTCCAACCGCACGGGCGAAATCTCGGCGTAGGTCTCCTCGCGCGACAGCTCTACGTTCACGCCGCGCGCGCCGGCATCGGCATCGGCAACCAGCCCAGGTAACGAACGATAGGCGTCGGGGCCGGCTACAATGTCGATGGCGGGACGCTGGGTCAGGATCTGTTCGCGCAGCCTCTCGGCCATGCACCCTATGAGCCCCAACACAAGACCTTTTCGGCCGCTCCGCCCTTCCGAGACTCCCGAGACTCCCGAACCGCCCTGGACTCCCAGCGCGCCCGAATCGCCCGAGATACCCGAGCCGCCCGGCACACTCGCCCTGCCCTGAGCGCGGCGGCGTTTCATCCCACACAACTCGTCCAGCCGATTCCAAACTCGCTGCTCGGCGTTGTCGCGTATCGAACAGGTATTGAGCAATATAACGTCGGCGGCGCGAATGTCGTCCGTCCACACGAACCCCTCGGCCTGCATGATGGCAAGCACCGTCTCGCTGTCCACCACGTTCATCTGACAGCCGTAGGTCTCTATATGTATCGTGCGCCCGACTCCGACGGCGGGGCGAATGTTTTTGTAGTCCATGATTTCGAAGTTGAAAATTGAAAAACAACACTGCAAAAGTACACAAAAAAACC
>JAITWI010000070.1 GCA_031285345.1 Alistipes sp.
ACGGAAAATAAGCCTTGAAAAACTTCTCGAAATTAGGCTGTTCCGAGCGGATTATTATTTTCAAGTTCGAATCACACCGCCATAGGGTTGACGACCATCGTTTCGAGATTGAGGTAGAGTCCGCGATGGTCGAGATGGCCGTGGCGGAACATTTTCCAGAGGAGATTGCAACCCAACTGCGCGAGGGTTGAGTTGATGAACAGGTCTTGCTTTTCGAGTGCTTCGGCGAGGGAGCAACTCGGGCCGGAGTCGTCGTCGCGGGTGTCGCCATAGCCGGGCATCTCGGTGATTTTGGGCAGGGAGGCGACGGTCTCGGTGCCGGCGATGGTCGGCTGGGTTATCGCGTCTGGGATTGTTCCGAGTACCACCTGCCCCGTGTTTTGGCGATTGCCGAAGTCAAGCCAGTAGAGCAGGCTTCGGTGGTCAATGCCCCGCTCGCGCCTCATCGCCGCCGCCGCGCCGTTCAGAAAGCCGTCCAGCTTGTTGCGTGAGGCGATGTTGTCGGTGCAGGTGATGAAGATGTTGGCGAGATCGCGCTCGGTGGCGTTCTTGACCTTGACCGGGAACTTTTCGCCCACCGCCTCCCAACCGAGACCGAAAGCGGCGTTCAGGCGGCTGACCAGACATTGCGCCTTGTTGAGACCGATGTCGGCGGGAGTGAATAGCTGGCGGCCGATGTTGGATGCCGTCACCTCGTCGGGGTCGTACACCGTGACGTGAAGCCCCGGATGTCCGAGACCTGCGAGCGCCATATCCATCCGCACGAGGCACGACAGCACCTGCGACCCTGTACCGCCCGCGCCGATGAGGTTCACGGTGACGGGGTGCTGCGGGTCTAACAGGTATTTCTCTACATAGTGGATGCGTTTCATTTCAGGAGGTCTTTAAGGGTTTTGCCCGACGGCTTCTGTTCGTCGGTGTCGAACGGTCGGTCGGCGGCGGCGCGGGTGATCAGCACGAGGTTGCCGTTCGTGGGGTTTCCGCCGCCGCCTAAGTGGGTGAACGTGGTGCGCCAAAACTTATCTTCCCAGAATGCCATCATCTGCGCCCATGTCGGCGACGAAGGACGTTTCAGGGATGACGAACCGAGGCAGACGCTACCGCCTGTGGTGTTGAAGAACGGCCCGCAATAGAGTACCGTTTCAGCAGTCGGGATATCATCCGTAAAGGCGTAGATGTTCAGCCGCCCCTCGCCTGCCTCGTAGATTACGCCTGGAACGTGGTACTCGCCGTCGGGCACACCGAGACTTTCCGCGAAATACATCATCCGTTTGCGGGGCGGGTTCCACCAGACATATTTTTCGCTCCCCTTGCGCGTGTCGGCGTAGAGCAGACCCGTGGGAATCGCACCCGAGGGCGTGGTGGTGTTTTTGCCGGCGTAGGTCTCGGAGATTTCGCGCAGGAACTCGTAGGTCACGGGAACTCCCGCGCCCATCGTACCGCCCTCGCCGATGGTGCGCATCTCAAGAAAATGCTTGTCGCCGTGGTCGGTTTGGTTCTCGTAGGCTATGAGTGCCACCTTGGGAACCAACATCGCTAACAGCTCTTGGGTCAGGACATTTGTGTTCATTGTATCGTTCGTAAAAAGTAAACGAGTTCGTCGAGATATTTGTAGAACTCGGTTGGATAGTCGTCCGGTACGAAAACGTCTTTCCCGTCGGGGCGAAGGATAAGCGTGGCCGCCGCCATAATCTCGTAACCGTTGTTTAGCTCCTCGCAAATGTGGGAGCGGGTCTGTTCCTCGAAGTCGGAATCGACATCGTAGGTGAGCAGGATCATCCGGCTGGGCTGAACGTCGTAGTCGTCATCGCGCTTCTCGTCGCGAAACGGGTCGTAGGCATACGACATAATCCCGCGCTTGTTCTTGCCGATGAACGCCAGCCCGCGCCGCATCAGGGCTATGAGTTTTCTCTCGTGGGCGGATTGCGGGGCGTAGCGGTCGAGCGCGGGGGCGAGGCGTTTGTAGTAGTTCTTCGTCTCGATGCGCTTCATCAGACGGCCGACCTTGCCTCTGGCGGAGTAGTCGAATGACAGACGGGCGAGCCGGTCGCAGTCATCCTCGGCGGGGTCTGCCGACCGCTCCCAATACCACTCGTGCATCATCTCGAAATCGTAGCTGTCGTTGGTGGTGTCCAGACCGTTCGTTTTCATCAGCTGATGCAGGAACGAAATCGCTATGCGGCGTAGCTGTGGATTGAGCCCCTCCACGAACTTGACGGGAATCCAGTAGAAATAGTAATCGCCCCAGCTGTAATTTTTCCACAGCACGAAGACCAACCGCTCGTTCTCGGGCTCGATGTTCAGGTTTACGTCGCCGCCGATTAGTTTGTCGAGTTCGCGATAGAGGTTGGTTATGCCCTCGCCGGTCGATGCGCCCTGATCGTGGTTCAGTTTCTTTCCCAACAGTTCAGCATACCGCTTGGCGGAGGCGCGCAGGTAGTCGTAATTCTCGCGGGTGATGTAGTTGAGCCCCTCGGAATAGTCGTCGCGTACCACCGATACCGGCGCGATGGGGCGCAAACGCTGTGTCAGAAAAGCATTACGCACCCGCTCGGAGTCGCCACCCGCTTTTTGCGGTTTGCGCCGCGATGGATGTCGACTTCGGCCTGCGCGATGATGAGGCGGGCGAGTTGCTGCGATTGATTGGATTCCAGTGGTGTGCATTTTTTCTTTGTTTTACCTACGGTTTCCTCCTTCGCGCCTCGGCAATTCGTGCGAGCACGATTACACTCGGCTTGTCGTCGGTTAGCCATAGCCGATTATCCTTTCGTGCCGAGGGTCGTTTTGAACTCATAGACCACCCGCTCGCCCTCATATGTCGCCGCGCCGACCGACGCGGTAGTGAGTTCGGGATACTGGTTGGCGTAAAACTGCATCACCTGCTCGGGCGAGCGACCCGCGTCGGGATCAGGCAAGGTGATGGTCGTGCCGTTGTGTTTGAATCTGAACTCTCTTTCGAGTCCTGTTACGTCTAATCCCATAGTTTTGAATGTTAAATGGTTGTGTGATTACATTGTTCCGGCTGCCGCCACGTTACCCTGATAGAGCGGCGGGCGCATCTCAGTCGGGAAATCTTCGTAGCCGTCGTACTCGTGGTCGCGACACACGGGTTGTGTGGAAATAGGTTGGAACATAGCGGCAGGCGGTGGAGCGGCGACCTGTTCCGGTTGTGCTGACACGGCTACTGGTTGCGATGGCGCGGATGGTTCGGGGATGGCAGGCGGTGGGGCTACCGGCGCAGGTTGCGGCGACGGAGCATCGAACAGGCTGGTCTGGGCGACCTTGGCTTTCATCGCCGCGATCCGCTCGTCCACGGTTTTGAGGGTCTTGTCGGCGGCGTGGAGACGTGCCTGTTGGAGTTGCAGCAATGCACCGTCGAGGTTGCCGGCGGCCTCCATTTCGTCCGCTTTCTTGATAAAACCGTCGCACTTGTCCTTCTTCTCCTTGACCGCTTTGTCGACCTTCGCTTTCTCGTCTTTGACCGCTTTGCTCTCGGCCGCCGCCGCATCTTGCTGACGCTCATACTCGGCCATATTGACTAACAGCCCTGAGGTCTTCTTAACGGGAGCGGTGATGCGCGGGAAGAACTCGCCGTCCAGCTCCTCGGCCGACCCGCTGAGTTTGAGGGGCCCGATCTGGTGCTGCGCGGTGTCTTTTAGGTCGTGTACTTTGGGTAGCACGATGACAACGAGGTCGCCCGCCGCCGTCTGACTGATGGTCAGATTGTAGTCCACTCCGGGGCTCATAATCTGCTTGAAATAGGTGAAAAACATAGCTTTGAGGTTTTATTGGTTAATACTGATTTTCTCCACCACCACGATCTCGAAACTGCCTTTAGCGTGGACGAACTTCTCCGTTACCGCGCTGCGATGGAGGATTTTCAACCGCGAGAGGTTGCCGGCAAGTGCTTTCGGTCTCTCTTTATCGACATAACCCTTGGGAAGCAACAGCACCGCCCGTCCGCCGGGGATGAGGCTCCGAACGAGCCAGTCGATGAACTCGGCGGCGATCTCGCGGTCGAAAGGAGGATTGGAGACGACGAGCGGCCACTGCATCCCGTCGAGTGTCCGAAAATCGGCGATGGTGGCGTAGCACTGCGGATAGAGATATTGGTGTAGCTCGGTCATCGAGATGTCGATATCGAACGCCGACACCTCGAAACCCCGTTTCAGCAACTCCTTGGTAATCTGTCCCGTGCCGCAACAGGCATCGAGAACGTGTTTCCATCCGTCGGCGTATTGTCGGGCGAGGGATGCCATCTCGGCGGCTGTCGCATCGGGGGTCAGATACTGACAGTGTACCACGCCCCGCCGTTTCTGCCGCTCGCACACCGTGTCATACGGCCAGTTATCGCCGTCGTAGCGGAACGGCAACTCACCGTGGCGTTTGTGATAGGTCGTAATCTCGGTAAGCGTGTCCGGATCGTC
>JAITWI010000072.1 GCA_031285345.1 Alistipes sp.
ACGGAAAATAAGCCTTGAAAAACTTCTCGAAATTAGGCTGTTCCGAGCGGATTATTATTTTCAAGTTCGAATCACACCGCCATAGGGTTGACGACCATCGTTTCGAGATTGAGGTAGAGGCCGCGATGGTCGAGATGGCCATGGCGGAACATCTTCCAGAGGAGGTTGCAACCCAACTGCGCGAGGGTGGAGTTGATGAACAGGTCTTGCTTTTCAAGTGCCTCGGCGAGGGAGCAGCTCGGACCGGAGTCGTCGTCGCGCACGTCGTCATAGCCGGGCATTTCGGTGATCTTGGGCAGGGAGGCGACGGTCTCCATATCTTCGACGGTCGGCTGTGTGATTGTGTCGGGTATCGTGCCTAACACCACCTGCCCTGTGTTCTGACGATTGCCAAAGTCGAGCCAGTAGAGCAGGCTTCGGTGGTCGATGCCCCGCTCGCACCTCATTGCCGCCGCCGCGCCGTTCAGGAAGCCGTCCAACTTATTGCGCGAGGCGACGTTGTCGGTGCAGGTGATGAAGATGTTGGCCATATCGCGCTCGGTGGCGTTCTTGACCTTTACGGGGAACTTTTCGCTCACCGCCTCCCAACCGAGACCGAAAGCGGCGTTCAGTCGGCTGACCAGACATTGCGCCTTGTTCAGCCCGATGTCGGCGGGGGTGAAAAGTTGTCGCCCCACGTTGGGTTGCTCCACGAGATCGGGGTCGTACACCGTAACGTGAAGCCCCGGATGCCCGAGGCCCGCGAGCGCCATATCCATCCGAACGAGGCACGACAGCACCTGCGACCCTGTACCGCCCGCGCCGATGAGGTTCACGGTGACGGGATGCTGCGGGGCGAGCAGGTATTTCTCTACATAGTGGACGCGTTTCATTTCAGGAGGTCTTTGAGGGTTTTGCCGGATGGTTTGAGTTCTGCGGTGTCGAACGGCCTGTCGGCGGCGGCGCGGGTGACCAACACCAAATTGTTGCAAGTGGGATTGCCGCCACCGCCCAGGTGGGTGAATGTGGTGCACCAAAACTTATCCTCCCAGAATGCCATCATCTGCGCCCAAGTCGGCGACGAGGGGCGCTTGAGGGATGACGAGCCGAGGCAGACGCTCCCGCCCGTGGTGTTGAAAAACGGCCCGGAATATAATACAGTGCCGGCGGTAGGCACTTCGTCCGTGAAGGCGTAGATGTTCAGCCGCCCCTCGCCCGCCTCGTAGATCACGCCCGGGACGTGGTACTCACCGTCGGGTACGCCTAAGGTTTCGGCAAAATACATCATCCGCTTGCGCGGCGGGTTCCACCAGACGTATTTCTCGCTCCCCTTGCGCGTGTCGGCGTAGAGCAGACCCGTGGGAATCGCGCCCGAGGGCGTGGTGGTGTTTTTGCCGGCATAGGTTTCGGAGATTTCGCGCAGGAACTCGTAGGTCACGGGAACACCTGTCCCCATCGTGCCGCCCTCGCCGATGGTGCGCATCTCAAGGAAATATTTGTCGCCGTGGTCGGTCTGATTCTCGTAGGCGATCAGTGCCACCTTGGGCACCAACATCGCTAACAGCTCTTGGGTCAGGATATTCGTATTCATTGTATCGTTCGTAAAAAGTAAACCAGTTCGTCGAGATATTTGTAGAACTCGGTCGGATAGTCGTCCGGCGCGAAACGTTCGTTTCCGTCGGGACGGAGGATAAGCGTCGCCGCCGCCATGACCTCATAACCGTTGTTTAGCTCCTCGCAAATGTGGGAGCGGGTCTGTTCCTCGAAGTCGGAATCGACATCGTAGGTGAGCAAGATCATCCGATTCGGTTGAACATCGTAGTCGTCCTCGCGTTTCTCGTCGCGGAACGGATCGTAGGCATACGACATAATCCCCAGCTTGTCCTTGCCGATGAACGTCAGCCCGCGCCGCATCAGGGCGATGAGTTTTCTCTCGTGGGCAGACTGCGGAACGTAACTGTCGAGCGCGGGGGCGAGGCGTTTGTAGTAGTTCTTCGTCTCGATGCGCTTCATCAGGCGGCCGACCTTGCCTTTTTCTGAATAGTCGAATGACAACCGAGCGAGCTCGTCACAGTCCTCCTCGGCGGGGTCTGCCGAACGTTCCCAATACCACTCGTGCATCATCTCGAAATCGTAGCTGTCGTTGGTCGTGTCCAAGCCGTTCGTCTTCGCCAACTGATGCAGAAACGAAATCGCTATGCGGCGCAGTTGCGGGTTGAGCCTCTCAACAAACTTGACGGGAATCCAGTAGAAGTAGTAATCTCCCCAAGAGTAGTTTTTCCACAGCACGAAGACCAGTCGCTCGTTATCGGGCTCGATGTTCAGGTTTACGTCGCCGCCAATCAGATTGTCGAGCGTGCGGTAGAGGTTGGCGATGCCTTCGCCTGTCGATGCACCCGAATCATGGTTCAGTTTCTTGCCCAATAGCTCCGCATACCGCTCGGCGGACGCGCGCAGGTAGTCGTAATTCTCGCGGGTGATGTAGTTGAGTCCCTCGGAATAGTCGTCGCGCACCACCGACACCGGCGCGATGGGGCGCAGGCGTTGGGTCAGAAAAGCATTACGCACCCGCTCGGAGCCGCCACCCGCTTTTTGCGGTTCGCGCCGCGATGGATGTCTACTTCGGCCTGCGCGATGATGAGGCGGGCTAACTGTTGGGATTGATTGGATTCCAGAGGTGTGCATTTTTTCTTCGATTTTGCCATGATTTTCGCCGATTATCCTTTCGTGCCGAGGGTCGTTTTGAACTCGTAGACCACTCGTTCGCCCTCATACGCCGCCGCGCCGACCGAAGCGGTGGTCAGCTCGGGGTACTGGTTGGCGTAGAACTGCATCACCTGTTCGGGCGAGCGTCCCGCGTCGGGGTCGGGCAAGGTGATGGTCGTGCCGTTGTGTTTGAACCTAAACTCGCGTTGGAGCCCTTCTACTTGTAGTGCCATGATTGCTTGTTTGATTTGGTTTTACATTGCTCCGGCTGCCGCCGCGCCTCCCTGATAAAGTGGCGGGCGCATCTCGGTCGGAAAATCTTCGTAGCCGTCGTACTCGTGGTCGCGACACACGGGTTGAGTGGAAATAGGTTGGAACATAGCGGCAGGCGGTGGAGCGGCGACTTGCTCCGGTTGTGCTGACACGGCTACCGGTTGCGATTGCGCCAACGGTTCAGATGCGACAGGCGGTGGCGTGGTTACAGCGGGTTGCGGTGACGGAGCATCGAACAGGCTGGTCTGGGCGACCTTGGCTTTCATCGCCACGATCCGCTCATCCACGGTCTTGAGAGTCTTGTCGGCGGCGTGGAGACGTGCCTGTTGGAGTTGCAACAACGCACCGTCGAGGTTGCCGGCGGCCTCCATCTCATCCGCTTTCTTGATGAAACCGTCGCACTTCTCCTTCTTTGCCTTGGCTTCCGTTGCGACCTTCGCTTTCTCGTCCTTAACCGCTTTGCTCTCTGCCGCCGCCGCATCTTGCTGACGCTCATACTCGGCCATGTTGACTAACAGCCCCGAGGTCTTCTGAACGGGAGCGGTGATGCGCGGGAAGAACTCGCCGTCCAACTCCTCGGCCGACCCACTGAGTTTGAGCGGTCCGATCTGGTGCTGCGCGGTGTCTTTGAGGTCGTGTACTTTGGGCAGCACGATGACCACAAGGTCGCCCGCCGCCGTCTGACTGATGGTCAGATTGTAGTCCACTCCGGGACTCATGATCTGTTTGAAATAGGTGAAAAACATAGCTTTGAGGTTTTATTGGTTTGTACTGATTTTCTCCATCACCACGATCTCGAAAACGCCTTTCGTGTGGACGAATTTCTCTGTTACCGCGCTGCGATGGAGGATTTTCAACCGCGAGAGGTTGCAGGCAAGTGCCTTCGGCCTCTCTTTATCGACATAACCCTTGGGAAGCAACAGCACCGCCCGACCGCCGGGGATGAGGCTCCGAACGAGCCAGTCGATGTCGAACGCCGACACCTCGAAACCCCGTTTCAGCAACTCCTTGGTGATCTGCCCCGTGCCGCAACAGGCATCGAGAACGTGTCCCCATCCGTCGGCATACTGTCGGGCGAGGGATGCCATCTCGGCGGCTGTCGCATCGGGGGTCAGGTATTGACAATTTACCACGCCGCGCCGTTTCTGCCGCTCGCACACCGTGTCATACGGCCAGTTATCGCCGTCGTAGCGGAACGGCAACTCACCGTGGCGTTTGTGATAGGTCGTAATCTCGGTAAGCGTGTCCGGATCGTC
>JAITWI010000080.1 GCA_031285345.1 Alistipes sp.
CGAAAGCAGGGCTCCGCTGCGGGTGAAGCGGCGGTAGACGGTTTCGGTGAGGCGTTTTTGCGCCGGATTGAGGTCGTTGCGGTTGTCGTACACAGCCTTTACGCGGGCGAACAGCAGAGAGTCCATCGCGATGGCGTCGCCGTGGGCAGAGCGAAGGGGCGACAGTTCGGCCTTGATGGCCTCTAACTCGGGGGTGGTTTCGGCCGCGGTGAGGCAGCCGAACACCATGCTGACAGTGGAGTACATCTCGCCGCTGCGGTCGTAAGCCTCCACCGTGTTGGCGAAGGTGGGAGCTTGGGGCGATGAGGTTATCGAATCTATCTCGGCACGATGGCGCCTCATTGCCTCCTCGAAGGCGGGACGGAAGTGTTCGGCGCGGATGAGGTCGAACGGAGGAACGGCGAACGGAGTGGTCCACTCCGCGAAAAAAGGATTGCCCATGTCGGCGGGTTTAAGTGAACGATTGTAGATGTAGCCGCCAGCCTGCACGCCGCACAACAGCAGCAGGCAGACGGTCATTGTGGTTTGCCACGGACGCAAGCGGGCGCGCACCCTATCGGGAGGCGTGTTGCGGCGAATGCGAATGAGCGGAAAGATAGTGCCGATAACGGCGAGGCTCAACACAATGGTCGCCACGGTGATGATTGTCTGTATCATAAGTTTGGAATATTTTGCGTTACTTTATATTTTGCGTTACTTTGTTCGCAAAAATACAAAACTTTATGCAACTTTTCTACGCACCGGACATAAATTCGTCCCTCTACACACTCGGCCAGGAGGAGAGCCGACACTGCGTCAAGGTGTTGAGGCTCGGCGCGGGTGCGACTTTGCACCTGACCGACGGGCGGGGGACGATGTACGTCTGCCAGGTCGTTGTGGCCGACCCACGGCGGTGCGAGGTGATGGTGGTGGAGACTTTGGCCGACTATGGACGCCGGTCGTACGGACTGACGATGGCCGTGGCGCCCACCAAGAATCTCGACCGATTCGAGTGGTTTTTGGAGAAGGCCGTGGAGGTGGGGGTGGACGCCGTGGTGCCGATTTTGTGCGCCAACAGCGAGCGGAGGTGCGAGCCGCACGGGCAAGCATTCAAGTCGGAGCGCGCCAGAAGGTTGATGATTAGCGCGATGAAGCAGTCGCTGAAGGCGTTTTTGCCCGCGCTGGAGCCGCTGACGCCCGTGAAGGAGGTTTTGGAGCGAGGGTTCGGGGGCTTCAGGGGTTCCGGGGGTTCGGGGGGTTCGGGGGGTTCGGGGGGGAGGCCGACGCTGAAGTTGATCGCGCATTGCAGGGAAGACTTCGCAAACCCGGCGCGCGTGCCGATAACGCGAGCGTTGCCCGCGGCCTCCGACGCGATTATATTGATTGGGCCGGAGGGCGATTTTACGGCCGAAGAGGTGGCGCTGGCCGTCGCTAACGGATTCGTACCCGTGTCGATAGGCGACAGCCGCCTGCGAACCGAGACCGCCGCCGTGGCCGCGGTGATGGCCGCGTATCTTGCCAATATGCAATAAAAAAGACGCTGAAAAATCAGCGTCTTTGGGGGTGCAAAACACCTGATTGACAGGTATCGAGCACCGGGTGGGGTGTGGAGAATACGAGATTCGAACTCGTGACCTCTTGCATGCCATGCAAGCGCTCTACCAACTGAGCTAATCCCCCGTACGAAAGAGAGCAAAAAAGTTTACGTTGTCGAGCGTCGCGAGGCACCCATCGCTAAGCGTAATCCTTCATTGCGGGTGCAAAGATAATAACTTTTTAATAACTTTCAACCTTCGGCTCTATTACTATCGGTTTTTTTTGTACTTTTGTGTCTCAGAAAATCATTCTGAAAATGTCCCCGAAAAAAACGGCCGTTCTCGTCCTTGAGGACGGAACAAAATTTACAGGCTTCTCCTTTGGCGCCGACGTGTCGGTGTCGGGAGAAGTCGTCTTTAATACGGCAATGTGCGGATATCCCGAGTTGCTGTCGGATCCACTGACGCGCGGCCAAATAGTCGCCCTAACCTATCCTTTGACAGGCAATTACGGCATCCCTTGCGTGGCCGAGTTGGAGTCAGACCGGGCTCAAATCGCGGGCCTGGTGGTGACCGACTGCTCGGACGAGCACAGCCACTGGAATGCCCGGAGAGGGTTGTGCGACTGGCTGCGGGAGTGGGGCGTGCCGGCGATTTGCGGCGTAGATACACGTGAGTTGGCCAAGCATCTGCGCGAAAAGGGCGAGATGGCGGGGCGGATTATAATCGACGGTGCGGCCGAGAAGGTTGCGGCGGAACCTTTGCGGGGCTTGGGCGAGGGCTTGGGCGAGGGCTTGGGCGGCTCGTCGGGCGGGGGTGGCATCGCGATTTGCCACATCGGCGAGGGGCTCAAACGCAGCGTCGTGGCGAGCCTCGTGCGGCGAGGGGCGCGCGTCACCACCGACTTTGCGGCCGATTGCGACGGGTATCTGCTGACCGGTACGGTGGACGAAGCCTCTGCGGAACTGATCGAAAAGGTGCGCGAGGCAATCGCTTCCGGCAAGCCGATCCTGGGGGTTTGCGGCGGAGATCTGCCTCTTGCGCTGGCGGCGGGCGGGCGCATTGAAAAACTTGCGCATCCGCATCGCGGAACCAATCAGCCGGTGATTGAAAACGGGACGCCGCGCGCGCAGATAACGACGCAAAACCATGCGTGGGCGGTGGTGGCCGATTCGCTTCCGGCAGGCTGGGAGGTAAGTTATGAAAATCTGAACGACGGCTCGGTGGAGGGTATACGGCACCGGGCGTTGCCGTTCGGGGCGGTGAGTTTTCATCCCGAGGCGTCGCTACGACCCGTGGAGGCAGAACCGATTTACGACGAATTTATCGACTCAATAAAGAGCAGAAAATAATATGACGCAGCACAATATAAAGAAGGTAGTGTTGTTGGGCTCGGGCGCGCTCAAGATAGGCGAGGCGGGCGAGTTCGACTACTCGGGTAGTCAGGCGCTCAAGGCGCTCAAGGAGGAGGGAATCCACACCGTTCTGATCAACCCCAACATAGCCACCATTCAGACGAGCGAAAATATAGCCGACAGGGTATATTTTCTGCCCGTGACGCCCGAATATGTGGAAAAGGTGATCGCACGCGAGCGGCCCGACGGGATAATGCTGGCCTTCGGCGGGCAGACGGCCCTCAACTGCGGGGTGGCGCTGCATAAGAGCGGTGTGCTGGAAAAGTACGGGGTGAGGGTTTTGGGCACGCCCGTGCAGGCGATTATCGACACCGAGGACCGCGAACTTTTTAACCGGAAACTTGCCGAGATAGGCGTCAAAACGATAAAGAGCGAGGCCGTGACGGGGGTGGAAGAGGCTAAGCGGGTCGCGGGGGAGTTGGGTTATCCCGTAATCGTGCGGGCGGCCTACACTTTGGGCGGTCTGGGCAGCGGATTCGCCGGCAACGAGACGGAGCTCGACTCGCTGGCGCGCAAGGCGTTCACATATTCGCCGCAGATACTGGTCGAAAAGTCGCTCAAGGGGTGGAAGGAGATAGAGTACGAGGTGATGCGCGACCGACACGACAACTGCATCACGGTCTGCAACATGGAGAACTTCGACCCGCTGGGTATACACACCGGGGAGAGTATAGTGGTGGCTCCGGTGCAGACGCTTTCGAACGTGGAGTGTCGCAAACTGCGCGACCTTGCCATTAGAATAATCCGCCATATCGGCATCGTGGGCGAGTGTAACGTGCAGTACGCGCTGGATCCGGTGAGCGAGGAGTATGTGGTGATAGAGGTGAACGCCCGACTGTCGCGCTCGTCGGCGCTGGCTTCGAAGGCCACAGGGTTTCCGCTGGCGTTCGTGGCGGCAAAGATAGGCCTGGGCTACGGGCTGCACGAACTCAAGAACTCGGTCACAAAGGTTACGACGGCATTTTTTGAACCCGCGCTGGACTACGTGGTGTGCAAAATCCCGCGGTGGGATCTGGGTAAGTTTAAGGGGGTTTCGCGCGAGTTAGGTTCGTCGATGAAATCGGTGGGCGAGGTGATGGCCATAGGGCGCAACTTCGAGGAGTGTATTCAGAAGGGGCTGCGGATGATCGGGCAGGGAATGCACGGGTTCGTGGCGAATAAAGAGTTGACGGTGGACGACCTGGACGAGGCGCTATCCCACCCCACCGACAAGCGCGTTTTTCAGTTGGCGGGCGCGTTTAAGGCGGGCTATTCGGTGGACAGGATTTTTGAGCTGACCAAAATCGACCGCTGGTTTCTGCACAAACTCGCCAATATCATTCGTCTGGACGGCGAGTTGGGTAGGTATGATTCGTTGGCGGCGGTGCCCCATGCGCTGCTCGTCGAGGCCAAACAGAGGGGATTCTCGGACTTTCAGATAGCGCGCGAAGTGCTCAAACCGCAATCGGGCGACATGGAGCGCGAAGTGGCCGAGGTGCGCGAGTGGCGTAAAGAGCGCGGGGTGACCCCCGTGGTGAAGCGTATCGACACCCTGGCGGGCGAATATCCGGCGCAAACCAACTATCTTTATGTGACATATAACGGGGTGGCTCACGACGTGGATTTCGTGCGCGACGGCGGCAGCGTGGTGGTGTTGGGTTCGGGGGCGTACCGAATAGGGTCGAGCGTGGAGTTCGACTGGTGCTCGGTGAACGCGGCGGCGGCGATTCGCAACAGCGGGCTGCGTTCGATAATGATAAACTACAACCCCGAGACGGTGTCGACCGACTACGACATGAGTGACAGGCTCTACTTCGACGAACTGACGCTGGAGAGGGTGCTCGATATTACCGATCTGGAGGTGCCGCGCGGGGTGGTGGTGTCGATGGGAGGGCAGATTCCCAATACGCTGGCCATGAGGTTGGACGCAAACGGGGTGCCGCTGGTGGGTACGTCGGCCGAAAATATAGACAGGGCCGAAGACAGGCACAAATTTTCGTCGATGTGCGACGAGCGGGGCATAGACCAGCCGAGGTGGAGGGAGCTGACATCGCTCGACGACATATATAAGTTCGCCGACGAGGTGGGATTTCCGCTGTTGATTCGTCCCTCTTACGTTCTTTCGGGCGCGGCGATGAACGTGGTGTCGAACAGGGGCGAGTTGGAGCATTTTTTGACCCTGGCGACCAGCGTGTCGAAACAACACCCGGTGGTGGTGACGGAGTATCTGACCCACGCCAAGGAGATAGAGATAGATGCCGTGGCAAGGGACGGCGAGATGCTGATATACGCCATGAGCGAGCACGTGGAGTTTGCGGGAGTGCACTCGGGCGACGCGACGATGGTGTTCCCGCCGCAGAAGATGTATGTGGAGACGATGCGCCGGGTGAAGAAGATCGCGCGGGAAGTGGCCCGCGGGCTCAACATCACCGGGCCGTTCAACATGCAGCTGATGGCCAAGGAGAACGACATAAAGGTGATAGAGTGCAACCTGAGGGCTTCTCGTAGCTTTCCGTTCGTGTCGAAGGTGCTGAAAGTCAACTTTATCGAGCTGGCGACCAAGGTCATGCTGGGGCTGCCGGTGGAGATTCCGCACAAATCGGCCTTCGAGCTCGACTACGTGGGCATAAAGGCGCCGCAGTTTTCGTTCTCGCGGTTGCAGAAGGCCGACCCGGTGTTGGGTGTGGAGATGTCGTCGACGGGCGAGGTGGGTTGTCTGGGCGACGACTACTCGGAGGCGATATTGAAGTCGATGATATCGGTGGGGTATGCCATCCCTCGCAAAAACATTTTGCTCTCGACGGGCGACGCGCACGCAAAGACCGATATGTTGGGTGCGGCGCGCGCGCTGGCGGCAAAGGGATACAACCTGTTCGCGACGGGGGGCACGGCCGACTTTTTGGCGGCCAACGGGGTGGAGGCCACCATGCTGCACTGGCCCGACAGCCCCGAAAAGCCCAACACGCTCGACTATATTCGCGAGCGGAAGGTCGATCTGGTTGTGAATATACCGAAAAACCTGTCGGCGGCCGAGCTCAACAACGACTACACCATACGCCGGTCGGCCATAGACTTCAACGTGCCACTGATAACCAACTCGCGCCTCGCCTCGGCATACATACACGCGTTCTGCAAGTTGGGGCCGGACGATATTAAGATAAAGGCGTGGGATGAGTATTGACGGATAATACAAGTGACTTCTAAAATCGGACGATAGATTATGGCCGACGAAAAATGGGCGTTCGAGCGCGAACGGTGCGCGCTTATGGTGATCGACATGCAGAACGACTTCGTGCTCGACGGCGCCATAATGCAGGTGCGGGAGGCCGGCAGGCAGGTGCCTGAAATCGGGCGGCTGATTGCGGCGTGCCGCGAGGCGTCGGTGCCCGTCGTCTACACCGTCCACAAGACCGACGCGGCGTATAATCCGCTGGAGATAGCCTCCTTTCCGTGGCTGGCGAAGGCGGGTATGCGCGAAGGTACCGCCGGGATCAGGGTGGTGGACGAACTGCGACCCGCCGAGGGCGACGTGGTGATCGAAAAGCGGCGGTTCAGCGCCTTTTTTCAGACCGATCTCGAAATGATACTGCGCAACATGAAGCCGAGGCCGTTTCAGATAGACACCCTTATCATCTGCGGCACCGTGACCAACATCTGCTGCGAATCGACGGCCAGGGATGCTTTTTTCCGCGACTTCAAGGTGGTGTTCGGCAGCGACATCTGCTCGTGCGACGATCCGGAGGTGCAGCGCGCCACTCTGAAAAACATGGAGATATTCGGTCGAACGATGGATTGCGACACAATTATAAAACACCTGACGATATGAAAAACTTCACGTTTCAGAACAAGACCAAACTGATTTTCGGCCGCGGAACGATCGCACGTCTGGCAGACGAAATCCCCGCCTCGGCGCGCCTGATGATCACATTCGGCGGCGGAAGCATGCGCCACAACGGCGTCTACGACCAGGTGGCGGCGGCGCTGAAAGGGCGTCAGTGGGTGGAGTTTTGGGGCATAGAGCCCAACCCGCGGGTGGAGACCCTGCGCGAGGCGGTGGCGTTGGGCAAGGAGCACGGCGTGGACTTTTTGTTGGCGGTGGGAGGCGGTTCGGTGGCCGATGGGACCAAGCTCATAGCATCGGCGATACGCAACGAGGCCGACCCGTGGACGATAGTGCGAAACCCGTCGCTCATCGGCGAGATGATTCCGCTGGCCACGGTGATGACCCTGCCCGCAACCGGCTCGGAGATGAACGCCGGGGCGGTGATCTCGAACGACCAGACGACCGAAAAGTTCGCCTTTTACAGCCAGAATCCCGTCTTCTCGATTCTCGATCCGGAGACCACATTCTCGCTGCCCGACAACCAGATAGCGTACGGGATTTGCGACACATTCGTGCACGTGATGGAGCAGTATATGACCACCGCCGGACAGTCGCCGCTGATGGACAGGTGGGCCGAGGGCATAATGCTGACGCTCGTCGAGACCGCGCCCAAGATTCGAGCCGACAAGCGCAACTACGACGCCATGGCAGACTACATGTTGTCGGCGACGATGGGGCTCAACGGATTCGTGGGGATGGGCGTGGAGCAGGATTGGGCCACACACTCGATCGGACACGAACTGACCGCGCTGCACGGAATTTCGCACGGGCAGACGCTCGCCATAGTGTTGCCCGCCCTGTTGAGGGTGTTGCGCGACCAAAAAATGTCGAAGCTATTGCAATACGGCGAGCGGGTGTGGGGTATCGGGGCGGCGGACGAGGGCTCGGGTTGTGGCGGCGGTTCGGGGACTTCGGCGGGGGATTTCGAGCGGCGGGCCGAGGCGGCGATCGTCAAGACCGAGGAGTTCTTCCGTTCGCTGGGTTTGGCCACGCGTCTTGCCGAATTGGGCGTGGGCGAGGAGACCATAGCCGAGATCGAACGGCGCTTTCGCGAGCGCGGAACGGTGATAGGAGAAGGGCGAAACATAGACGGAGCAAAGGCGGCGGAGATATTGAGGGTTTGTGAGAGGTAAATTGGCCCCCTCCTTCCCGACTAAGAACCGGGCCGCGTTTTGCGGCCCGATTTTTTTAGCGGTCGATGCCTAATTTTTTTAGGTCTTTTTTGAGTTGCGCGTCATTGTCGGTCAGCACCAACAGTTTGTCGCCCAGTCGCAACACCGTCACACCCGTAGGGACGAAAAACTCGTCGCCACGCTTGACCATCACAACCAGCGTGCCGCCCGGAAGCGAAATGTCGCCAAGACGCGAACCATGAGACAGGAACTCGGCGCCAACCTCGATCTCAGACAGCGCGGACTTGATCTTGTCGGGCAGATCGACCCCGAAGTTGTCGACGGGCAACTCCTTGGACAAACCCATCCACGAGGCCATGGGGCTGACCGTAGACCCCTGGATGACGAGCGACAGGATGGTGATGAAGAACACCGCGTTGAAGATGAGCGACGCAACCTCGGGAGAGAATCCGTCCGCCACCGCAACCAACGGGTAGGTCGCGAAGATGATAGGCACCGCCCCACGCAGGCCCACCCAGCTCACGTAGCCCCGCGCGCGCAGGGTGAATTTGCGGAACGGGGCCATGCAGGCGAACACCGTCGCCGGTCGCGCCACCACGATCATGAACAGCCCCACCACGATGCCCATTATGGCCGTGCCGGGGGTGAACAACATTCGCGGACTGACCAACAGCCCCAGCGAGAGGAACATTATGATTTGGAACAGCCATGTGAAACCGTCCAAAAAATGGGTCAGCGGTTTCTTCAGCACTATCTTTTTGTTGCCCGCCACAAGGCCCGCTATGTAGACCGCAAGATAGCCGTTGCCACGCAGCGTGTCGGTGAGGCCGAACACGATGAACGCCATGGCCAACAGCAAAATGCCGTAGAGAGACGTGTTGTGAAGATTTATGCGGTTGATAGTCCACACGATGAGGCGACCCAAA
Organism: Alistipes sp.; assembly: GCA_031285345.1. GTDB lineage: Bacteria > Bacteroidota > Bacteroidia > Bacteroidales > Rikenellaceae > UBA940. The sequence continues at coordinate 8,851 of JAITWI010000080.1, forward strand.
ACGTAGCCCGCCGTAGCCCCGACCGCCATCTGCATCGCGAACCGACCCACAGCCATCCACCAGTCGGGAGCGCCCCCATCGCCCAGCACACCCAACAGGATCACCGTCAGGATATAGGCCATGGGGTCGTTGGAGCCGCTCTCAAGTTCCAACAGCGGGCGCAGGTTTTCGCGCAGGCCCTGCTTTTTGGAGCGCAGAATCGAGAATACCGACGCAGAGTCGGTGGACGACATCACCGAGCCCATCAGCAGCGACTCCAAAAACGACAGGTGCACCCCCGTCAGCCCCCAGCCGAACAGCAGGTCGCTCACCAGCCAGATGAATCCGCCCGTCAGAAGCGCCGTCATCAAGACTCCGACCGTGGCAAGCACCACCCCCGGAGCCAACACAGGTCGGATCTCGCGGAACTTGGTCTCGAACCCGCCCGAAAAGAGTATCACGCACAGCGCCACCGTGCCTATGGCCTGGGCTGCAGCAGCGTTGTCGAACGGAATGCCCAGACCGTCGCTGCCGAACAGCATGCCAACCACCAAGAACAGCAGCAGCGACGGCACGCCGAAACGCGACCCGGCCTTGCTTGCGAATACGCTCACCAAGAGCAGTACAGCCCCGATGAGCATGGTGACGGTGAGCGGTATTTCGGGGGTCGCGTGCATTTTGAGAGGGTTTTTTATTGCGGAATGAAAGTGTATGTTATGGTGCCGGTGTGGCGCTCGGGAGCGCCGCCGTCGATGTTGAACCTCGACCGACGGGCCGCGTCCAGAGCCGTGTCGTGCATGCAGGCGTCGTTTGTGGAGGAGCCGCGATCGACCGACGCCGAGACCACGTCGCCGTTGCGGTTAAGCGTGACTACCACAATAACCTCGCCACCACGCTCGCAACGGTAACCAGGCGTGACCAGGTAGTCGGAATAGCGCACCGGATTGGCGAACGAGAACGACACCATCACCCGACCTTTGGCCCGCGAATCGGCGCTGGTAGAGCCCTGACCGCCCGACGGACGCTCGGTGCCCATGGCGTCGATCTCGGCCATGGCCCTGTTCCACGCGTCGCGGTTGCCGCTCACAAGGCCGGCCGCGTCGTCGGCCGCGCCACGAACAGACGACATGTCGGTGTTGCGGTCGTCGGAGAGCTCGGCGCCCTCGTTGGAAAAGGCGTTGCGCACCGCTCCGCCCTCGGCCATTTGGCGCATCATCACCTCGCGGGCGAGACGGGCGGCCTCCTGGCGCAGCTCCTCCACCGTGCGCAGATCGACCAGAATGGCGTCGTCAGGCTCGGGGGTGCGAACCGTGATCTTAGACCCCACGAACAGTATGCCCATCGCGAGAGTGAGCGCAAGCAGGGCGAATATGCCCACGCGGTGGTCGTAGATGCGGGTGGGTACGTCGCGGCGGCGCCTGGTGAAAGGCAGGTCGAGCCTTTGTCGTTTGTTATCCATATTTTTGCAAAAGTACTATATTCTTTGCAAAAAATTAATACCTTTGCCTCCTAAATATACACACGCCACACACATGTCCAACAAACAGAAGACGTTAAAAGCGCCCGTCGCTTTCTCCGGAAGGGGCCTGCACACGGGCGTTACGACCAAAATGACCGTCAACCCGGCGGAGGAGAACCACGGCATAGTGTTCCGCAGAACCGACCTCGAAGGGCAGCCCGTGATTCCCGCACTGGCGGATTTCGTGGTAGACACATCCCGCAGTACCACTCTGGGCAAGGGGGAGGTGCGCGTTTCGACGGTGGAACATATCCTCGCCGCCCTGTGGACCATGGGGGTGGACAACGCCATGGTCGATATCGACGGCCCCGAGGTGCCCATTATGGACGGTTCGGCCGCGGAGTACGCCGCCGCGATAGAAAAGACGGGCCTTGAGGAGCAGGCGGCCGATATCAAATATTATCAGGTGGGCGAGAAGATCTCGTTCGAGATGGAAGAGAAGGGGGTGCGCCTGGAGATATATCCGGACGACCACTTCAGCGTCAGCACCCACATAGACTACGGCAGCCGCGTGTTGGGCAACCAATATGCCGAGTTCGACGCCACCAGAGACTCGTTCGCCGAGCAGATCGCGCCGTGTCGAACTTTCGTTTTTTTGCACGAGTTGGAGCCGCTGCTGGCCGGCAACCTGATAAAGGGCGGCGATCTGGACAACGCGATAGTGGTGGTGGAGAAGGCGGTGACGAACGGCGAGTTGGATCGTCTGCGCGCGCTATTCGGCAAGCCCGACATAGAGATTCGCGAGGGCTATCTGAGTAACGTGGAGATGCGCTTCGGCAACGAACCGGCGCGCCACAAGCTGTTGGACGTGTTGGGCGACTTCGCGCTGTTGGGTGTGCGCGTAAAGGGTAAGATCATCGCCACCCGCCCCGGCCATCTGGCCAACACCGAGACGGCGAAGATGATCCGCAAGGCGATTCGCAAGGAGGGCGTCAAGCCGCAATATGGCTACAACCCCAACGAGGAACCGGTGTTCGACGTGAACGCCATCAAAGGCAAGCTCCCCCACCGCCCGCCGTTCCTGTTGGTGGACAAGGTGATTCATATCGACAACGAGAGCATCGCCGGCATCAAGAGCGTGACGGTGAACGAGCCCTTCTTCGTGGGCCACTTTCCCGACGAGCCGGTTATGCCGGGCGTGCTGATAGTGGAGGCGATGGCTCAGTGCGGCGGCATTCTCGCGCTGCACGGAATGGATCCGGACTACTACTACTCGACATACTTTTTGAAGATAGACGGCGTGCGCTTCAAGATGAAGGTGGTGCCGGGCGACGTGCTGCAATTCGAGCTGCGCCTGTTAGAGCCCATCCGACGCGGGTTGGTGCACATGGAGGCTCGCGCCTTCGTGGGCGACAGGCTCGCATGCGAGGCAGACCTGTTGGCGCAAGTGACGCCTAACGGCAAAAAATAGCGCATCAGGGAGTTCAAAAACAACATCTAAGAAATAACGTTTATGATAAACGAAAAAGCCTTTGTGCATCCCGAGGCCAAATTGGGCAACAACGTTAAAGTGGACGCCTTCGCATACGTCGCAAGCGACGTGGTGATCGGCGACGACTGCTGGATAGGCCCCCACGCCGTGATCCTCGAAGGGACGCGAATGGGCAAGGGTTGTAACATCCACCCGGGAGCGGTGATAGCCGGCGTGCCGCAAGACCTCAAATTCAAGGGCGAATACTCGACCGTGGAGATGGGCGACTACAACACCGTGCGCGAAGGCGCAACCATCAACCGCGGTACCGCCGCAAAGGGTCGCACCGTCGTTGGAAGCTACAACCTTATAATGTCGTGCGCACACATCGCACACGACTGCGTGGTGGGCAGCCACTGCGTGATCGTGAACTCGGTGCTGTTGGGCGGCGAGGTGGAGGTGGGCGACTGGGCAATAATCTCGGGCCACTCGGCGGTGCATCAGTTCGTGCGCATCGGCGCCCACTCGATGATATCGGGCGGATCGCTGGTGGGGAAGGACGTTCCTCCGTTTGTGAAGGCGGCGCGGATGCCCCTTTCGTTCGTGGGCGCCAACTTCATAGGTCTGCGCAGGCGCAACTTCTCGCCCGAAAAGGTCGGCGAGATTCAGGAGATCTTCCGGCTGCTGTTTCAGAGCGGATACGGTTACGGACGCGCCTGCGACATCATCGAAGACACCGTGCCGCGCTCGCCGGAGCGGGACGACATAGTGAAGTTCGTGCGCAACTCGAAGCGAGGCATAATCAAACCCTACAACGCCGCGCTGGGCGACGTGGAGGATTAACCTTGGATTTTGGAGGTGGTTTTGAACGCGGCTCGGGGTCTTGGGCGGCGGGTAGGTCGGGATTTTGTGCGCTGATCATTTTGACTTCGCAAACTATTGAAAATATGAGACTTAATCTATTTATGCTTTGGGCGCTGACGGGCGTCGCGATTGCGGGCTACGGCCGGGATGTTGCCGGTGAGGCCGATTTTTCGGCGGCGGTTGAGGCGGCCGAGTTCCAGACTCCCACGGCGCAAAGTGCGCAGATCGGCGGAGAGGTTACAGGACTTGTCGGCACATGGGTTTACGAGGGCGACGTTATGGGTCTGAAAATAAAATCGACGGTGACCATCAACGCCGACGGAACCCTTGTGGAGACCTCTACCTCGTTTTTTGAGGGCGTGGAACCGACGGTGCAGACGGAAAACAGGATATGGATGGTCAACGAGGAGGCGACGGCCGGCCTCAAAGAACTCTCCGGAGATGCGGCCGCAAACTCCATGGTCATCTCGACGGGCTATATGCGCGACGGCAAGCCATACTTCGATAAAAGTAACGCCTATCGCGTGTGGGCATATACGTTCGACGCGGCGACCGGCGTTTTGAAAGGCGGCGGCGGCGAATACGCGAAGGTCGAGTAGAGGTGAAGGCCGAGTAGAGGTGAGGGCCGAGTAGAGGTGAGGGCCGAATCGAGGCGGTGGGACGGGTTGTATAACGCAAACAAACAAAGTCCGAAAATATAAACAGGACGAGTTGGCACGAATCTCGAAAGTTTTTATTATCTTTGCGGGCTTTATTTAACCTAATTTAATACGCGAGGCGATGCCAAAAATGAAATCAAACCGTGGAGCGGCGAAACGCTTCGACTTCACGGGTACAGGAAAGATTAAGCGTAAACACGCTTATCACAGCCACATTCTGACTAAGAAAACGACCAAACAGAAACGTAATCTCGACTACTCGGCGATCGTTTCGGTGGCAGACGCGGCTAAGATCAAACTGTTGCTGGTGAAGTAATCGGGCCCTTGTGCCGGATGGTTTCACGCCGCAACTAAACAAAAAACAATCGTATTAATCAAGAGTGAGGCGGCCCCAAAGAGGCAGAGAGAATCTGTTCGCCGACCACTCGTAAAACTTCGTAAATTATGCCACGTTCAGTAAATGCAGTAGCATCGAGGGCAAGACGGAAAAAAGTTTTAAAACTCGCCAAAGGAAACTTCGGTTCGAGGGGAAACGTTTGGACTGTTGCCAAAAACACAGTCGAAAAGGGTTTGCAGTATGCATACCGCGATCGCAAAAACAAAAAGAGGGCCTTCCGCAGCCTGTGGATCCAGCGTATCAACGCCGCCGCACGTCTCAACGGATTGACCTACTCGGAACTCATCGGCCGTCTGGCTAAAAAGGAGATCTGTCTCAACCGTAAGGTGTTGGCCGACCTGGCGATGAACCATCCGAAGGCTTTCGAAGCCGTAGTTAAGCAGGTAAAGTAAAGCAAAAGCGCACATAGCGCCGCTTCAGGGCCGCTCCTATTGGGGGCGGCTTTTTTTGTGGACGGGGTTTTGCGGGGAAGGGTTTAAGCGGGGGTTTTGTGGGGAATGGTTTTGGGCGGGGGGTTTGCGGGGGAGGGTTTCGAGCGAAATTATTGCTATCTTTAACTGCGCTTCGCTTGTTTAAAACAGGCAGCGCCTCGGCAGAATCCAAATAAATTTGGTTCTGCTCTCGGCTTGCACTATCTTTACGGCGACAAAATCTTTAGCACTGAAAGTTATGGAAGAGAAAGTATTGAACGCCCTCGGCGCCGGGCCAAAAAAAGCCGGCGAAATCGTCACCGAAACGGGTCTGTCGAAAGCCGACGTGGACAAAACCATCAAAAAGTTGGTCGCCGAAGGGCGCGTCGACTCGCCCAAGCGCTGTTACTACGGCATTAAGGCCTGATCCCTACCCCGGACAACATCATTGTAAGGAGCGCAAAAGATGAAGACGATTAAGTGCGTGGGCATTCTCACCTCGGGCGGCGACTCGCCCGGGATGAACGCCGCGATTCGTGCCGTGACCCGAACCGCGATATTCAAAGGGCTGAGGGTCAAAGGCATAATGCGGGGATACAAGGGTCTTATCGACGACGAGGTGTTGGACTTCGCCACCGGAAACGTGTCGAACATAATCCAGCAGGGGGGCACGATCCTGAAAACCGCCCGATCGAAGGAGTTCGAGACCAAAGAGGGGCGGCGGAAAGCGCACGAAACCATGCGGCGGCACGGCATCGACGCGCTGGTGGTGATCGGCGGCGACGGCTCGCTGACCGGGGCGCGCATATTCGCGGCCGAGTTCGACATTCCCGTGGTGGGCATTCCGGGAACCATAGACAACGACCTGTATGGCACCGATACCACCCTGGGCTACGACACGGCGCTCAACACCATTATGTGGGCGGTGGACAAGCTGCGCGACACGGCCTCTTCGCACGAGCGGCTGTTTTTTGTGGAGGTGATGGGGCGCAACGCCGGGTTTTTGGCGCTCAACGGAGCCATCGCTTCGGGCGCCGAGGCCGCAATCATTCCCGAAAGGGAGACCGAGTTCGACCAGTTGGCCGAGCTGATAGAGAACGGATTCCGAAAAGATAAAAATTCGAGCATAGTGCTGGTGGCCGAGAGCGAGGTGACGGGCGGCGCGATGGGCCTGGCGGCGCGCGTGAAGGCCGAGTATCCGCAGTTCGACAGTCGCGTGACTATCCTCGGGCACATTCAGAGGGGCGGGTCGCCCACCGCCGCCGACCGTATTTTGGCTTCGCGGATGGGGCAGGCGGCCATAGAGGCGCTGCTGGACGGTCAGCGCAACATTATGATCGGAATCGACGACGAGCAGTTGGTGCATGTGCCCTTCTCTCAAGCCTGCCGCAACGACAAGGCCATCGACAGGAGCCTGTTGGAGACGGTTAAAATACTGTCTATCTGAGGGGTGGTGGGTGCGGGTGTGGGTGTGGGTGCGGGTGCGGGTGTGGTGGGTGCGGGTGTGGTGGAGTGGTGGCGGGGGCTGAGCGATGTGGTGGGGTGTGGTGGGGTGTGGTGGGGTGGTGGCGCGGGGAATGTGCGGGGGCGGGTGATTGGCGGCGAATTTAGGTGAAAAATTTTAAACACTACGTTTTTTTTTATGGATATAGCCAGCGAAAAGCGAGATGAAAATATAGCCGAATATATTCTGTATATCTGGCAGTTGGAGGATCTGATGCGCGCGATGCGGTTCGGTCCGGAGGCCGTTTTTGCCGCTCTGGTAGCGCCGCGCGACGCCTCCGACGAGTGGAAATCGGCCGCCATGGAGTGGTATATGGATATCGCGCGGCTATTGGAGAGGGAGGGCAAGGCGGAGGTCGGCCATCTCGACCACACGCTGCACCTCGTGGCCGATCTTAACGATCTGCACCTCACGCTGTTGCAGCAGCCGGCGGGTCGTGAGTACCGCGAACTTTTTGCCCGGCTTGAGCCCGAATTACCCCATTTGCGTGTCGCTCTCGGGCGTGAGGACATCAGCGATATAGAGCTGTCGTTCAGGGCTTTATACGCCGCGATGCTCTATCGGATGAGGGGCGTGAAGGGCGAAGTGACCGACGGGGTCGTGACGCTCATCTCTCCTGTCGTGGCCGCGTTGTCGGACATTTACCACAAAGTCGAGCGCGGCGAGATGGACGTTTATCGGGAGTAGGTCGTTCAGGGTTCAGGGTTCAGGGTTCAGGGTTCAGGATTCGGGATTCGGGATTCGGGGTGGCTGGGCGAACTCTTTTAGGGGGCGAATCGACACGCGCCGGAGTGCAAATCGACACACTTTCTAAAGAAAATAGGCTCACTTTCGAACGCGAGTCGACACCTCACCCTAATGCGAATCGGCCGCCCGACGCGTTTGGGTGCTCGAAGATAAATTCGACAGCATAGCTCGAATCACGGCATCGACAGCCCTGAAATAGGGGATGCTCGCGTTGCGCGAAGAGCGGGCCTTGATCACGGCGCCGATAAACGGAACGTTTTTTATCTTCGTTTCGATGGTGTCGTTGCTCGTGAAAATGTGTTCGATAAAACCGTCGAGGCCCAAGCGATTCAGGTCGTCCGTGGTAACCGTACCTACCGGTACGGTATTGTCTCCGAACATTTTAGACGAGCTGGCGTGAGACCAGGCGTTGCGGAAGTCTTTGCGGAACTCGTGCAGTTGTTTTTTCTGCTCCTTTGAGATCAGCCCTTGCGAACAGGCGGCGTTTATGGTGTCGGCCAAAGGCATGTTGTCATACTTCTCAACCCCTGCCGCAAACGCATCTCCTAATGTTTTCGCATCGTTTTTGTTATCTTTGGAATGCTTCAACCCGAGACAAAACTTCAGCGAATACTCCAACAAATGGTTGGTCAAAGTAATGGCTGCCTGGTGCAGGTCGAAAATTATGCATTTGCAGACTTCAACCCTCAGCGGATCTAACGCAAGATAGTCATACGGATTATCAAAAATGCATTTGATCTCACGATACTTTGGAAGCATTTTCTTGCTAAGTTCGTCGACTAATTCGCCGACCGATCGGTCAGACTCGTTCATTTACCGTGCGTAGGGGTTATTTTGTGTAGGAGAACTCCTCGCCGTTGTGGCGAATGGTGACCCGTGCGGGAGCGGGAGCGTCGCTTGCCGCCGCGGTACCGGGTGCGGACACCGCACCCTGCGGTTCGAGGCGCTCCACCCGTCCGACTACGCGGGCATCGACGCCGAAGGATTGAGAGACGGCGATTATGTCAGCGGCAACTTCTTGAGGTACATAGAGTTCCATGCGGTGGCCCATGTTGAACACCTTGTACATTTCGCGCGCGGGAGTGCCGCTCTGCTCGGCGATCAGGCGGAAAAGTGGCGGCACGGGGAACAGATTGTCCTTCACGATGTGCAGCCCCTCGCCAGCGAAGTGCAGGATTTTGGTCTGCCCTCCCCCACTGCAATGCACCATTCCGTGGATGGCCGCGCGGGGAACCTCGCGCAGAACCTTTGCGATAATCGGCGCGTAGGTGCGGGTGGGCGACAACACCAATCGCCCCGCGTCTAACGGCGAGCCCTCGACGGGGTCGGTGAGGCGCATTCCCCCCGAGTAGGCGAGGTCGTGCGGGATGGCGGTGTCGTAGGTCTCGGGATATTTTTGGGCGATGTAGCGGGCGAAAACGTCGTGGCGCGCCGAGGTGAGGCCGTTGGAGCCCATGCCGCCGTTGTACTCGCGCTCGTAGGTCGCCTGCCCGAAAGACTCCAGACCCACGATCACGTCGCCGGCCGCGATCCGAGAGTTGTCGATCACGTCGGCGCGGCGCATACGTGCCGTGACCGTGCTGTCGACGATGACGGTGCGCACCAGATCGCCCACGTCGGCCGTTTCGCCGCCCGTGGAGACTATGTTGACGCCCATCGAGCGCATCGACTGCAAGAACTCCTCCGTGCCGTTGATTATAGCCGAGATCACCTCGCCCGGGATGAGCCGCTTGTTGCGTCCGATGGTCGATGAGAGCAGAATGCCCGACACCGCGCCCACGCAGAGCAGATCGTCGGTGTTCATCACCACCGCATCCTGCGCAATGCCGCGCCACACACTTATGTCGCCCGTTTCGCGCCAATAGGCGTAGGCTAAGGACGATTTGGTGCCCGCACCGTCGGCGTGCATAATCAGACAGTCGTCGGGGCTGCCCGTCAGCAGGTCGGGAATGATTTTGCAAAAGGCGCGCGGAAAGAGCCCCTTGTCGACGTTTTTGATGGCGGCGTGGACGTCCTCCTTGTCGGAAGAGACGCCGCGCAGCCCATATCGTGAAGTTGTTTCAGCCATGGTGCAAAGATAGCCGAAAAAACGTCTCGTTTTAGTTTTTAACCGTTAATAATATATGTCGTACACGCAGTCGTCCTGGTCGCTGCCAAGGACGTCCTCGAATATTTTGACCACCCGGTCCTGGTCGTCGAACTCGTAGCTGAACTCTATCTGGCGGCTGCCGCCGTCCCACTCCTCGCTGTACGTTGCGATGCGGTGGTTGGAGCGGGCGCCAAAGAGGCCGAGGGCCGCAAGGTCGTAGTCGATGTTGCCCAGATACACCCCGTCGATGAACCAGTTAAGATTGAGGTTCTGGTCGTTGGGATAGGGAGCGTAGGTGGTGGTCGACTTGGACACCAG
>JAITWI010000043.1 GCA_031285345.1 Alistipes sp.
ACGTTCGTTGTTGAGATGTGTGCCGTCGGGCAGACTCACCGAGGTCGAGCGGTGCATGAGGGCCAGCTTGTAGAGCTCTATGTTGCGCGCCCGGATGCCGAACATTTCGCGCACCAGACGATGGAACTCGCCGTCGCGACCGGAACGGCGCCCGAAAAGATCAAAAAAATTCATGGCCTACTGGAGTTGGTTTTCGTCAAAAATGCCCGATTCCATTCGACATCCGGTTTTCGTCAGAGTGGTCGATATGCAACGCTGTCGATGAAATTTACGAGGGAGTGTACTTAGCGTACATGACCGAGTGAATTTCAAGACGAAGGACGCAGATCGGCCGCTATCACGAAAACCGCTTGAAGATGACGGAAGAATTATGCCCCCCGAACCCAAAGGTATTCGACATGGCGTAACGAACCTCGCGCTTTTGCGCTTTGTTAGGAGTGAGGTTCAGGCGCGGGTCGATGGCGGGGTCGAGGTTATCGAGGTTGATGGTGGGCGGAATGACCCCTTCGGTGAGGGCCATAATCACGGCCTGTGCCTCGACGGCTCCGGCGGCACCCAGCAGGTGGCCGGTCATCGACTTTGTGGAGGAGATGTTGAGACGGTAGGCATCTTCGCCGAAGAGCCTCTGGATCGCCATCAGTTCGGGTCCGTCGCCCGCGGGGGTCGAGGTTCCGTGAACATTGATGTAGTCGATATCGGAGATGGATACTCCGGCGTCGACCATTGCGTTTTTCATAGCCAGCATCGCACCCTTGCCCTCGGGATGGGGCGCGGCGTAGTGGTATGCGTCGCCGCTGATACCTCCGCCCACAATTTCGGCGTAGATCTTGGCTCCGCGTGCCACGGCGTGTTCATACTCTTCGAGGATGATTGCTCCGGCGCCCTCGCCGATCACAAAACCGTCGCGATCGACGTCGAACGGACGCGAGGCTTTCGTGGGCTCGTCGTTGCGGGTCGAAAGGGCCTGCATCGAGTTGAAACCACCCACGGCGGGTTCGTTCACTCCGGCCTCCGATCCTCCGGTGATGATGATGTCTGCAACTCCGCGGCGGATCCAGTTGAATGCGTCGATCATGGCGTGGTTGGACGACGCGCAGGCCGACACGGTGCAGTAGTTGGGGCCCATGAAGCCGTACTTCATGGAGATGTACCCGGCGGCGATGTCGGGAATCATCATGGTGATGAAGAAGGGGCTGTACCTTGGGGTTCCGTCCCCCAAGGCAAAGCCCTTCACCTCTTCGAAGAACGACTTGAGCCCGCCGATGCCCGAGGCCCAGATGACGCCCGCTTTCTCGGGGTCGATCTTTTCGGGGTCGATCCCCGAGTCCTTCATGGCTTCGGCCGTGGCCACGAGCGCAAACTGGGTGAACAGGTCGTACCTCCTCACCTCTTTGCGTTCGAAAAAGTCGGCTCCGTTGTAGTTTTTTACCTCGCAGGCAAAGCGTGTCTTGAACTTTTCGACATCGAAACGGGTTATGGGTCCGGCGCCGCTCACTCCGTCCTGCAAATTACGAAAATACTCAGGTATAGTATTCCCCAACGGATTGATCGTGCCCAGTCCCGTGACAACAACTCTTCTTTCGGCCATCGCTTAAGCTCTCCCCACCTTTGATTGCAACCTACTTACTTTTTCTTCTCTTCGATATAAGAGATGGCGTCGCCCACAGTGCCGATTTTTTCGGCATCTTCGTCGGGGATCTGGATCGAGAACTCTTTTTCGAATTCCATGATCAGTTCGACCGTGTCGAGAGAATCTGCGCCGAGATCATTGGTGAAACTTGCGGTGGGAACGATTTCAGCTGCATCGACAGCGAGTTTGTTCTTGATGATTTCGACAACTTTCGAAGAAACGTCAGACATGATTGTTAAGTTTTTAGTTAGATACTCGTTATGTAAATTTAATTGTAATTTCAAGCGAAATTTGGGGCAAAGGTAACAAATTTTAGATTACTTTTGGCTTGCGATAAGTTTTTTTTGCCCTGTGCCGCGGTCGGTCGGGGTTAAATATTTGAAAATCAATATGAAATGATCAAAATAGCCATACTCGCTTCCGGTTCGGGCACCAACGCCGACAAGATAATGGAACATTTCTCGCCCCACGCCCCGGCCGGCTCGCCTGCGCGCGTCGTGCTTGTGGCCTCCGACAACCCCTCGGCGGGCGTGCTTGAGCGCGCACGAAAACACGGCGTGCCCACGATGGTTTTCACGCGTGCGGAGTTTGCCGACGGCACCGCCCCCTTGGAGGCTTTTCGCGCCGCGAGGGTAGACTACATCGTGCTGGCGGGATTTCTGCGACTCATCCCCGCGAGCATCGTCGCCGCCTGGCCGGGGCGCATCGTCAACATCCACCCGGCGCTGCTTCCGGCCTACGGAGGTAAGGGCATGTACGGCGACCGTGTACACGCGGCGGTGGTGGCTGCGGGCGAGAGCGAGAGCGGCATCACCATCCACCGTGTGGACGAGCACTACGACCGCGGGTCGATCATCGCTCAGTTCCGTTGTCCGGTGCTGCCGGGCGACACCCCCGAATCGCTGGCGCAGAGGATCCACGCGCTCGAACACCGCCACTTCCCCGAAACGATCGAAAAAGATATTCTTACGCTGTGAAAAAAATCCTGTTGGTTTTTCTGCTGCTGCCCGCGCTCGTGCGCGCCGGGGCTCCGGTAAGCGGCCGCGTGGCGGATGCCGCGAACGGCGAGCCTCTCCCATATGTGACCGTTGTCGTCAAGGGAAAGGAGATCGGCGTGATCTCCGACCGCGAGGGAAGGTTCGAAATCCGCGGCCGAACCGACATCTCGACCGCCGACAGCGTTGTCTTTTCTCACGTGGGCTTCGAGACCCTGACGCGCACGGTGGGCGAACTCACGGGCGGGCAGGACATCCGACTCCGGCAGGGCACCTACGATATCGAGCCGATTGTGGTCACCAACCGTCGCAGCCGCCTTGTCAAACTCGGACATAGCGCCAGCGGAACGGGCATGGTTCAGGTAGGATGGTACGACGAACTCGGCTTGGATGACGGCGCCGAAAAGAACAGCGCCGACCACGAGGGCGGAGTGCCGATAAGGATCCGCCACGACTCCGACATCCTCTCCTTTGCGATGCGCATCCGCCAAAACGGCTACGAGCGGGCTCTTTTCCGCCTCTCGTTCTACTCGCTGGAGGATAACACGCCGGGAGAGCTGATTGTCCACCGCGACATCCGCTTCGAGTTGGCCGACCGCACGACGGGCCTGTTCGGGGTCGACCTCACCCCTTACGGCATCCGGCTGGCGGGCGGGCAGGAGATTCTCGTCACCCTCACACTCTTAGAAGACGAGATGAACACCGAGGTTCCCGAACCGTTCATGCTCGACGGGGCGCTGTTGGGAAGGGGAGTCTATTCCCGTAGCTTCGGCGACGAGACGTGGGACAGGTTCGGCGGCGTGACGGTCGCCATGTACCTCAACGCCCGCGAATACAGATAAACCAAAACATCAGACAGATATGAGACTACTACTTATTTCCAACTCCACCTCCGCCGGCCAGCCATACTTGCAGTGGCCGTTCGAACACATCCGGGCGTTTCTGGGCGGGTGCGCCGAGAGCGTGGCATTCGTGCCCTACGCCGCGGTGACTTTTTCTTACGACGAGTACGAGGCGCGGGTGCAGGCGGCTTTCGAACCGCTGGGCATCGCCGTTCGTTCGGTTCACCGCGAGAGCGATCCCGCACGCGCCATCCGCGAGGCCGAGGCTGTGGTGGTGGGCGGCGGCAACACCTTCGCTCTTATGAAAAAAATGCAGGAGCAGGGACTGGTCGACGCCGTGCGCGTGGCGGCGGGCGAGCTCGGCACCCCTTATATAGGATGGAGCGCGGGAAGCAACGTGGCCTGCCCCTCGATCCGCACAACCAACGATATGCCCATCGTCGAGCCCTCGTCGTTCGGGGCGGCGGGGCTCATACCGTTCCAGATCAACCCCCACTACCTGGACGCCCATCCCGACGGCCACGCCGGCGAAACGCGCGAGCAACGCATCGAGGAGTTTCTGGTAGCCAATCCGGAGATGTACGTCGTCGGCCTTCGCGAGGGGTGTCTGCTGAGGGTGGAGGGCGAGAGGCGGGAGCTCGTAGGCAGCCGACCCATGCGAATCTTCCGCCACGGCACGGCACCGCGCGAAGTGAACCCCGGCGACAGTCTCGATTTTCTGTGGGCGTAACCCAGATTATAGGCGCGACGGGCGAGAAGGCTGCCGAGGATTGGTTGGCCGAGGAGGGTTTCGAGATCGTGGCGCGCAACTGGCGCAGCGGTCGCTACGAGCTCGACATTGTCGCCCGCCGCGGCGAGTCGATTCACTTCGTGGAGGTAAAAACGCGCGATGCCGGGGGTCTGACATCGCCCGAGGAGGCTATGACCGCCGCCAAGCAGCGCTCGTTCCGGCTGGCCGTGCAGGCGTGGTTGGCCCAAAATCCCAGCGACCTCGAACCGCAGATGGATCTAATCGCCGTAGACAACACCGCCGACGGCAAACCCCTCGTGCGCTACATACCCCACGCCGTCATCTCGCGTTGGTGATTGATTAATGGTTAGTGGTTAATGATTAATGATTAATGATTAATGGTTAATTGGGCTAACGCGAAACTATTAATCATTAACCATTAATCATTAACCATTATCCCGCACCTGGCCAGTACCTCTTATAATATACTTATAGGTAGTCAACTCGGGCAGGGCCATGGGACCGCGGGCGTGGAGCTTTTGGGTGCTGATGCCGATCTCGGCGCCGAAGCCGAACTGCGCGCCGTCGGTGAACGCGGTGGAGACGTTGGTGTAGACACACGCGGCATCTACCCGGGCGGCGAAAGCTTCGGCGGTAGCCTCGTTTTCGGTGACAATCGCCTCGCTGTGGCGCGAAGAGTGGGCGGCGATATGTTCCAGAGCCTGGTCGAGCGAGTCCACCGTGCGGATAGACATCTTATAGTCGAGGAACTCGGTGCCGAAGCTCTCCGCCGTCGCGCGCTTCAGCAGCCCACCGGGATAGCGCCCGTCCAGAGCGTCGAAAGCCCGCGGGTCGGCGTATATCTCCACATCGCGCGAGGCGAGCGGCGCACACAAAACGGGCAGATCGGCCAGCCGCCCCGAGTGGACGACGAGCGTGTCGAGCGCGTTGCAAACACTCACGCGGCGGGTCTTGGCGTTGAAAATTATGGCGGCACCCTTCTCGGCATCACCGTCGAGGTCGAAGTATGTGTGGCAGATTCCGGCACCGGTCTCGATGACGGGCACCCGCGCGTGATCTCTCACGTGGCGAATCAGGGCCGCCGAGCCGCGCGGTATCACCACGTCGACCCAGCCCACAGCACCTAAAAGAGCCTCGGTTGCCTCCCTCTCTGCCGGCAGCAGCGCCACCACGCCCGGGTCGAACCCTTCTGCGGCCAACACCCGGCGAATCAGGCCCACTATCGCCTCGTTGGAGTGGCGCGCGTCGCTGCCCCCCTTGAGCAGGCACGCGTTGGAGCTTTTGAGGCAGAGCGCGAAAACATCGAAGCTGACATTGGGCCGCGCCTCATATATCACCCCCACCACTCCGAAAGGCACTCTCACTTTGCTTATCGTCATTCCGTTGGGGCGCGCCGTTCGCGACAGCTCCTCGCCCACGGGCGACGACAATCGCGACACCGAAAGAATATCCTCCGCAATCGCCTCCAGCCGCTGCGGGGAGAGCTGCAGCCTGTCGTAGAGCGGATCGGAGGGCGACATCCGGGCAAGGTCGAGGGCGTTGGCGGCCAAAATTTCTTCGCCCCGGGCCACGGTTTCGCGAGCCACGCGCTCCAGCACGCGGTCTATGTCGGCCTCACTGCGAAGCGCCAGAGCACCTGCCGCCCG
>JAITWI010000045.1 GCA_031285345.1 Alistipes sp.
GCAGGAGCAGGAGCAGGAGCAGGAGCAGGAGCAGGAGCAGGAGCAGGATCAGGAGCAGGAGCAGGAGCAGGAGCAGGAGCAGGAGCAGGAGCAGGAGCAGGGACGGGAGCGGCAGCCGGATTCGGAACTTCGGGAACAGGAACAGGAACAGGAACGGGAGCGGGAACAGGGACGGGAGATGGATATGACGCGGGCGAAAAGCCTTGCGCGCGCGGTGGAGCTTGTCAAACGCAACTCGCGCCGCTACGCCAAACGCCAGATGACCTGGTTTCGGCGCGACCCCGAAATACGTTGGTTCGACCCGCGCGACCCCGACACCCCCTCCGCCATAATCGACCACATAGCCGAAAACACCGAGGGTCGCGTTGGGCCTAACAGGAACGTTCGGCTCGCCGAAACAGCCGATCTTGCCGAAAACACCGAGGGTCGCGTTGGGCCCACCCGGAGCGTTCCGGCCGCCGAAACCACCGAAACCGCCAAACCCACCGAACCCACCGAACCCACCGAACCCACCGAAACCACCGCGAGCCGCGTACGCTCCGGCGCAGGCATCCATATTGTCTCGATCATCGCAAAACCATGAGCACCGGACGTCATCACATATTGCTGGCGCTCGTCGCTTTAGTTGCACTCGCCCCCGGAAATGCGATCGCTCACGTGAATGCAAACTCCCCCGGAAATGCCAATATTTCCAGGAATGCGCTCGCTCGCGGGTACGCGCCGTCCGACACCACCACATCCGCCACCTCATCCGCCACCCGACCGAACCCAAACGCCACGGACGTGACACGGACAGACACCGTCGACATAACCGCCACCCGGCTCGACGCGGTCAGTGTTATGGCCGCACGACCCTCGGCGATGGGTGCGACGGAGGTGTTGGGCGACATCGAGTTGGGCCTGTCGACCATCTCGCGACTGCCCGGACTGGCGGGTTCGGCCGACCCTATGCGCACACTTCAGCTGATGCCCGGAATCCAGACCACGGGCGAAGTCTCGGGCGGCCTCTATGTGCGCGGCTCCACCAACGCCCACAACCTGGTGGAGCTCAACGGGGCGCGGATATACAACTCGTCGCACCTGTTGGGCATATTTTCGGTCTTCAACGACGGCAACCTATCGTCGTTCTCGCTCCACAAGTCGTACATCCCGCCGCGATACGGGGGCGGTTTGGGCGGCGTGGTGTCGGCGGGAACTCTCACGTCGCCTCCGCGCAGGCTGTCGGCTTCGGGCGAGGTGGGGCTCATCGCCTCGCGGCTGACTTTGGGCGTTCCGACGGGCGGGGCGAGCGGCCTCTATCTTTCGGGCAGGGCGACCTATGTCGATCCGATACTGCGGATGGTGAGCGGAAGTTCGAAAAAGCACGAGGATATGCGCCTGGGATACAACATGTACGACCTGGGACTGACGTTCGTCGGCGAGCCCTCCGACCGCGACCGGGTGACGGCCAACCTCTATCACGGGGCCGACAGGCTATCTATCGGCGGAATATACGACTCGGGCGGCGGCATCGACTGGGGAAACAGCGCGGGGTCTGTCGTGTGGGAGCACTCGTTCGCAAAACGGCACAAACTGTCGCAAACCGTGTGGGCGAGCAGGTACGACAACGGCATCGAGGCGGATCACGGCTCGGTGAGTCTGTCGATGCCCTCGTCCATTACCGATGTGGGCTACAAGGCGCTGGTCGAGAGCAGGCGCGATGGCATCTCGTGGGAGTGGGGGCTCGACTACACGCTGCACATCGTCGGGTTGCAGTATCCCGTTTTTTCGGGCTATTTTTTGACCGGTTCGGGGGCGCCGGCCGTCACTACCCACGAGGCGGGGCTCTTCGCCGAGGCTGTGTGGCAGATATCGCCGACGGTCGACCTTCGCGGAGGATTGCGGGCCTCGATGCTCGTTCACACGCGTGAAAAAATTTACGCCTCTCCCGAGCCGCGGCTCAACCTGACGGTGCGGACGGGGGCGCTGTCGGCGGTGTCGGTGTCGGCGGGGATTCAGCAGCAATACATGAACCAGGTGACGGCTTCGAACACCGGCTTCCCGACCGATTTTTGGATGCCGACCTCGTCGCTCGTGCCGCCGCAAAGGGGATACTCTCTGTCGGCGGGATATCGCCGCCGGACGCGCGACCGGGTGTGGGAGTTTTCGGCCGAACTATACTACAAGGCGCTGACCGGGCAGATGGAGTCGCGCAAGGGGATGATCGGCAACTTCAACTCCGCGTACGACATATACGAGGGGATCGAGTATGGACGCGGGCGGAACTTCGGGCTCGAACTGCTGGTCGACAAAAAATACGGTCGGCTGTCGGGGTGGTTGTCCTACACCTTGGGATGGGCGTTGCGCTCATTTCCCGGGATCGAGGGCGGCAGATGGTTTTCGATGGCCTACGAGCGGCGGCACGACCTTTCGCTGACGGCCATATATAAGATTTCGGATAGATGGTCGGTGTCGTCGAGCTTTGTGTTCGCCACGGGCAACGCCTACACGCCGGTGTTGGGGGTATACATGATGGGCGAGGTGGCGGTGAACGAATACGGGCCGCACAACTCGGCGCGGATGCCGCCCTATCACCGAATGGACGTGGCGGCGGTGTGGGATATACCCTCTGTTCGCGGGCGGGATTCGGGGGCGGCGGGTCGTGCTTCTGCTTCGAGGGCGGCGGGTCGGGCGGCTGGTCGGCGGAGTTGGGATCCGGGGCGGCTGACGTTTTCGGTATACAACCTCTACGCGCGCAAGAACCCGATAGCTTTTTACGCCTATCTGAACATGGGCGATTCGGAGTCCGCAGCGGGCACAGTGACGCTTCAAAGGCGCCCCTCGGCGCTATATTCCATAATTCCGTCGGTGAGTTACTCTTTCGATTTTTAATTTTCAAGCCATGAGGTCACGCCTGCAAATACTTTTTACGCTTCTCTCCATCCTGCCGCTTTCCGCCCTGTTTGAGGCCTGCGAGCCGGCGGAGAGGCCGTGGGTTTACGACGAAAAAATAGTCGTCGAGGGGTCGATCGAGGCGGGGCGGGGGGCGGTGGTGTGGCTGTCGAAGTCGCTCTATGTGCCCTACGGCGAGTTCAGCGTCGAGGACATCTCGCGGATACCTATCCGACTTGCCAAGGTGACCGTTTCGGGCGGCGGACGGACGGAGGTTTTGGTTTCGAGGGTCGATCGCGACCATCTGTTGGGGTGGTGCTACCGGGGGTCGGAGGTCGTCGGGGTGGTGGGCGAAGAGTATACGCTGACGGTCGAGTATTCGGGATTTGTGTTGACCGCCACGACCACCATTCCCGCTCCGGCACGTTTGGGGGAGGTCTCCGTGGGTTCGGGGGCGGGCGGTGGTTCCGAGGGTTCAGGGTCGGGCGGCGACTCCAGTGGCTCCGGTGGCTCCGGAGAGGCAGGCGGCTCCGGTGGCTCGGGGGAGGCAGGTGGCTCCGGGAGCTCGGGCAGTGGTTCTGGGGGCTCCGGAGACGGTTCGGTTTCGGGAAGCCCGGAGGTTTCGGTCGTCCTGGAGGGGCTCTCGCCCGGCGGATACTACATGCTGATGGCGCGACCCCGGGACGAGGGGACATATAATCCGTGTCTGTTCGGTATCCTCGACGGGGCGTCTGTCGGGGCGGGGGCGAGATCTGCTTCCGGTGCAGGCGAGGGCAATGGTGCGGGCCTGGGTTCGAGAATGGAAGGTTTGAGGGCGGAAGGTTCGAAGGCGGAGGGCGGCTCCGCTTCGATTACGGTGTTGCGGCCGATGGATATTACCGCCGAGGGGGGCTATGTGCCGACCTGGGGCGCGGGCGAGAGCGTACAACTGCGCCTTGCGAGCATCGACCGGCCGGCGTTCGACTACTGGAGCGCGTTTATGAACGACGCCGTGAACGCCCACAACCCCGTCTATCCGAGTTTTCAGAATCTGCCGTCCAACATTCGCGGCGGCGGACTGGGAGTGTGGTACGGATTTTCGGCCTCCTACGGCGAGTTCGAAACGCCTCCCGAAGAGAAAGTTTCCCTAAAATAGGATAGACGCATGGGACGCCCCACCCGGCCGCTCCAATAAATACAGAACGAAGAGAGGAGAGCCACGTCGGCTCTCCTCTCTTCGTTGCTAAGTCGCGAACTTATGAAGCCGCGGACCGATGGTTAGCGACCGGCCGGTTCGTTGTTAGGTTCGTCCAACTCGTCTTCGATGCCCAGAAGATCGGAGAACTCCTTGTCCAACTTTTCGACAGCCTCCTTGAGGTCGGCGAAGTCTTCGTCGTTGAAGAACTCTTCGAGCGAGAAACGCGAGTCGTCGGAAGCGAACACGATGTAGTATTCGCCGTAGCTCGAATGTATTTCGGCGAGGCCGTCTTCCGATTTTTCAACTTCGTAGAAATGCTTGTACTCGACGGTCGCGATGGCGGCGTTCGAGTTGTCGTAGTTCATGAAGATGTCGACGTGGTCGTTGATGAGTTTGGTGTAGGCTTCGGCATACTCTTCGTCCTCGTAGCCTAATTCCTCTTCGGCGTCGATAAGGCCCTGGAGGTCGTCGATCGAGCCCTTCACATAGACGGCGTCCATAACGTTGAGGTTCACGTTGAGATCACCGATTGTGGCTTCGAAGTTAGGTTCGTCTGTCATCGGGGGGATAAGGTCGGTTTCCGTGCCGGTGGCGTTGATCGACACGAGGGTCTTCGAACCGTTCTTCAGGGTGAGAGATGCCGACGAGTCGGACGCGATTTTGGCCTTGAGGGCGAACGAGTAGCCGCCTATTTCGACCGTAGTGCCCACTTCGCCCGAGGAGAGGTCGGTTGCGATCGAGGTCACGTCCACAGCGATGGCGGCGAGAGTTTCGCCGTCCATGGTCATTTTGGCAGCCACCTTGGCGGGAACGGCGATGATCGTGCCGTCGAACTCGACTTCGGTTTCGCTACCCGAGGTTACGAGCGAGAGTTTCACCTCCGCGCCTTCGAACCCGTAGATGAAGGCGAGCTCGGTGGTGCTTTCGGTGCTCGTCCACTCTTC
The DNA here is from genome assembly GCA_031285345.1 of Alistipes sp. GTDB lineage: Bacteria > Bacteroidota > Bacteroidia > Bacteroidales > Rikenellaceae > UBA940. The sequence goes on from JAITWI010000045.1 coordinate 4,993, forward strand.
GGTCTGTTCGTCGTAGGTGAACACGCCGTAGAACTGCGAGGCTGCGATGTCGGCAACCCTCGTGGCGGCGGCGGGAATAGCCGCGATGGCGCCCATCCGGCTGGGGAACATGGGAGCGGCGGCATTCACGATAGCGCTGACGGCGCCTCTGGTGGGTTCTTCTTCACCCATCAAATCTTCGGGCAGGCCGATGTCGGTCAAGCGGTTGGTGGCGTCGACGAATTCCACGAATTTCTGGGCGTCGATCTGGCCGGCAAGGTCGAGAGCCACGTCTTCGACTTTGGCTTTGTTTTCGTCGGGGGTGAGTTTGCCGCCTTCGGGCGTCTTTTTGTCATCGGGACCGCACGAAACGGCCGTGAGCGCGACCATGGCGATCGCGACAGCTGCAAAAAATAGTTTTTTCATCATTTTGTTTATTTATTGGTTAACTAACTCTCCTGTTGGGGTTCGATTCTGGGTCGCTCAATACTCCGACCTGTAATTTAGAAGTTGTTTAAAAATTCCCACTCTCGCTCTTTTGCGCTCTTTTTGCCCCGTTTTTCACCCGAAACTCGTTACGTATTCCCGATATGCGCCTCGCTCCAAGCGAAAAACGGGACAAAAATATCTGCAAAATAGCTTCGGTAGAAAAATTCAAACAACTTCTTAACGGGGCAAATGTAGTGTTTATTTTCTGCGCGTGCAAAAAAACTCTGCGAATCACACGCCGATCACACCTTTTAGGCCGCGCCTGTCACACCTCGCGCCCCCTCAAAAACACCCTGCGAATGAGGGGCGAAGAGTAGGAGTAGGGCAAAAATTCGACCGACGGCATGGGGCGCGTGATGAAAAAGTTGGCCAGCTTGCCGCGCGTCACCGAGCCCGCTATGTCGCTCACTCCCATCGCATAGGCTCCGTTCAAGGTGGCGGCGTTTATAGCCTCGGCCGGGGTCATGCGCAGTCGGATACAGGCCAGCGAGACCATGAACGCCATGTTGCCCGAGGGCGACGAGCCGGGGTTGAAGTCCGACGCCAGCGCCACACCCAGCCCGGCGTTGAGCATTTCGCGCGCCGGGGGCAATGGCAATCCGAGGAAGAACGCCGCACCCGGAAGCAGCGTCGGCATGGTGGCCGAGCCCTTCAGCGCCGCGATCTCCTCCGCGCCCATGCGTTCCAGATGGTCGACCGACAGCGCGTTGTGGGCGACGCCCAACTGCACCCCGCCCGAGACGGCGAGTTCGTTGGCGTGGATCTTCGGCCTGATGCCATATTTCGCCGCCGCCTCCAACATCGCCGCCGTTTCGGTCAGCGTGAAGAATCCCTCGTCGCAAAACACATCCACATAGTCGGCCAGCCCCTCGGCGGCCACCGCGGGGATCATCTCGTCGATAATGTGCCGCACGTAGTCGCCTTGCCGCCCTTTGTAGGCGCGGCCGACTGCGTGGGCACCCAAAAACGTGGCCTTCACCGTCAGAGGCGACGTCTGGCGAATGCGCCTTATGACCCTCAGCATTTTGAGTTCGTCCTCCAGCGTGAGGCCGTAGCCGCTCTTGATCTCCACCGCGCCGGTGCCCATTTTTATGATTTCGGCCACGCGCTCCATCGCCTGGCGGTAGAGTTCGTCCTCCGACGTTTCGTGCAGCAGGTCGGCCGAGTTGAGGATTCCCCCACCCCGCCGCGCGATCTCTTCGTAGGTCAGGCCGTTGATTTTGTCCACAAACTCGCCCTCGCGCGAACCGGCGTAGACCAGATGGGTGTGCGAATCGCACCACGACGGGAACAGCATGCCGCCCTCGGCGTCTACCACCGCGGCGTCTTCAGGAAGGTCGGCCGGCAGTTCCGACGCCGTTCCGTATGCGGCGATGCGCCCACCGTCGGTCAACGCATCCATCGACCCGTAATCGACGATTCGCTCGCCGTCGGCCAAAAGCCAGGCGTTGTCTATCGTGCCGAGCGAAGCCATCTCCGCACCCTGCAATCGCTCCCGGCCTTTGATGCGTTCCGCGTCGCCCACACGCCCGCCATCGTCGATGCCGACAATCTTGGCTATGTTTTTAATTAGCAGCATCTTGCAGGAACTTTACAGAAGCCTCGATATGCGGATACATCACCACGTCGTTATCCACGAACGGCACCGTGCGGCGATAGTCGGCATGTATTTTTTCAATCGCGGGCGACGAGTGCAACGGGCGGCGGAACTCCAGCGCCTGGGCGGCGTTCATCAGCTCGATGGCCAGCACCCGTTCGGTGTTGAGCACCACGCGGCGCAGTTTGGTGGCCGAGTTGGAACCCATCGACACGTGGTCTTCCTGACCCTGCGACGACGGAATGGAGTCGCACGACGCCGGCCAACAGAGCCCCTTGGACTGGCTGACGATCGACGCGGCGGTGTATTGCGGGATCATGAAGCCGCTGTTGAGCCCCGGTTTGGCGACCAAAAACGCCGGCAGGCCGCGAGTGCCCGAAATCAACTTATAGGTACGGCGCTCCGAGATGTTGCCCAATTCGGCCACCGCGATCGCCAAAAAGTCCATCGCCAGGGCGATCGGCTGGCCGTGGAAGTTGCCCGCCGACACCACCATATCCTCGTCCGGAAAAACGGTGGGGTTGTCGGTCACGGCGTTGATCTCGGTCGTGAGCACGCTCTCCACATAGTCGATAGTATCCTTCGACGCACCGTGCACCTGCGGGATGCACCTCAACGAGTAGGGATCCTGCACATGTGCCTTGGCGCGGGCGAGAATCTCGCTGCCCTCCAACAGTCGGCGGAAATTGCGCGCCGTGGTGAGCTGACCCTTGTGACCGCGCACCAGATGCACTTCGTCGCAGAAGGGTTCGATGCGGCCGTCGAAAGCATCCAGCGACATCGCGCCTATCGTGTCGGCCCATTCGCTGAGGCGGCGCGCCTTCACCAGCGACCACACCCCATAGGCGCTCATAAATTGGGTGCCGTTCAACAGCGCCAGACCCTCCTTGGACTGCAGCTCGATGGGCTGCCAATTTTTTACGGCGAGCACTTCGGCGGCGGGTTTCGTAGCGCCCCCGTGCTCCACCTCGCCCAGGCCGAACAGCGGCAGGCACATGTGCGCCAGCGGCGAAAGGTCGCCCGAAGCGCCCAGCGAGCCCTGTTCGTAGACCACCGGCAGCACCCCCTCGTTGAAAAAGTCGATCAAACGCAACACCGTCGCCAATTGCACGCCCGAGTGGCCGTAGCTGAGCGACTGAATTTTGAGCAGCAGCATCAGCCTGACAATTTCCGAGGGGACGCGATCGCCCGTGCCGCAGGCGTGCGACATGACTAAGTTTTTCTGCAATTGCGACAGTTCGTCCCGCCCGACCGAGATGTTGCACAGCGAGCCGAAGCCCGTGGTGATGCCATATATCGGCTCGGTTTGCGTGGCCATTTTATGGTCGAGATAGTCGCGGCAACGGGTGATTTTTTTGGCCGCGTCGGCGCTCAGTTCGAGCTTCAGCCCTTTTTCGATTATTTCGCGAACACGCTCTATCGAGAGATGGTCGGCGGATATTTTGTGGGTCATTTTTTCCTTTGATTTAAAATGTTTTCGCGCGGCTATCGAAGCGCGTTTTCGATTAGCGTTTCGTCGGCGATATTGGGCAGGGTGACTTTCAGCCCCGGGGTGCGCTCCATCTCGCGACGAATGGCCGAGATGGCTCCCTCGTTGCGGGCCCAACTGCGGCGGGCGATGCCGTTATTGACATCCCACAGCAGCATCTCGGAGATTCGGCGGTCGGCGGGTTCGCTGCCGTCTATCACCATGCCGAAGCCGCCGTTGACTACCTCGCCCCAGCCCACGCCGCCGCCGTTGTGGATCGAAACCCACGTCGCGCCGCGGAAACTGTCGCCGATGACGTTGTGCACCGCCATGTCGGCCGTGAACGAAGATCCGTCGTAGATGTTCGAGGTTTCGCGGTAGGGCGAGTCGGTGCCCGACACGTCGTGGTGGTCGCGGCCGAGGACTATCGGAGCCGAAATCTCACCTCTGCGGATCGCCTCGTTGAACGCCAGCGCGATTTTGGTGCGGCCCTCGCTGTCGGCGTACAGAATGCGCGCCTGGGAGCCCACCACAAGTTTGTTGCGCCCCGCCTCGCGAATCCAATGGATATTGTCCCTGAGCTGACCCTGAATTTCGGCCGGAGCCGTTTCGGCGATCTTCTCAAGCACTTCGGCGGCGATGCGGTCGGTGACGGCAAGGTCTTCGGGGCGGCCCGAGGTGCACACCCAGCGGAAGGGACCGAAGCCGTAGTCGAAAAACAGCGGCCCCATGATATCCTGAACGTAAGAGGGATATACGAATTTTCCGTCGGCTTTCACGACATCCGCACCTGCGCGCGAGGCCTCCAACAAAAACGCGTTGCCGTAGTCGAAGAAGTACATTCCCCCGGCGGCGAGACGGTTGATGGCCGACACCTGACGCTTGAGTGACTCCTGAACGCGCGCCCGGAATTCAGCCGGGTCGTCGGCCATCATTTTGTTCGACTCCTCATACGATAGGCCGACGGGATAGTAGCCGCCCGCCCACGGGTTGTGGAGCGAGGTTTGGTCGCTTCCCAGATCGACCGCCATGTTTTCGGCCGCGAGGCGTTCCCACAGATCGACCACATTGCCCTCGTAGGCCAGCGACACCGCTTCCCGGGCTGTTTGCGCCTTGCGGGCACGAGCCAACAGGGCGTCCAAATCGCGATAAACCTCGTTCACCCACCCCTGCGAATGGCGAAGGGCGACCACCTTTGGGTTGATCTCGGCCGTGATGCTCACCACGCCCGCGATGACGCCCGCCTTGGGTTGCGCGCCCGACATTCCGCCCAGACCCGAGGTGACGAAGAGCAGTCCGCCCAGATCGTCGCCGCGCTTTTTGCGCCCGGCGTTGAGCACCGTAATGGTCGTTCCGTGGACTATCCCCTGCGGCCCGATGTACATATACGAACCGGCCGTCATCTGCCCGTATTGCGATACGCCCAGAGCGTTCATCCGCTCCCAGTCGTCGGGCTTGGAGTAATTCGGGATGGTCATGCCGTTTGTCACCACCACACGCGGCGCATCGGGGTGCGACGGAAACAGACCCATCGGGTGGCCGGAGTACATCACCAGCGTCTGGCGGTCGGTCATCTGCGAAAGGTACTGCATCGCGAGCAGATACTGCGCCCAGTTTTGGAACACCGCGCCGTTGCCGCCGTAGGTTATCAGCTCGTGGGGATGCTGCGCGACCGCCGGGTCGAGGTTGTTTTGGATCATCAGCATTATCGCCGCCGCCTGTGGGCACTTGGCCGGATACTCCCCTATCGGCCGGGCGTGCATGGCGTAGTTCGGGCGCAGGCGGTACATATATATACGGCCGTGGTCTTTCAGCTCGGCCGCAAACTCTTTGGCCAGCTCGGCGTGGTGTCGCGCGGGGAAATACCTGAGGGCGTTCTTTATCGCCAGCACCTTTTCCGCCTCCGTCAATATCTCTTTTCGGCGCGGGGCGTGGTTGGCGTTGGGGTCGCGCGGCTGTGCGGCCGGAAGTTCGTCCGGAATGCCGGCGAGGATATGTTTTTGAAAATCGGTCATCTATTCTCCTGTTTTCGATGCTAATCTTAGAGGGTTTGGGGAACCACTAAGGTCGCTATTTTATTTTACTCTCCACTATTTCGAGGATGGCAGCTTCGGTCTTGACGGCTTCGGCCACGATGGCGTTGGCTTCGGCGACCAGTTTGTCTGCCTCGGCGCGGTCTTTCAGCCCCCCGGCGTTGATCTTAACGTTGAGCCCCGCGCCTATTATAGCGCTGCGGACGGCCAACGCACCCACACCAGCGTCGCTCACCGAGTTGGGGTTGCCCTCTTCGGCCATCGCGCGCACGACTTCGAAAACTTTGGCCGAGGTCTGCATCGTACGCAGCGGCACCAGGGTGGCGTAGAGCGTTGCGGCCTCCATTGCGGCGGCGCGGGCGGCCTTCTCCTCGGGAGTGCCCTTGGGCATGGCGAACACGTCCATAATGCGGTTGAAGGCGGCGGTGTCCTCGTCCACCAGCGCGAGAAGTTCGCTCACGAGTTTTTGCCCCCTGTCGGCCCAGTCGGAGAACTCGCGCCAACGGTCATCCCATCCAGCCTTGTGAGACGACAGGTTGGCCACCATGGTTGCAAGCGCGGCACCCAGAGCGCCCATCAGAGCCGAGATCGAACCGCCACCCGGAGCGGCCGACTCGCTCGCCGTCTCCTCGGCGAAACCCTTGACGGTCATGTCGATCAATCTCGCGCTCTTGTTGTCCGCCTCCAGCATATACTCTATCACCTTCTCCTCGGGGCAGAACGGCTTGAGATCGGCCAGGCCCATCGACAGGACGGCGGTCTTGATCAGTTCGGCCTCCGAAACACCCGTCGAGCGTTGCTGTTTTTTGAGGAAGTAGCGACCCGCCTCGATGAGGGTACGCTTGGGAACCAGACCCACGATCTCGGTGCCGGTGACCCTCACGCCCCTTTCCGCCGCCGCGCGCACCACCTCGTCGAAGGCGACGTGAAGCGGGGTGACCGCAATGTCGGTAATGTTCATCGACACCTGGGCGATGCCGTACTCGTCGATAAACCAGCCGATGGCCTTGGTGGCTTTGAGCGTGCCGGGCTGCATCACGTCGTTTCCGGCGGCGTCTTTGAGGATTTTGCCCACCGGCGAGCCCCCTTCGCGCACCGGACGCCCCTTTTCGCGCACATCAAAAGCGATGGCGTTGGCGCGGCGGGTGGAGGTGGTGTTGAGGTTGAAGTTGGTGGCGATCAAAAAGTCGCGCGCGCCGACGGCCGTGGCTCCCGTACGGGCGATGGCTTCGTCGAACGCGCGATTTGCGAAGTCGGAGCCTCTTTCGGGGTTACCCATCTTTTCGGGCAGGGCTTCGTACTCTCCCGCGCGGCAAACAGCCAGGTTGCGGCGTTCGACGTTGCGGGCGGCCGATTCGTAGAGATAGACCGGAATGCCGGCCTCGTCGGCTATGCGGCGACCCAACTGACGGGCCAGCTCGGCGCACTCGTCCAGCGTGATGCCCGACACGGGGATCAGCGGGCACACGTCGGTAGCCCCCATACGCGGGTGGGCGCCCTTGTGCGAGCGCATGTCGATCAGCTCGGCCGCTTTTTTGACGCCGCGGAAGGCGGCTTCGAGAACCGGCTCCGGTTCTCCCACAA
>JAITWI010000046.1 GCA_031285345.1 Alistipes sp.
CCACCACCTCCGCCGCTCCGGTCAGGATTTTAGAGATGGGTTTCGGCACGGGTCTAAACGCGTGGCTGACGCTCAAAGAGGCCGAGTCGATGGCCGAAAGAGCGGCCGAGGGCGGTGTCGAGGCCGAACGGGCGAGCGTAACGGTGGACTACACCGCGGTGGAGCTCCATCCGGTGCCCGAAGCGGTGGCCGCGCGGCTGAACTACACCGACGACCCACGTTTCGAGGCCATGCACGCCGCGCCGTGGGAGCGCATCGGCGAACCGAAAGCCGACGAACCGACGCGGATTGACGACAGATTCAGCCTGCGAAAAATTCACGGCGACCTGGCCGAAATTTTGACCTCGGCCGAAAAACCGGCCGCCGCAAACCGTCCGTCAGACTCCTCGCACGGGTATGAGGTCATCTACTACGACGCCTTCGCGCCCGACGCCCAGCCCGAGTTGTGGACGGAGGCTATCTTCGCGCAGATTTTCGAGGCGACGGCTCCGGGCGGAGTGCTGGTCACCTACTGCTCGAAGGGCGACGTCAAGCGGGCGCTGCGGGCGGCGGGTTTCGAGGTCGAACGACTACCCGGCGCGATGGGAAAACGACACATGTTGAGGGCGACGAAAAACATACACAAATGAAAAAAGAGTATAGATTCGATTACGAGACGCTGGGCGCGATAGGCGATATGCCGCAAGCCGACGGGGAACTTTGCGCGCGAGCGAAAGAGGCGTGCGGGAGTGCGTTCGCACCCTATTCGGGTTTCCGGGTGGGGGCGGCGGCGCGGCTCCGCAGCGGGCTGATTTTAACCGGCTCCAACCAGGAGAGCGAGGTTTTTCCGGCGGGTATGTGCGCCGAGCGGACGCTGCTGTTCCACTGGCAGGCTCACCATTCGGGCTCGGGCGGCTCAGATGTCGGTGCGGGCGGCGGCACGGGCGCAAATGGCGACTTCGGCGACCCCCAAAACGCGTCCGAAGCGACACTCGACCCCATCGAGACGATCGCCATCGCGTCGATTCCCGGCGAGCGGGAGTGCTATCCGTGCGGCCAGTGCCGGCAGCTGCTGTTAGACACCGAACGGAGGCAACAATCGCCCATACGTATTATAATGTGCGGCGACGCGACCGCTTCGGCGGTGGGCTCGGCGCGCGAACTTTTGCCTTTTCAGTTTGAACTGTAACGCACGCTACATAACCCGAACACGATGACAAATTTCACGATACACGACATCCTCTACGAGGACAACCACCTGTTGGTGGTTAACAAACGCGCCGGCGACCTGGTGCAGTCCGACGCCGAGGGCGAGACGGGCCTCGAAGACGCCATAAAAAACTATATAAGGCGCCGCGACAACAAGCCGGGCGACGTGTTCCTCGGCGTGGCGCACCGCATCGACCGTCCGGTGAGCGGCGCGGTGGTGTTCGCCAAGACGAGCAAGGCGCTGGTGCGGCTCAACGAGATGATACGCAACGGCGAGATGGACAAAACCTACTGGGTGGTGACCGAAAGCCTGCTGCCCGACGAGGCCGGCACGCTGGTGCATCACATAGTGCGCGACGGCAAAACCAACCGCTCGCACGCCCACCAATCCCCAAAAAAAGATAGCAAGGAGGCGCGCCTGGAGTATCGCATGATAGCCGGCAGCAAAAACTTCTATCTCTATGAGGTGAAGCTGCTTACCGGCCGCCACCATCAGATTCGCGCGCAGTTCGCCAAGGAGGGCGCACCCATTCGCGGCGACCTCAAATACGGCGCCAAGCGGTCGAACGAGGATGGCGGGATTTCGCTCCACTCGCGCCGCATCGCCATGATCCACCCTGTCAAAAAGACCCCTCTGGAGGTGGTCGCACCAACTCCGCCGCACGACAATCTCTGGAAATTCTTCGAATCGGCCGCCGCCGGCGCTTCACGACTTTGATAACCTTTAACAAACGCAAATAGATGAAAAAATCACTACTTTTCGCCATCGGGTTCGCAACAGCCACAGCCGCCATGCTTCTGACCGCTTGCGGCGGGCAGGAACCCACCCCGCCCACACAGACCAAGGTCGAGAAGGTCGAAATTCCCGGAACGCTGACACTCACCGTGGGCGACACCCACACCCTCGAAATCGAATTCACCCCTTCGAACGCCGACAACAAAACAGTAAGCTGGTCGAGCGACAACGCCGCGGCGGCCACGGTCGACCCTAATACCGGCCTGGTAACCGCCATAGCGCAGGGCGAAGCCACCATCACCGTCACCACCGAGGAGGGCGGCCACAAAGCCTCGTGCACCGTGACCGTCGAACCCGTTGAGCCCGAGCCGGTGGACGACATTTTGCCGCTAATCACCGATGCGGCGTTCCGTGCCCGCTGCGACCACATGATGGGTCTGTGGGATCTCGACGGCGACGAAAAACTCTCGCCCGCCGAAGCCGCGCAGGTGACCGAGATCATAATGATCGAAGAGGGGATAGTCTCGCTCGCCGGCTTCGAATACTTCACCGGCCTCACGAAAGTGAACTTCAACTGGAACTCCCTCACCGAGTTAGACGTCACCCATTGCGCCGACCTGGTGGAGCTGAGCTGCTACTCCAACCGCATCTCGTCGCTCAAGGTGGCGGGCTGCGCGGCTCTGGCCGACCTGCGTTGCAACATCAACTCCATCGCCACGCTCGACCTGACGGGCTGCGTGTCGCTCGGTCTGCTCGACTGCAAGACAAACAAACTCACCACCCTCGACGTGTCGCCTTGCACCTCCCTTGCCACCCTCGTGTGCGAGGAGAACAAGATCGACGCGTTGGATATGTCGGCCAACGCATCCCTTATGATTCTCAGGGCGGACATCAACGGCATGTCGTCGCTGACCTTGCCCGCCGCAGGCTCAAAACTGCTGCAACTATACTGCGCCGAAAACGACCTCACCGCGCTCGACGTGTCGGGCTGCCCCGACCTCAACTACCTCTACTGCAAGACCAACCGGATCGCCGCCCTCGACGTGTCGGCCAACGCCGCCCTGGTCAATCTGTTCGCCGACGGCAACAGCCTCGCCTCGCTCGACGTCTCCGACAACCCCGCCTTGGTCAACATGAGTTGCTACGGCAATCCGGGCGACGGAGTGTCCAAGTTTCCGATCAGCTACAAGGGCACCAAACCGGCGCTGAGCGGCGCCAACTGGTGGGAGTACGACGGCATCCGAATCGACGCCGAGTTCATAGAGGTCGTGTAACCGACCGCGCACTCGGCCGCGCGACTCCCAAGTCTGTGTAGCCAAAAAAGGCCGCACGACCCAAAGGTCGAGTGACCCAAAATAAAAAACTCCCGCCATCGAGCGGGAGTTTTTTATTGCACTCGTCGAAAAAATTATTCGGCGGGAACAGCTTCCACGGGAGCTTCAGTGGCTTCGGCGGGAGTTTCGGCGCAGGTGCAAGGATCGCAGGTGCAAACTTCGCAAGTGCAGGTCTTTTCAGTGGCAACTTCCTCGGTAGCAACAACTTCGGTTGCAGCTTCGGTGGTTTCTTCGGTGGCGTCGGCCTTTTTGGCGCCGCCAAAGCACGAAGCGACGAGAGCCGCTACGGCTAACAGAGTAAAGAGTTTTTTCATCTTGATTTTGGTTTAAGTTGACTTAACGGCGCAAATGTAATTATTTTGCGCATAATTACAGCATTTCGGCGAAATTAAATTTCGACCACCCGCCAAATGCCCTTCCAACGCTCCCCGCCGACCCTTCGCCACCTACACCGACCCGACTTAGCCACCGACCCCGGCACCTACCCAGCCACCTACCCAGCCACCCCCAAACGCTCCCCGCCGACCCTTCGCCACCTACACCGACCCGACTTCGCCACCGACCCCGGCACCCCAAGAGCCTCCTGCCGCCGCACAACAGCCTCTCTCGCAACCCGACCCAACCGCGGCACCCAAGAACCCCCGCCGCACAGACCCTCGCCGCCTACAATATCCTCCCCACGGGCACATCCTGCTGGATGACCACCGCCTTTGGGAATTCCGCCAATATCCTGCCGCACAGCGCGATAGCACCTATGCGGTCGATAAAGCTGCCCGCCGTCACCTTAAAGTATGGGCTCTCGTAGCTCACCTCGACCGGAATGTCGGCATACATCGCCTTGAATTTGGTCGCCACGGCGCGCGCGTTTGCTCCGGCGCTCTGGCTGTTGTCGCGAAACAGGCTCACGCTGTATGTCATCACCCTGGTGGTGCGGCCGTTGCGGTCTGCCGCGGCAATGGCTGCTGCGGCTGAGGCGGTTTCGTTCACCTCCACCCGCTGGCCCGACTGACCCGCCGTGGCGAGCGACGAACGCATGCGGGCGATTCCCTGCGCTCCGGCGCCGGATGCGGCGAGAACAAAAACAAAAAACAGGATCGCTTTCTTCATCTTCTTATCTCTTCTTAAAAAGAACTATCGGTTCGGGTTATCTGGGGGCGAAGATAGAAAAAATCTCCGACTCGGGCACATCGTTCAGCTCGATTTTTCGCCGAAAAGCCCCGTAGCGCACCCACGCCTCGATATCGGCGCTCACCCCCGACGGCTCGATGGAAATTCGCGACATGAGGGTTTGGAGCCTTGCGAGCGACGTGTTTTCGAGCGCCATATCATATCTCACGCGCGTCTCCCCGCCCGCCGCGATCGTTATCGGCCTCATCAGACGCGCCGATACGAGCTCCGTTTGGCGATACGCCACCGTCACCACTGCGCTCTCTATCGTCAGGTCGCGCCTCGCCTCGCTCACGACGGTCGCCGTGCCGTGCACCGACCTCAGACCCATCATCGAGGGCCCGCCCACGTCCACCACGGCGAACTTCGCCGCCGGGTTGCAGCTCGCCAAAGCCATAAACAAAACAATCGTTACTTTTTTTGATGAGCAAAAAAAGTAACCAAAAAAACTCACCCCGTGTTTCCGCCGGCCTGTTCCCGCCTCGTCTAACCTGGTACAAATTCCGGTGCGCCGGAATTTGAAAGCCACGTTAGCCTCCGCTCCACGACGGCCGACGCAAAGACGGGGGGCTTTCGCGCATATATCGCTCTGCTTATCAATCATCTATCTCTCCGCCTCATAAATATACGCAACCCCGAAGGTGAGTCTACGCGCCCGCACGGCCGAAAATCCGGCGCTGAGGAGCATCGCCGAAAATTGTGTCGGCGGCGGAAAACCGTCCACCGAGCGCGGCAGATAGGTGTACGCCCCCCGGTTGCGCGACACCACGCGCCCCACCAGAGGCAACACCCGGTGGAAATACCATCGGTATACGGTTCCGAAAAACCGGCCTCGCGGCTCCGAGAACTCCAAAATCATACACCTTCCGCCCGGCCTCAAAACGCGCCTCATTTCGCGAAGTCCGGCCTCGATGTCGCCGAAGTTGCGCACCCCGAACGCCACCGTCACAAGGTCGAAACCGCCTGACACAATGCTGTTTACCTCGCTATTTACCTCGCAGTTCACCATGGCCGTCCCGCCTGACGCTCCGCCGCTTACCTCGCCGTTCGCCATGGCCGTCCCGCCTGACGTCCCGCCTGTCGCCCCGCCTGTCGCCACGCCTGTTCCGCCTGTCGCCCCGTCGGCAGCAGCTCCGTCCGCGCCCCGTCCGTCGGCGAAATCGAGGGCCTCGGCGTCACCCGCGCATAGCGAGATTCGGTCGGACAACCCTCGTCGGGCGACTTTGCGCCCTCCCGCGGCCAACATCCCCTCCGAAATGTCGATGCCGACCACGCGCGCGGCCGGAATTTTTCGCGCCATGGCAATCGCCAAATCGCCCGTCCCCGTCGCCACGTCCAAAATCCGCGGCGCCGTCGCGTCCGAAGCCGTAGTCGCCCCGTAATCGAGACCGCGCAAAACCTCGGCCGCCATTTTCACCACCCGCCGCCGCCATCCGCGGTCGATCCCGAGCGACAAAATGTGGTTGAGCGCGTCGTAGGTGGGTGCAATGGAGTCGAACATCGTCTCCACAAGTTGCTTTTTGCCGCCCGCCATGTTGCCATTTCCCGGCGCCGCCTCAGGCTCTAATTGTTGTTTTTTGCCGCCCGCCCGCCCGGCCTCCTCTCGCCCGACATCCTTCCGTCCGGCCCCCTCTCGCCCGGCCTCCTCGCGCCCGACATCCTTCCACCCGGCCTCCTTATCGTAAGTGCTTATCATTGATAACGTATTGTTTTTTCGGGAGTTATGCGTCCGACGATGGTGGTGGGCAGAACAAGCAGCGCCACCAAAACGACGAAAACGCCGACGTTCAACGCCGCGATCCACCCCGCCCCCAACTCGATGGGCACCGCCGACAGAAAGTAGCCCTCGCCGTCCAGAGCCACGGCGCCGGTGTGCCGCTGCAACAGCGCCAGCCCGATGCCCAGCGCGTCGCCGCAAAGAAGCCCCAAAAGAATGATCCGCGCCGCCCGCATCACAAACACCAGCCGCAACGAGCGGTTGGTCATGCCCAGCGTTTTGAGTATGCCGATCATGCGGATGCGTTCCAAAAGGATGATCAGCAGCGCCGAGACCATGCTCACCAGCGCCACGACCACCATTATGGTAATGATCACGGCGGCGTTCACGTCGTGCGTCTTCAGCCAGTCGAACAGCTGCGGATAGTCGCCCGTCACCGAGCGGACGGCCAACACCGGCTCCGAACGGACAGCCTCCGCCGCCCCTGCCGCCACGCCCTCAGTCGCCTCCCCCGCCTCGCGAGCCACCACGCCAGTCCTCGCATCCACCACCACCTCCAACCGCCGTTCGAACTCCTCCAGCCGCTCCATGTCGTCTATCACGATTTCGTAGCCCGTCACATGGTCTTCGCCGCGACCCGTAAGGCGTTGGATGGCGCGAATGTCGGCGAGGGCGAACTGCGAGTCCATCTCCTCCATCCCCGACGAGTAGAGGCCGCACACCCGAAACCTGTCGCGGCGCGGGGGTCTGTCGCCGCCGACGAACAGCATCTCCACCCGGTCGTCCACAGCCAGCCCGAGCGTCCGCGCCGTGGAGGCCGAAATCAGAATGTCTTTATTCAACACGTCGCCCCTGCGCGGCAGCGAGCCCTCGACGAGCGCCGCCTCGAAGAATCCCAAATCGTAATCCGCCCCCACGCCCTTCACCACCACGCCCGCCGTAGCCTCGGGGGTGCGCACTATGCCCGTCTTGACGGCGTAGGGCGCGACGCTCACAAACCCCGGGATGGAAGCCACGCCGGCCTCCAAAGCCTCATCCAACCTTATGGGCGGGGTGTCGGGCGAACCGCCGTAGTCCAAAGCCTGAACGCGAAGGTGTCCCGCGAAGGCCGATATTTTGCCCGTGATCTCGCTTCGGAAACCCATTATCACCGCCACGGCGACTATCATCACCGCCATTCCGACGGCTGTGGTGGCGGTGGCTATGCGCACCATCACTCCGCGGCTCTCGCCCCCCCGTCCGCCGCCGATGCGCCGCGCGATGAACAATTCGACATTCAGTTTTGCCATATTCTCTGCAAAGTAATGAAAAATTTATACCTTTACAAAAATTTTACAGAACCACATGGAACGAAAAACGATACTCATCACCGGCGCCACCTCGGGCATAGGCGAGGCGACGGCCCGCCTGTTCGCCTCCAAGGGGTGGCGCATCATCGTCACCGGCCGCCGCGCCGACCGTCTTCGCGCCCTCAAGGACGAACTCAAGGGCGAATACGGCGCGCAGGTGCTGCCGCTGGTGTTCGACGTGCGCGACAAAAAACAGGTCGACGCCTCGCTCGGCACCCTGCCCGAGGAGTGGCGCGCGATCGACGTGCTGGTCAACAACGCGGGTCTGGCCGCCGGCATGGAGCATCTCGACGCGGGCGATCCGGCGGATTGGGAGCAGATGATCGACACCAACGTCAAGGGGCTGCTGTGGGTGACGCGCATCGTGGCGCCGCTGATGATCGAGCGGGCTGGAGCGCCGGACCACGACGGGGAAGGCGGCCACATAATCAACACGGGCTCCATCGCCGGCCGTCAGGTCTACGAGAACGGGGCGGTCTACTGCGCCTCCAAGCACGCGGTCAACGCCCTGTCGCAGGGTATGCGCATCGACTTTTTGCGCCACGGAATCCGCGTGACCGAAATCCGCCCCGGGATGGTGGAGACCGAATTTTCGCAGGTGCGGTTCCACGGCGACGCCGAGCGCGCGGCAAAGGTCTACGACGGGGTGGAGGCTTTGGGCGGCGACGATATCGCCGAGGCGATCTTTTGGGCGGTGAGCCGTCCGCCTCACGTCTGCATCGACGAGATGACCGTCACCCCCCGCCAGCAGGCCAACGCGTACTACACAGACAGAAAATAATCATGAATTACAATGGATAACCCCCGTCTTTGCGTCGGCCGTCGTGGAGCCGAGGCTAACGTGGCTTTCAAATTTCGGCGCACCGGAATTTGTACCACGTTAGACGAGGTGGGAACAGGCCGGCGGAAACACGGGCCAGTTTTTGCTTCTTTTTGCTGGCCAAAAAGAAGTTAAAGGAGAAGTATTAATTATTAAGCATAATGGGAGAGACAACAGGATTTATGGGCGCGTTTTTGGCGTCGCCCAACGCGGCGAATTGGCTGCTGATAATAGTGGTGGCCGTCATCGGCATGGTGGTTCAGTGGCGGCTGCAGGCGGTTTTCCGCAAATATTCGCGCGTGCCGCTGGGCGTTACGGGGCGCCAGGTGGCCGAACGCATGCTGCGCGAGAGCGGCATCACCGACGTACGGGTGATATCGACCCCCGGCCGGCTGACCGACCACTTCGATCCGCGCAACAAGACGGTCAACCTGTCGGAGGCGGTCTACGGCTCGGCGAGCATCGCTGCGGCGGCGGTTGCGGCCCACGAGTGCGGTCACGCGGTGCAGCACGCCATGGGTTACGCCCCGCTCAAGATGCGTTCGGCGTTGGTGCCGCTCATCTCGGCCACTTCGCGCTGGGTGATGTGGGTGATTTTGGCGGGCATGATCATGATCAACACCTTTCCGCAGCTGATTTGGGTGGGCATCGCGATGTTGGGCTGCGCGCTGCTGTTTTCGCTGGTGACTCTGCCGGTGGAGTTCAACGCCTCCAAGCGGGCGATGGAGTGGCTCGGGGGCAGCGGCATCGTGCACGGCGAGGAGTACGCCGGCGCCCGCACGACCCTCTCGTGGGCGGCTTCGACCTACGTCGTGGCGGCGCTGTCGTCTCTGGTGACCATCATCTACTACATCGGCATCGCCCGCGGCCGGGACTGACAACCAAATCCATAAATAATGAATCGGCTAAAGAATCATGAATCAGGAATAATGAATCATGAATTCAGGTGCGGCAAAGCCGCGGACTTTTTATCTTTTCCGCGTTAGCCGATTCATGATTCCTGATTTATGATTCATAATTAGAATATGCACATTCCCGACGGATTTATCTGGGACCTCGACCGCAAGCTGCTGTTAGTTTTGAACGGCGACTGGGGCGGCGGATGGGACACTTTTTGGTGGACGGTCACCCAACCCTGGTGCTGGGCGCCGCTCTACGTGGCTATGATCGCCCTGCTGTGGCGCCACTTCGGCTGGCGGCGGATGTTGGTTGCGGTGGGGCTTATAATTCTCGCGCTCGCGCTGGCCGACCAGACCGCCAACTTCTTTAAGAACAACACGCCCAAGTTCCGTCCCACCTACACCGACCTGGAGTGGCTGGGGATGCAGTTTCGCGACTGGGTGCACACCGTGCGCGACTACACGGGGCTGGAGTATCGCGGCGGTCGGTTCGGCACGGTGTCGGGTCACGCGGCCACCTCGATGGCCATCGCGCTGACGGCGGCGGGCATCTACCGCCGGTGGTGGTTCTCGGTGGGCGTGGCGCTGTATGTGGTGCTGACGGCCTATTCGCGCATCTATCTTGGGGTGCACTTTCCGTTGGACATTCTGTTCGGCCTCTCGGCCGGCACGCTCATCGGCCTTTTCGCGCTGTGGCTTTGGCGCCTCATCGACCGCCGCTGGGGCTGGAAAATGATGGCGAGGAGATCTTGAACAACCCCTTAATATACAAAAAGCCCCTGCAATAATTTGCGGGGGCTTTTTTGTGCAGTGATTTTCGGCTACTCGGCCCGGTCGTCCTACAAAGATCAGACCCGGTCACCCAAGCTTACTCCACTCGGTCGTTCAGTACGGTGCGGTAGAGTGCGATGTCGTCCCATGTCGAAGCCTCTACGGCGGCATATGCCTCGGCTATCTTGTAGTCCGCCACGCGCGCGAAGGTGTCCAACTGAATCTTGTAATCCTCGGGACGCACGGCGGCCTCCTTGGCCAGCACCCACGTCATGATGATATGGCCTGCGGTTTCCACCAGACGCCTTGCATGGAAATCCTTGAACCCTTCGCCCTTGTGCTGAGCCTCGATCTCGTCCACCTTAGTCACCATAGCGGCGAACTTGGCCTTCCACTCGGCCAAACGAGCCTTCAGCGAAGCGTCCATAGCCACGTTCTCAGCCTCGTAGGCCTCTATCTGCGCCATGTAGGTGCCCTTGGTGACGTGGTTGATTGCCGCCACCACCTGCAACTGCGAGGTGCCCTCGTAGATGTTGGTGATGCGGGCGTCGCGCACGTAGCGCTGAATGGGGTAGTCCTTCATAAAGCCGCTCCCGCCGTGGATCTGCAACGAGTCGTAGGCCATCGAGTTGGCGTATTCGGAGAGGAACAGCTTTTGCAGCGGGGTGAACGCGTCGGCCAGGCGGCTGTACGATTTCATCTCGGCGCGCTCTTCGGCGGTCAGGTCGCGTTCCCTCGAAATGTAGTCGAGCGTCTTGTACATCTCCACGAAGCGGGTCGTTTCGTAGAGCAGCGCACGGCCGGCGGCGATGCGGGCCTTCATGTTGGCCAACATTTCGTAAACCGCAGGGAAGTTGACGATCGTCTTGCCGAACTGCGCCCTTTCGTTGGCGTACTTCAGCCCCTCGCGGTAGGCGGCCTCGCACAGCCCGATGCTCTGCGCGCCGATACCCAGACGGGCGGCGTTCATCAGCGCCATCACATATTTGATGAGGCCCATCTTGCGGTCGCCCACAAGTTCGGCCGGAGCGTCGGTGAATACGAGTTCGCACGTCGGCGACCCCTTGATGCCCAACTTGTTCTCTATGCGGCGCACCTTGTGGCACATCGAGGCGCGGTCGTACACCAGCATCGACAGCCCGCGGGCGTCTTTCGTTCCCTCCTCGGTGCGCGCCAACACCAGCGAAATGTCGCCGTCGCCGTTGGTGATGAACCTCTTCACGCCGTTGAGCATCCACTTGCCCGTCTTCTCGTCGAACGACGCGGCAAGGGGTTTATCGCCCCCTTCGCTCGCCTTGAACATCACCGCGCCCAGGTCACTACCCGCGTCGGGTTCGGTGAGCGTCATCGCCCAGGTGGCTCCTTCGGCCACGCGGGGCAGATATTTCATCTTCAGCTCCTCGCTGCCGAACTCGTTCAGGGTCTCGGCGCAGTCCTGCAAACCCCACAGGTTCTCGAAACCGGCGTCGGCGCGGGCCACCATCTCGTTGGCCATCACAAAGCACACCAGCGGAAAGTTCAACCCGTTGTACTTTCTGGGCAACGTCATGCCGCCCAACCCCGCCGCGGTCACGGCGTCCAGGTTCTGCCGCGTACCGGCCGCGTACACCACATGGTCGTCCACCACGTGCGGACCCTCTTCGTCCACACCTTCGGCGTTGGGGGCGATTATGTCGCCCGACACCTCGCCCGCGATCTCCATCACGCGGCGGTAGTTGTCCATCGCGTCCTCGAAGTTCTTGGGGGCTATGTCGCACTTGTCGGCTTCGACAAAACCGCGCTCCTTGAGCTCCACTATTCGGCGCATCAGCGGATGCTCGAACTGGAACTGGATATCCTTGTTATCTAAATAGAAATTAGCCATAATGTCTTGGTTCTAATTGTGGTTTTCGTGATAAACGCCCTCCTGTCGCACCTCCTTGCCGCTCGGCTCAGGCTGTATTATTTATACTATCCTTCGCCTCGCGAACTTCGGTCGGCGCAACATCAGGGCATTTCTGACGAAAACGGCACTTTTGTTTTTACTTAGAATTCTGTTTATAAGACTTGATCATCCGGGGGATCACCTCGTTCACGTCACCGATGATGGTGTAGTCGGCGATCTTGTTGATCGGAGCCTCGGGGTCGTTGTTGATCGAGATTATCATCGACGAATCCTCCATTCCCGCCGTGTGCTGAATCTGACCCGACAGACCGCAGGCGATGTAGAGCTTGGGCCGCACCGTCACGCCCGTTTGGCCGATCTGGCGCGCGTGTTCGCAAAATCCCGAGTCGACGGCCGCGCGCGAGGCGCCCACTTCGGCTCCGAGGGTTTCGGCCAAATCGAAGCAGAGCTTGAAGCCATCCTTCGAGCCCATGCCGTAGCCGCCGGCCACGATGATTGGTGCGCCCTTGATGTTGATCTTGCGCTCCTCGATGTGGCGTTCGATGATCTTCACCACGAAGTCGGCCTGGGAGGTCATGCTTTTCCAGTCGATCTTACGCACCTCGCCCGCGCCCGCCTTGGCGGCGTACTCCTTGCGCATCACACCCTCACGCACGGTGGCCATCTGGGGGCGGCAGTCGGGGTTGATGATGGTGGCGATGATGTTGCCGCCGAACGCCGGGCGGATCTGATAGAGCAGTCCGGTGTACTCCTTGCCCGTCTTGGGGTCTTTGTGGTCGCCGATAACGAGGCTGGTGCAGTCGGCGGTGAGACCGCTGTGCATCGCACTCGACACGCGGGGGCCCAGGTCGCGACCGACGGGAGTTGCGCCCATCAGGCAGATCTGCGGCTTTTCGGCCTCGATCAGGCCGCACATTATGGCAGCGTGGGGCAGCGTGCGGTAGGGAGCCAACTCCTTGTCCTCGGCCAGCCACACCGTGTCGGTGCCATACTTAGCCAACTCGGGAGCGAGAGGCGCCACACCGTCGCCGATGAGCACCGCCTCCAACTTAACGCCCAACTCGGTGGCCAGTTCGCGACCTTTGGTGAGCAGTTCCAGCGAAACGTCGGCGACCTTGCCGCCTTCCGTCTCTATATATACGAATAAGTTTTGCATACTTGATTATGTTTTTTAGCGCGTTTCACACCTCCGCCGCGACGCCTGTTCGTTGCTTGTTCGTTGCGGCGCCGTAGCCGTGTCGCTTAACCGATAGTGTGGGTTTCGATAAGATCGACGATCAGCGAGTCGATGTCGGCCTGGCTGGCCGAGAGCACCTTCGACTCCTTGGCCTGAAACACCACGTTCTCTATCTTCTTCACCTTGGTGGGCGAACCCTCCAGACCCAACTGCGAGGGATCGGGATCGACCGCGTCGGCACCCCATTCGACTATTTGCAGGTAGTCGTGCTTCGCCGACAGGTCGGCCTCCAGAGTTCCCGGGCATGCCGCCGCCTCGGTGGGGATGAGGGCGTACTTATACTTCATGATTCGGCGGGCGTTCTGCGGGCGGCACTCGGCGGCCGATCCGTTGACCGTCACCACCACCGGCAGGGTTGTCTCCACCACCTCCACGCCGTTTTCGAGCCTGCGCTTGACGGTCATCTTGCCGTCCGCCACCGAAACAATATCCTCGGCGTAGGTTACCTGCGGCCAGCCCAACTTTTCGGCCACCTGACTGCCCACCTGCGCCGTGTCGCCGTCGATAGCCTGACGACCCGCGATTATCATGTCCGGAGCCAGCTTCTTAGCCGCGCACGACAGGGCGTACGAGGTGGCCAGAGTGTCGGCGCCGGCGAATTTGCGATCGGTCAGCAGCACCCCGCCGTCCGCCCCGCGGAACATGGCGTCGCGAATAATCTCGGCGGCGCGGTGGGGGCCCATCGACAAAATGGTGACGGTCGAGCCGGGGAAACGGTCCTTGACGCGCAACGCCTGTTCGAGCGCGTTGAGGTCTTCGGGGTTGAAAATGTCGGGCAGGGCGGCTCGGTTGACCGTCCCCTCGGGGGTCATGGCGTCCTTGCCGACGTTCCTCGTGTCGGGCACCTGCTTTGCCAGCACTACAATGTTAAATTTCTTCATATCTTTCTACAAGTTACAATTACTTACAAATTTACAGCGTGCGAACTACAAACTACAAATCGCGAACGACCGTCTCCTCCCTGTCGGGCCCCACCGAGATTATCTCGACCGGGACGCCCGTGGCGCGCTCGATAAACTCCACGTAGGCGCGAAACTCGACCGGAAAGTCTTCGTACCGCCGCACTCCGCCGATGACGACCTTCCAGCCCGGAAACTCCTCGTACACGGGCTCTATCGCCTCGTTGGTCTCGAACGGAAAGTAGTCTATCACCTCGCCCGCGACGCGATAGCCCGTACACACCTTTATCGTCTCGAATCCGCTCAGCACGTCGCCCTTCATCATGATGAGCTTTGTGGCGCCGTTCATCACGACGGCGTATTTGAGCGCCACCATATCCAACCATCCGCATCTGCGCGCCCTGCCGGTGGTGGAGCCGAACTCCATCCCCACCTCGGCCATCCTTTGGCCGTCGGCGTCGAACAGCTCCGTCGGGAATGGACCGCTGCCCACGCGGGTGCAGTAGGCCTTGAAAATTCCGTACACCTCTCCTATGCGATGGGGCGCGACGCCCAGACCCGTACACACTCCGGCGCACAGGGTGGTCGACGAGGTGACGAACGGGTAGGTTCCGAAGTCGACGTCCAACATCGAGCCCTGAGCCCCCTCGGCCAACATCTTCACCCCGCGATCGAGCATGCGGTTGGCCTCTATCTCGCTCTCTATCAGCTTCAACGACCGCAGCACCTCTATCCCCTCCATCCACTCGCGCTCATACTCGGCGATGTCGTAGGCGAAATCCTTATACCCGGCCAGCAGACCCTCGTGTTTGGCCTTGAGGGCGCCGTAGCGCGCCTCGAACTGCGGCGAGATTATGTCGCCCACGCGAAGGCCGTTGCGCCCCGTCTTGTCCATATAGGTGGGGCCGATGCCCTTGAGTGTCGAGCCGATCTTTGACGCTCCTTTCGAGGCTTCCGAAGCCGCGTCCAACATGCGGTGGGTGGGCAGAATGAGGTGGGCGCGCTTCGACACCCTCAACTTTGAGCGCACCTCTATGCCGGCCTCCTCCAGTGTGGCTATCTCGCGG
The DNA here is from genome assembly GCA_031285345.1 of Alistipes sp. GTDB lineage: Bacteria > Bacteroidota > Bacteroidia > Bacteroidales > Rikenellaceae > UBA940. The sequence continues at coordinate 15,070 of JAITWI010000046.1, forward strand.
GCGAATATCACCGGGTCGACGACCACTCCGTTACCTATTATGTTGACGCTTCCGTCGCGGAAAATGCCCGACGGGATGGTGTGCAGAACATATTTTTCGTCGCCGAAAATTAGGGTGTGGCCGGCGTTGGGTCCGCCCTGAAAGCGCGCCACGGCCTCGTAGCGGGGGGTGAGCACATCCACCACCTTGCCCTTGCCCTCGTCGCCCCACTGCATCCCCAATACCACGTCGATTTTATTCATAGCGTCTGTTACGGTTAACTTTCGACAAACTTATCGAAGCACAAAATACGGACAAAGTTACGGACTATCCCCCGAAATTCCAAAAATAATTTTTACCTTCGCGTCATCATGCGGCGCTCAAACGTAGTCGAAAAACTCATTATCGCCATCGCGGCGGCCCTTTCGCTGTTGGCGGCAAGGCCTGTCCATGGGCAGTACAACAAGGCCTGGTTCTTCTGGATGGGGCGCGATCACCTGGTCGAGAGCCGCTACCGCGAGGCCATCCGCATCTACAACGCCGTCCTGAGGGTCGACCCCGACGATTGGGAGGCCTACTTCTTCCGCGGCATAGCCAAGGCCAATCTGGACGACAACTTAGGCGCCGAGGCCGACTTCTCGGTGGCGATCGACAAAAACCCCGTCTCCACCATGGCCTACCACCACCGCGCCATCACCCGCATGCTTATCGGCAACTACGACGACGCGCTGGCCGACTTCGCCCAGGCGATCGAGCTGCGACCCGACCTGTCGGGGCCCTATTACAGCCGCGGCTACACCTACCTCATGAACCGGCAGTTCGCCTCGGCGATCGACGACCTTACGACCTACATATTCCACAACAACCGCGTGGCCGACGCCTACATCCTGCGAGGAGAGGCGCACCTGCAAATGGCCGACACGCTGCGTGCGAGGGAAGATTTCGACACCGCCATCCGCACCAACCGCGAAAATCCCGACGGATACAACCGCCGCGGAGCCCTGCTGATGGACGAGGGCGATTACCCCGCCGCCCTAAGCGACTTCCAGACGGCGGTAATCAAAGACACCACCTACACCGCCTCCTATTTCAACCGTGCGCTGGCCTACGAGCGTCTGGGGCGCTACGCCGATGCCGTCGGAGACCTCGACCGGGTGATAGCCATGAACCCCGACAACCCGGTGGCCCACTACAACCGCGCGATCGTCAACACCACCGTGGGCGACTACGACCGCGCCCTGACCGACTACGATCGGGTGGTGGAGCTCTCGCCCGGCAACGTGGTGGCGTGGTACAACCGCGCGCTGCTGAAGGGTCGTCGGGGCGATTTCGAGGGGGCGGAGGCCGACTACACCCGCGCCATAGAGCTCTATCCCGACTTCGCGGCGGCCTATTTGGCGCGTTCCGAGGCGCGGTTCATGCTGCGTGACGTGCGCGGTTCGCGACAGGATCGCCAGGCCGGCCAGCGCAAGATAGCCGAGTACGAGAACCGCCTGACCGACTCGGAAAACAGGCCGGCCGACGAGGGCGACCCGACCGACCGCGCCGCCGACCCACGAGGGGCGAACCGCACCGACCAGGGCAACCCGGCGGGCGACGGGCGCGACTTCAGGGACGGGGAGCGCAACTTCGACCGCCTGCTCTCGTTCGAGACGCGCTTCACGGGCGACAACTTCGAGAGCCTCGCCTCGCAGCGGGAGAACCTCGCCCTGCTGCCCCTGTTCCGCTTCACGCTCCACTCGCCCGACACGGCGCAGGTGGTGGGCCCGGCCGAATATTACGTCGTCGAGCTCGAAAATTTCCGCGCCGACATAGCCATGCCCGACCTTGTCTTCTCGCGCCTCGAAAGCGACGTGCCGACCGACAGCGTGATGGCGGCCGACCGTGCGCTGGCGCAAAAGATCGCCGCGGGCGACGACAGCTGGCAGACGCTGTTCCGCCGCGGGGTGACCCAGTCGCTGGTCAAACAGTTCACCGGTTCGGTAGGCACGCTGTCGCTGGCGATAGACGCCAACCCCGCCAATCCCTACCTATACATAAACCGCAGCACCACCCGCGCCGAGATGATCGACTTCATATCGTCGTTGGACGGGGGCGTGGGCGGCATGGGTGGCTCGGGCGCGGGCGGCCACCGTCGGCTCACCATCGAGAGCGACCCCGAGTACCGAATGCAGAGCTCGCCCGGCCGAATATACAACTACGACGACGCCATAGCCGACCTCGACCGCGCGGCCGAACTGTCGCCCCGTCTGGCCTACATATACTACAACCGCGCGGGTCTGCTGGTGATGTCGGGCCGCCTTCCCGAGGCGTTCGACGACTACACCCGCGCCATAGAGCTCAACCCCCACTTCGCCGAGGCGCACTACAACCGCGGCCTTGTGCAGATATACATGAAGGATACCCGCAAGGGCTATTTGGACATCTCCAAGGCGGGCGAGTTGGGCATATCGGCGGCATACGAACTGATCGACAAATATAATCCAAACCCTGAAAACTGAAACCATGACTGAAAATCTACAAAAAAGACTCAACGACTCGCTCCTGGCGCGCTGGGGCGCCATCATCCTCGTCTCGCTGATGATGTTCTTCTGCTACATGTTCGTCGACGTGATCTCGCCGCTCCAGACGATGCTCGAAACGTCGCGCGGCTGGACCCCCGAAACCTACGGCACGGTGGCGGGCTCGGAGTACTTCCTCAACGTGTTCGTGCTGTTCCTTATCTTCGCGGGGATTATCCTCGACAAGATGGGGGTGCGCTTCACGGGGCTGCTGTCGGCGGCGATGATGATCGTGGGCGCGGGCATCAAAATCTACGGCGTGAGCGACTACTTCGTCGGCGGCGGAGTGGGCTATGAGTTCCTCGGCTCTTTTTGGACGTCGTTCCCGGCGAGCGCCAAGTTGGCCTGCGTAGGGTTCGCGATATTCGGCTGCGGAGCCGAGATGGCGGGCATCACGGTGTCTAAGGCCATTGCCAAGTGGTTCGCCGGCAAGGAGATGGCGGTGGCTATGGGCGTCGAGATGGGCATCGCCCGACTGGGCGTGTTCGCGGTGTTCTCGCTGTCGCCGCGCCTGGCCTCCATGGCTCCCGAGAGCGTGGTGAGGCCGGTGGCTATCGTGGGTCTGCTGCTGTGCATCGGCTTTTTGACCTATCTGGCCTTCACGTTCATGGATCGCAAGTTGGACAAGCAGCTCAATGCCGCGAGCGAAGGGCCCGCCGAGGAGTTCAAGGTGCGCGACCTGGGCAAGCTGTTCACCAGCCCGACGTTCATGATCGTGGCCGCGCTGTGCGTGCTCTACTACTCGGCCATCTTCCCGTTCCAGAAGTTCGCCGTGCCGATGCTCCAAAACAACCTCGACATCTCGGCTCAGGCCGCTTCGGACATCTTCCGCTGGTTCCCCATCGGGGCTATGCTGCTGACGCCGTTCTTGGGGCTATTCCTCGACTTCCGCGGTAAGGGGGCCACCATGCTCATCATCGGGTCGATCCTCATGACGGGCTGCCACCTGATCTTCGCCCTTGTGCCGCTCACTCCGTTCATCACCTACTCGGCGCTGATACTGTTAGGGCTGTCGTTCTCGCTGGTGCCCGCCGCGTTGTGGCCGTCGGTGCCCAAGTTGGTGGAAAACAGATATTTGGGGTCGGGCTACTCGGTGATCTTCTGGATCCAGAACATCGGCCTGTGGGTCTTCCCCATCATCATCGGAGCGGTTCTTCAGGCCTCCAACCCGGGCATCTCGGAGCGCATACAGGCCGGCGAGGCGGTGAGCTACGACTACACCGTGCCGATGCTTCTGTTCGCCTCGCTGGGCGTGCTGGCTTTCGTGTTGGGTCTGTGGCTCAAGGCGCTCGACCGCCGCAAGGGCTACGGGCTGGAGCTGCCCAACGTCAAGCGTTAACGAACCTCGGGACGCGCAAAAAAAACTGTCGACCGGCATCGGTCGACAGTTTTTTTTGTATCTTTACGCCACGGACACCCTGTAAGAAGTTGTTAAATTTAACCTAAAACTTTTAAGACATGAGAAAAAATCTGCTTCTATTCTGCGCGCTGGCGACCTCGGCGATGATCGGATCGTTGACGGCCGCATGCGACCCTAAAAACGGCAACGAAAACGAAAACGAAAACCAAACCGAGGCCACGCTCACGGTCGGTCCCGACACCGACCCCATCGAGTTTTCGGCCGCCGCGACGGAGAGCTTCACCTTCACCGTCGACACCGACCAGCCGTCGTGGGACGCCGACTCCAATCGCGAGTGGTGCGTGGTGACTGTGGCCGAAGACGGCAAATCGTTCACCGTGACCGCCCTGCCCAACACCCTGACCACAGCGCCCGAAGCGGCCGTGATAACCGTCACGGCGGGTGAGGCCACCCCCGTCGAGATCGACGCCGCCCAGGCCGCCGCCGAAGAACCCGAGCCCGAACCCACGCCCGCCCACATCTCGTTCAAGACCGCCTATATGGACGAAGGTGGCATGTACGCCCCCCTTATCGCCGGCAGCGGCGAGGCGACCATCGACTGGGGCGACGGCACACCCTTGCAGACCGTGACGCTCAACCCCCTTGTGGCCGACTACTATGGCGACGAGCTGCCCACCTCCGACAACCAGATCGAACACGTGTACGCCCCCGGTACGGGCGAGAAGACCATCGTCATCACCGGCGACGGCGTGACGGGACTGGGCACCGGCTTCACCGGCTGGATCACCGAGATGACCGTGGAGATGCCCTCGTTGAAGTATCTCGACTGCAAGATGGAGGCCATCGAGAGCCTCGACCTGACCGCCTGCCCCGAGTTGAAGATGCTGTTTTGCGAAAGCAACCTGATCTCCGACCTCGACGTGGACGCCTGCACCCATCTGACGTGGCTGGTGTGCACCAACAACGCCCTCACCTCGCTCGACGTGACGGGCAAACCCGATCTGTTCGTCGTGGCCTGCGACGACAACTACCTCGACGCGGCGGCCCTGTTGCAGATTTTCAACGACCTGCCCGACCGCACCGGCGGTTCGCTTCCCGAGGGCGAACTCTATTGCGGCGGCTACAACCGTCCCAACCCGGGCTATGCCGAGGTTGTCGAGCAGGGCTACACGATTTGCGGCGCCAAAAACTGGTGGCCCTACCCCGGCCGCTCGTAGACCCTGTTCCGGCCGGTAACTGTTGCTCGTATGCCCTGTTCCGGGCGGTATCGGCTCTTGGGCGACCGGAGGAAACTTCTGGCAGGGTGCGGTGACCGGAGCGACGGCCCCGTTTTATGGACTGCCCGGAGGGGGCGTTCAATACTATTCGCCGACATTGAGTGTATCTCAACTTATAGAATTCGGATATATAAGACCCATCGTGTATAAACCCGTTTATTAAAAAATCATGAATCAAGAAGATTTGCACAGCGCGATAACGGCCATAACAAGAAAGCTTCACCATTTTGATTATCCTATTAACAATCAGCGCACAGGCGGACGAATTATCGAGTCAAACATCGCGACGGGGCTGTGGGAAACCTACACCATAGACGAAAGAGGGGGCAAGCACAATTTGCAAACATTCGACACGGAAGAGGAGGCTTGTGCGTATATCCTCGACGATGCGATAAAGAGTATGAAAATAATTATAAACTCATATTCAGATGCCGTGAGACGTGCGTATTTAGAATAAGAGAAAGTTTGCCATATAAAAATGATGGATCCACGTTTCAAAACAGAGAAGGCTTTCTTCCGGAGCAACCGAATGGCTATTATAGGGAATATGTACATCCCACACCTGGCGTCAGCGGACCTGGTGCGCATCGGGTTATAATGGGAGTCGGTGGCGACAACTATTACTCTCCCGATCATTATAAAACATTCATACGATTCTAATTAAGAATATGGAAGGATTTTTCTTTGAAGACCGCTTCACGGTTGCAAACCCCGATGTCTGTTATATTGCACATGTCGACGGTGGTAGTAATTTGTTCGAGCAGTTAAAGGCAGAACTCAAATTCCCCGATTATTTTGGCAATAATTGGGATGCTCTAAACGATTGCTTGTCGTATTTGAGTTGGATAGAGCAAAAAAACGTCATCATAATTCACGATGAGTTGCCGAATATCAATGATGCCGACTTGGGCGTTTATATTCGACTTTTGATAGAGCAAATTGATGACTGGAGGCGATGGAAAGACGGCGAAGTACATCAGTTACAAGTCGTTTTCCCCAAGCGATCCGAAGCTAAAATCAAAGCCATGGTCTTCGGCGGCAACCAATCCAGAAGACCATAATACCCGCCCATACGAGAGAAGCGCCAACAGACGAGCGGAAGACTATTTCGGAAATCATTACGGTGTAGATTGGTCGGACTACGAAGAAAGGTATCCCACTTATAAATAATTGAGTATGAGAAGATTTATTTTTGTTGGACTATTTTTGGTCGCATTAATGTGTTCGGCTTCGCATTGTGTGATGGATTATGATTATTCTATTCATATCGTAAATAATTCAGATATTGAGTTGCGATACGCGATAAAAAGTTTTTATCCCGACACGATTCCGTCCGCGGAAAAGATTAACGCTATCGTAATAAACGCTCGTTCGCCCAGATCTGTTGAAGGAGGTAGCACTCCATGGGAGTATAGATACGAAACGCGCTATCCTTCAGACACCATGTCGTTATTCCTCATGTCGAACGATACGTTGGAGAAATATGAATGGGATCGCGTGCGCGATGATTATAACGTCTTAATACGCTACGACTTAAGCGTGCAAGATTTGTACTCCTTGAAATTCAAGGTTGTTTACCCACCCGACGAGCGAATGGCCGACATTAAAATGTGGCCGCCCTACGGCACCGTTCAATAAGTGAAGACAAGCCGGAGCGGTGAGCTCCGGCTTGCTTTTTGCCACACCTCCGCCCATGCCCCCTCCCAGCCCTTCCGCCCATGCCCCCTCCCCGGGCGGCAACGGCCCCCTCCCCGGAAAACCGCGAACAAGTTTGCGTTTCCCCTCGGCTTGCACTATATTCGCCCAATATAAGCTGCGCCTCGGGCGGCAACGGCCGCGGCGATTAAAGCTACGTACGGGGGGAATAACGAAATAAAGAAATAGCTATTTATTCAAACGTACTGATAAGTGTACTGTATCAGTTAGTTACAAGGTTTTGCTACGGCGAACCCGGAAAAACGAAAGCTTCTCATTGCTTCTCTTTTGCTTCTCATTGGAGACGGGTTTGCGGACATTTGCGGCCCGTCTCTTCGCATTTAGCCCCACACGGCGGCCGATTCCTTCGCATTACACGCCAAACGCGCACAGAGCCGCCATTTTGCCACCAGATGGGCCGCCGCGATCATCGCGCAATCCCACCGCAAATGAGCCAAAATAAGCCCGCGATTCGGCCTCCTTTCGGGGGTCTTTTTTCGTCCGAAAATTCGAGAGGATATGCGGTTGGATATACGAGTGGATTCTGGGGTTTTGGCGTGGAAAAACGAAATCGTGTGTTTGGATATACGTTTGGATATACATTTCGCCATCAAAAACAATGGTTATAACCATATCATTATGCCATTCTTAACGCCAAAACAGCCCAAAAAACGGAGTTCAAGAGGGGGTATTTTACACGGAGTCCAAACGAATCAGACGTTTATCAGTGTTTGTAAACGACTGACAATCAAAGGTATTTAGTTCGGCCTCACTGACCTACAGCACACAAAGGCGTGTGTGGCTCATTTGAGAAGGTTGCCTCGTACATCGACATTGCCGTGAATCTTTTCGTTGTACAGCATAAATTCGCGGGTTTTAATTTCAGACCAAGTCCATTCGGGTGGATCTAACGGATTAAATGGCGGATTGGTATCTTCACGGTAAAATACGGTAAGAATGTGGAGGTATTCATTCTTGAAACTATACTCGGCCTTTTCTATTTTAATGGCGGACAGGTCGTACATCGTGGTCGCGACAAAATCCGAAAACAGTATGGTCGGCTTGTCTATTGACGTTATTATACCCTCGCCGTGGTATTCCGTATTTGGTAAAATCTCGTTATCTGTCCAGAAATTAGCATCCGTCTCCCCAAGCAACAAAATCGCATCATCTTCGGTCAGACTACTGCTTACCCACTTCGTGTATTCCAGTTCCGAAAGCGGTTCCGGTAGGTCAAACTCTTTGTCCTTGCACCCTACCATCGCAAGGCAGGCGACCATCGCAAATAATACGTTTTTCATAATCATTTCTCGGTTGGGCGTTCAGTCAGTTCAGTATAGGTTCGAGGCGATATAGAGGCGTCCCGCACTCTGGACACGTTTCGTGTAGCGTCCAAATCAACGAACGGTACATCTCCTCCATAGGATGGTTGTTTTCGACTACTCGTTTGAAAATGTGAAATCCGTTCTTCCAACCTGCCGATTTCCTTAGCCTGTTCCAAATTCAACGCATCTTTTTCTCTTAGCAACGCCCGACACATCTCTAATTCGCGAGAATGGTTCTGCTCCCCGGGCGATGGCGGTTCATCGGCGCGGGTCATAGAGCCCTCGCCTGTTAGAAGCCATTCGTGGGAAACTTCGAGACTTCTCACGACTTTCTCCAAGAACGGTTGCTTGGGAAGCACATTCGCCCTATACCCACGCACATTTGCCTCGCTTTCACCCACTATTTTGGCGAAAACAGTATTCTTCCCATCTCCGAAGTAATCAACCATTTGGCTAACTCTATCGTGGATTGTCTCGTCATTTTTCATATAAAATCGAAATAAATCGCGAAATAATTTGTCTATGTCGCGAGAAGTCGCTAATATTGCACCGTATTAACACTGTTAACGGGCGGTAAATATAGTGATATTCCCGGAAACGGCACAGAAATTAAAACGAAAAACAAATATGAAAAAGTACATCTCGGTTCCGAACAACACCAAACGCGACCTTAAAGTGGCGTTCGAGTGCACCCGTGAGATGGTTTGGCAGGCTTTGAACTATAAGTCGGACAGTAAGCTGGCTCGGCAGATCCGCAAGGTCGCCATCGACAAAGGCGGGGTGGTTTACGACGAGGGCAACCAAAAATTCACGAACCTAAGCAAATAATCGACATGGATAGATGGGAAAAGAATCAGAACATCGCCGGCGCCGTCATTTTCGGACTGCTTGGCCTTTGCGCCCTCGGCGGGGTGATCTTCGCCGGCGCGACGCATCAGTGGGCGATGGTCGTAATCTGCGCGGTGATGGTCGTCGCCTCGATCGGCGAGATCCGGCGGGAGGAGAAACGGGAGAAAGCTAAAAACACGACAAATCAATAATACGGGACACTATGAAAAAAGAACTGAAAAACTGGCAGAGGCTACACCGCCGCCTCGTGCAATCGGGTGAGTTTCGCACCGCTCGGCGCCTGTTGCGCCACGCGCAGGATTTCGCCAAATACGGACGTTGCTCGATGTCCGTGTACAACAACGACGACTGGTATCTGGCCGGCGAACTCGACCCTGGGAACAGCGGGTATTCTTTCAAACTCAGCTAACGATTTGCGCTATGGATAGGGAAAAATTAAAAATGGTAGCCGGATGCTACTTCAAAGACAAAATCGGCGCGGAGCCGGACACGCTCGAATTTACCCACGAAGATGACGGATTGCCGGAGTATGCACTGGATGCTACCCTCGGTGACAGGGAATTCAGAATTTGGATATGCCCGACACACAACCTCATCGAACTAACAGAGAAACATCACATCGGCACGTTTTCCACCGCCGCCCTTGCCGGACTGGATAGGAACCTTAACGCCCTGCAACAGTCATGACGGCGGTAAAAAAAGCATTGGAAAAACTTCAAGCGGCACTGGAGGAGTCGGTCGAACGGCGCACCGAGATACACGACGCCCGCACGGAGGAGTGGCAAGAGTCCGAAAAGGGCGAAGAGCACCAAGAGCGCACCGACCGGCTCCAAGAGATGTTGGACGAGGTGGGCGACTGGATAGAGGAACTTAGCGAATAAATTAACCTACACACACATGACGTACAGGATTTTGCAACACGAAAAGAGAACCGACAACATCCGTATCGGTCGGGCTTACGAGGTAGCCGGGGCCTCGGTGGAGTCATCCGTGAAAGCGGTTACCCACGCCATCACGACATATCACGAGATCGCGCCCGAGGAGTTCGGCAAGTACTGGAGCCGGATCGCGATCGTCGATGCCGACACGCTGGCTATGATCGCAACAATCTACAACGAAACCGAAATAGATTCTGAATTATGACACCGAATTTTGATATAACAGCTGAAGAGCGGACGCTCGTCGATAAAATCGTGGAGCGAGCCGGCCAAATGTTCCCCGATTGGGACAAAATCTCTCTCGCGATGGATGTCGTCGCAACGCATAATCACGCCTGCCGGCTCAGGCTCGCGGATCTGCTGGCGACCGACGATTTCAATTTCGCTCACGACATCTCCGGAATCGTGTGCAAACTCGATCGCGAGAAACTAATACTCACAGATTGCTTTTGGCCACGATTCGCGGCCAAGCAATAATCCCGAATGGCATACGCCGGAGTTCGAGTCTCCGGCGGGAACAAAATATAAAAACAGGTATTTTATGGAATACTACAAAAACAGAATTTGCGTGACGGTCGAGGATCTCATCCGCTCCGATGACGGAGAGGCGGTGATGACGTTGCCAATTTATAGAGGTTACTACAATAGGAATTACTTTCGAATGATGCGCCGAGGAGGTGGTCTCGGCTGTTATGCCCTTATCGAATTCGAATCCCTACCACCGAGATACAAAGCACGTTTCATTGACAAATACAGTCGACCGGAGGAGGTTCTGAAGGGTAAGCCTATCACCGAGGAATTGGCGATCGACGGCAAGGCGCGGGGGTTCTATCGCGACCACCTGTTGCCTGACGGCTCGCGGATGACAGACGAACAGATTGACGAGTACACGGTCAACGCCTCGGTATTGAATCAGCTAATCAGGCTAATCAACGACCGGCGGTCGAAGCGCAGGGCTCACGGCGGTCAGGCGGCCGACTTCTGGGAGGCGATCCTCACAACCTCCGAGAACTTCCGCGAGTACCCGGGTCACACGTTGCCGAAGGGTAAGTCGCAGTTGCAGAACAAAATCAACGACTACAAAAAGAGCGGGTACTCGGCTCTGATCTCCGGCAAATTGGGCAACGCCAACTCGATTAAAATCACCGAGGAGGTAGGCGACCAGATCGTTGCGCTGAAACGGTCTAAGGTGCCGGTTTACAACAACGCCCAGATCTTCGACGAAATCAACCGGCTCGCCATCGAGCGCGGATGGAAACCGCTCCGCTCCGAGAAGTCGCTCGTCCAGTTCCTCCACCGCCCGGAAGTAGAGCCTCGGTGGTGGGATGCCGTTCACGGCGAACAGGATGCCCATCAGCGGTATTCGCGCAAGCACAAAACAGAGATGGCCAGACAGCGTGACGCGATCTGGTACTCCGACGGCACGAAACTCAACCTCTACTACAAGGCCTTCGACGGCGGCAAGTTGGTCGTTCGCACGACACAGGTGTACGAGGTTATGGATGCCTACTCCGAGACGTTCCTCGGTTTCCACATCAGCGACCGCGAGAACTTCGACGCGCAATATCACGCCTTCCGGATGGCGATCGAGACCTACCGCCACCGCCCCTACGAGATTGTGAACGACAACCAGGGCGGCCACAAAAAGGGGGCGAACAACGGCTTTTTCGAGCGGATCACCGGGCGCATCGCCCGAAATACCGCTCCTTACGGCCCCACCGGCAAGTCGATAGAGTCCGCTTTCGGTCGTTTTCAGTCGCAGGTATTACACCGCGACTGGCGATTTACAGGGCCGAATATCACGGCGAAAGGTAGTGACAATCTGGCCGCGAACCTCGAATTCTTAGAAGCCAACAAGGAGCACATGTTCACGCTTGAAGAGTTGAAAGAGACCTACGCAAAGGCCCGGCAGGAGTGGAATATGGCTCTGCACCCCATAGCCGCCAAACCGCGCCTGTCGATGTACCTCTCCTCGCAGAACGCCGAGGCTAAGAACGTCAGCGACTTGGACTTGATGGAGCTATTCTGGTTGCAAACCGACAAACCCGTCACGTTCACCCCGAACGGCATCACGATCACCGTAAACAAAGAAAAATACACGTTCGAGGTGTTTGACAAAGAGGGTCTGCCGGATCTTGGGTTCCGCCGCGACAACACCTACCGCAAGTTCGTTGTGATGTACGACCCGCTCGATATGACCCACGTCCGCCTCTTTTCGCAGGACAAAAACGGCGGCCTGCGCTACGTTACCGATGCCCACCCATACGCCTGCTTTGCCCGGGCCATTCAAGAGCAACAGCCCGGCGACATGGAGTTCATCCGCACGATGTCGCGCATGACCGAGCAGGAGAGGATCCGGCGCCAGATGGAAGCGGCGGAACTGGAGACTGCCCACGGTGTGGCTCCGGAACAGCACGGGCTCAACCGTCCCAAAATCAAGGGCGTTTCGGCCAAAACCGTCGAACGGGTGATGACCGAACTGTCGAAAGCGGCGGCTCCGGAACCTTACGAAGAGATTGTGGATATAGGCCTTGCCCACAAGTTCCTCAGCAACCAAACGCCCCTTGAAATGGGGTCACGATACGATAAAATGTAATCAATTACGAATATGGGACACGTAGCACAAAGACTTTTGCCGGAAGAGGCAAAAAGCACAATCCGAGAAAATTTGCGGGAGTATTGCGCCCGATTTCCGAGTTTGGAAGTCGCGGCCAATACGCTGAAAAACGTAGGGGCGACCACGCTTCGCAACGCACTCAACCCTGAATTCCCTAACATCTCCGATGCGATGTGGCGGAGTCTCCGGGCACAGATCGGCGGCGGTGGCTTGAAAACAGAGTGGTCGTATGTCAATACGACCGCCGTCGAGGATCTCCGATTCGTTATGCGGGACACACAGCAGGAACAGGGTTTCACTTGGGCGGTCTCACCCGCCGGCAGTGGTAAAACCGTCGCGGCGACTATGTACGCCCGGGAGGAGAAAAACGTGTTTCACCTCCAGTGCGACGCAGATATGAGTAAATCGGAGTTCGCAATAGACCTCGCCCGGGCGGTGGGTTTGCGCGTGAATTCTCAAAGAAAAGCCCGGTTGCTGATCATCGAGGTTTGCGAGTACCTTGCCGAGCTGGAGAACCCGCTTTTAATACTCGATGAGGGAGATAAACTGCGCGAGAGCCTGATCGCCTATTTCATCACCATCTACAACCGGCTCCACGAAGTGGCGGGTATCCTGTTCCTCTCTACCTCTTACATCGAGAAACGTATGGAGGTCGGGTTGCGTCTCAATAAACCCGGTTATCAGGAGTTGTGGAGTCGCCTCGGGCGTAAGTTCTATGTCGTGGATCGCAACAACACAAATGACGTGCAGCACATCGCCTTCGAGAATGGCGTGACCGGCGACCGCGATCTCCAAGCGGTCAGGGTCGATGCCGTGAACGCCGACCTCGACCTGCGCCGCGTCCAGAAAAAAGTCGTTGCCATCCGAAAGAAAAACAATAATAACGCCTGACACCACACGAACCGATGAAAGCACTCTCCCCGACAGATATTTTGAGAATGAAGAAAGCCACGATCCCTTTTACCGGAGCGTGGGAGGAGGCGTTCGGGAGTCCCGAGTGGGTCGGTGTGTGGATCGTATGGGGCAATTCGGCCAGCGGCAAAACGAGTTTCGTGATGCAGTTGTGTAAAGAGCTGGCGCGCTGGAAGAGGGTCGTTTACAACAGCCTCGAACAGAGGAGCAGCCTGACGATGCAGAACGCGGTGCGCGACTACAATATGCAGCAGTGCCGGCGCGGCGGGTTCCAGGTCATCCCGGGCGAGCCGCTCGACAAATTCAGCGAACGGCTGTTGAAGCCGAGATCTCCCGAGGTGGTGGTGATCGACAGCTACCAGTACACGCAGATGGGTTATAAGGATTATATCGCCTTCAAGGAGCGGCACCCCGACAAACTGATCATTTTCATCAGCCACGCGGATGGAGCCCAGCCCGACGGTCGGGCGGCTAAGAAGGTGAAATACGATGCCGAGTTGAAGGTCTATGTCGATAAATTCCGCGCCTTCTCGCTCGGTCGAACAGTAGGACAAAGAGGATATTATACGATTTGGGAGGAACGCGCAAAAGAACTTTGGGGAGAAGAATAATATGAACGGAAAAACAACATACGCTCGCGACCACAGGTGCGTCGAGTGCGGCAAACAGGCGGTGGCGTTTTTCCCCGTTTGCGATCCCGACATACCGGCCAGCCCGTACTGTCGAGAGTGTCTCGATGAGGCTAAGCTACACCTCATTATTCAATTAACCGAAATATTTGAACGAAAATGATTATAGCAGTAGATTTTGACGGAACCCTGCACAGCGGGGTGTGGCCCTCCATCGGCGAGCCGATGCCGTGGGCGATCGACACAATGCGTCGCCTAAAGGCCGACGGGCACTACCTCATAATTTGGACTTGCAGGGAGCGCGCTGAGCAAACGGCGATGGTGAACTGGCTCCTTCACCACGAGATCCCGTTCGACAGGGTGAACGATCACCACCCAGCCAACATCGCAAAATACGGCGGCGACGCACGCAAAGTGTCCGCCGACATCTACATCGACGACCGCCAACTTGGCGGCCTCCCTGGGTGGCAGGAGATTTACGAGACGATACAACAACACAATGCCAATCGGATACGGATATGAAAAAGACACAAAACTATTCCCGGTTTTTCGCGCTGATTAAGCCTCTGCCGGGTGACCACGAGGAGATGAAAGAGAATCTCGTGAAAGCGTTTACCCACGGTCGGACGATCTCCCTGCGGGAGATGGATGCGGACGAGTACCGCCGTATGTGCGACAGCCTGGAAAACACCAGGGCATCGAGTCTGTCCCAAAAGGATTTCACGGCGGAGATCAAGCGCAAGCGGTCGGCAGTCCTCAAACGGATGCAGAAACTTGGCATCGACACCTCAGACTGGGCCGCTGTGGATGAGTTTTGCTTGAACTCACGCATCGCAGGCAAGGCGTTCCGGCAACTCTCGCTCGAAGAGCTCACGCGGCTGGTTCCTAAGTTGGAGGCCATCGCTCGTAAACCTCTCTCCGCCGAGCCGGTTGCGGCGCTGTGGACTCTCGACATGTGCGCTCAATTTCCGGGAGCCCGGGTAATAAATTGACCTATGGCAAAGCGTTGGGACAAAGACGACATCAAGATTCTGACGGCTCGGTACGCCAACAACAGCAACGTGGAGCTGGCGGCGATCCTCTACCGTTCCCCGCAATCTATCGCGGTCAAAGCCCACAAAATGGGGCTTCACAAAAGCGATATTTTCCTTGCGCAACAGGGGTTCAAAAAGGGTTACACCCCCTTCAACAAAGGTCGTAAGATGGGGGAGTGGCTGTCGCCGGAGGTTCACGCGAAAATCAAGGCCAACCAGGCGCGGACGGCAGAACGCAATCGCGCCGCCACCAAGCCGGACGGGACGATTTCGAGGCGCTACAACGGCGATTACCTCAAGGTCGCCGGGCGGTGGGTCAAACTATCGCATCACGTTTGGATGACGCACAACGGGCCGGTTCCCGAAGGCTACGCGGTGTTCCATCGGGACGGGGATCATCTCAACGTTGAGCCCGAGAACCTGTATATCGACCGGAAAAACGATGTGTCTGTACACACGGCCCGACGATCGCCGGAAGAGCGCAGCGCAATAGGTCAAAAGATATGGGTCACGCGCCGCCGGAAACAGGCGGAGAAACACGCGACCCTTGACGCAATGCTCGCCGAGATCCGCAAGAGCGAAAACAACATTTATTACACACCTAAAATATCACAGCAATGAAATTAACAGCAGAAAAAGCCAAGTCCACTGCCACTGGATACAATAGGAAAAGGTATCGCGGGGCGGTGATTACACACTATGGAAAGATACTGAATACCATCAAGGCACGCGCAAAAAGAGGTGAGCGTTCTCTGACATTCAAGTGTAAAATATGGGCTTTCGAGGAGCATCACGCAGTTCGTTTTTTTTGTCGCAAGCATCGTGATTTCAGGGTTTCGTGGACATACGACGGTAAGCCGGCGGATGGTCGCGTCGATCTCGACAAGCACGAGCCATTTGACATAACGATAAAATGGTAACTGCAATGAATTTCACCACCCCCTGCTCTGTCTCTGTCGAGGACAGAAAAGAGCAAGAAAAATTATTCGAATGGTTAAAGTCCATCGGATATAGCGTCAATTCATTAGGCGGACGTTGGCACTTTACTTACACACACGGAGATGGCATCATTCATTCGCATTGGTGCGCCGATGGAATAAAGGGCATTCGCAAAATTAAGCACTGTGGCACCGACATCGACCTGTTCAAAGCTTTAGCGGCAATGAATGATGATAACGACCGTAAGCAGTGGTTTATCAACATTAACACAGGGGAATGGGCTTTGAGTGAGCATGACGATCTCGGATTAACTAAATTGATTTGGGATAAAGCCACCACCGAAGAGATTATTGAACACTTCAAAAATATAAAGCAATGAAAAGTGAAAAAGCAAAAGCACAAATCCGTGAATGCCGGTTTGCGGGTCAAGCGGGGTATGATCTTATTTCCGTCGTAAACGCCGAGAGAGCCGTTGAGTTCGCCGAACAGGACGCGGAGGCAAGCGTAGCACCGATGGTGAAATTCTGCAAGAAAATGGCAAAGCACGAAAACGGATGTGTCCCCGCAGTTTGGTACTTTGATGAGTTAATAGAACTGGCCCGGCTGGCCTTAAAACGCTATGACAAAAACGAATAAACTATGACACGCGAAGAATTTATCAAAAGGGTGCGAGGGATCGCCGAGGGCAACCTCTACACCCACGATCCGATGTCCACGAAACAGCCGCCTATTTTCGGATGGGAGCCCCTCGAAATGGAGGCGGGAGACCTCTACGACAGACTGATGGGCAAGGATATGAGCGAGATTGAGGAACAAATCTGCGACAAATGCGGCGGAGAGATCGATCGATGCGACGGATGCGGCGAGGCCTATTGTTCGAACTGCGACGATGGTTGTGGAATCGACGATGGAGATAACAGTCTTTGCTCCGGCTGTATGACGGCAGCCAAAGAAGACTGGGCGCGAATCACGGATAACGGGAGAAAAGTGTGCGAAACCTGCGCCAACTTTCGAGATGCGGCGACACGCTTAAAATACCAGTGTGGCGACATTCCCGACGAGTGCTGCGCATTAGGCGAAGATACTCCCGGTTCCAGTGGCTATTGTGATGAGTGGTGCGCCAAAACGGAATAACACCCCTCCGGCGGCGTACTGATCCCTGCCGCCGGAACAAGCAACGCCCGAAGCAGTCAGAGGGCAACATAACAATCAAACAGAATGAATACAGAATTGAAATTGGGCGATTACGTCCGTAGCCGGGTGTCGCATTTCGCCGGAATGCTCACCGCCACCAGCCAACACCTGTACGGAGTACCGCAGGGTCAGGTGACTCTCACCACCCCGGTGGACGGCGAGGTTAAGTACGAGTGGTTCCCGATTACGGAACTCGAACCGGCCGAGTAGCAACTAATCCGGCGGCGGTGTGGTTGCAGTCGCCGGAACAAAACGAAAGTGATAATATGAAAATTTTACGATTGCCAATCAAGGCTCAGTGGTACGGCAAAATATACGCCGGTCTCAAAGGCGACGAGTACAGGGACATCAAGGGGCACTACATCTCGCGGTTTTTTGAAGGCAAACTCGATCGCGCGCTACACGATCTATTCGAGACGGAATTGCAGTGTTCAGACGCTCCGCTGGCCGACATCGCCGCCGACTACAATTTGAAAGTACGGGAATACGACGCGGTGGAGCTCACCGTGGGATATAGGCGAGATGCACCAAAGTCACTATTTGAGTGGAAGGGACTGTCCATCGGAGAGGGGCGCATCGAATGGGGTGCCGAGCCGGGCAAAAGAGTATTCAGAATTCATTTGGGTAACAGAATAACAAACACAAATACTTAATTTTTAGAAAAATGGAAGCAAAAACAATGACACAGGAGGAGCGGGCGGCGCTGATTGCCGGCCTGTCTCCCGAGGAAAAGGCGGCCCTCCTCGGCGAATTAAAGACGGCGACTACAACTGAAAAGCAGCGGCAAAAAGAGGCGTATGAGAGCCTTCGTGCCGATTTTATCACGCAGATCAAAACCCGGTTCAGTGCGTACCTTAAACACGGTACCGACTTCAAAAAGTGGCTCCGCACGGAGTCGGAGGGGTTTTTCGAGGTGCTGAAGGACTACGGGCAACTGAAGCGCGGTGACCAAATGGGCTTTGTGCTGGCAGATGACACGTTCCGGTTCAACGTCAAGGGATCTAAGGTCAAGGGTTTCGACGAGCGGGCCGACATCGCGGAAAAGAGGCTCACTGAATTTCTACGCGAGTGGGTCAAGAATAAGGAGGACGGCACGAAGAACCCGATGTACAAGCTGGCTATGATGATGATCCAGCGCAACGAGGCCGGAGATCTGGACTACAAGTCAATCTCGCGTCTCTACGAGTTGGAGGATGATTTCGACGACAGGGAGTACTCCGAGATTATGCAACTGTTCAAGGAGTCGAACACGGTCGAGGGTACGGCTATCTATTTCTACTTTGAGGAACGCGACCAAAACGGCAAGTTTCGGCGCGTGGAACCGAGTTTTAACCGGCTGTAGCGATGAAAAAGTACATCTACATAGGCATCGCCGTTCTCTTGTTGCTGGGCATCATTGGTGTTCAGCAGGCGAGGATCCGGACGCTCCGGCAGGATCGGGATGTGTACCGTCAGAATATGACGGTACTCCTCGATTCCGTCGAGCGTTACCAAACGCGGGAGGGATTGAACGCCGCTACCGTTCGCGGTCTGGAACTGAAACTGTCGGAGTTCAAAAAGTACCGGGCGGACGACGCGGCGCTGATCGGCACGCTTCGGACGAGAATGAAGGATCTGGAGCGGGTTACGACCGCCCAGACGGCGACCATCTACGAACTTAGCACGGTGGCGCGGGATAGCGTCGTTATTCGTGAAGAATACGCCGATACGGATACTTTGACGTGTGTCGAGTACCGAGATCCGTGGATTGACTTCGAGGGCTGTATCGACGGCGAAAATCGCTTTACGGGGCGAATCGAGAGCCGCGACAGTCTGGTCTATGTCGAGCATGTGGAATACAAGCGATTCTTGGGTTTTCTTTGGAGAACCAAGCGAGTAAAGGAGCGCCGGCAGGAGATCGTCAGCCGCAATCCTCACACGACGATCCAGTCAGCGGAGTTCATAACAATCAGGGATTAGTCATTTTCTATTAACCGCGTTAATAAAAGCCTGTAAAAATATACTTTACAGGCTTTTTCTATATGAATATCCGGCTATCTTGGGGCAAAAATGAGTAATTTTGCACAATGGGCAAAGGGCGCAATAGAGACCTGATCTACAGGCGGGACGAAAAGCTACTCCTCCGGTACTACTACTGGACGGAGGTAGAGCGTTTGCGCTTCGACGATGCGCTGCGGGTTCTGTCCGAGAAAGAGTTTTTTCTGTCGGAGGAACGTATCCTGAAGATCATCAGGGAGAAATACGACTCATTCGTGCCGGAACAGTATCTTGCGGTCGCCAGGAGACCGCGCCCCGTCACCGCGCAACTCAGCCTGTTCAAAGGGGAGTAGCCACGCCGCGATCCACCACCTCGAAGGCGAACGTCGTTTCGTACACTTTGATATTGCCCGGCCCCTGCAACGTGTAATCGACGCTCCTTGTGCGCTCCAACGCCCCCATCTCCGGCAGAGGCTGAAAATTGTGCAGCGCCCGGCACAGGCGGCCGTTCATCTGCTGGCGCTCAGCAATCTTATCTTCAGTACCGGATCCAAGGTGCGTATCGTCGTAGCAGTCAATCGCGAGGCGAACGAGGAGGGTTCCCGTCCCCTGCTGGATGCTTCCCCGGGTGGTCCAGTCCAGTGAGATATTACCCACCAGTGCGGCGGGGAATATGACGGGGTAAGCGCCGGCGTTCTCGTCGTAGGCGAGTTGGCCGTAATCCTCGTCTATGGTGCGCAGTTCCGGCATCTGCTCGCCGATCTGCCGCATAATTTCAAGAAATAAGTTTTCCATATCGTTATAGGGTTATGATTTTTCTGACCTCGATGTCGATTTTGTCCTCTATCTTTTTCGTGAGCTCCGCACTCTGGCCGATGAATGGGCGGGCAGGGAGTTTGATGCTTAGCGATGTCTTTTTTGTAAGCGCCAGTCCTTTCCAGAACGAAGCCTCCGTATTCGTATTTTCTTCACCCTCCGTGCCGCTATCTGAGCCACCGCCGGCCTCGTAGTGCTTGGCCCACGCAAAGCGGCGCATTTTGGCCGTAATGGGTACCGTGATGGCCTCTCCGAACTGGTGGGCGGCGGCGTATGGTATCGGATCCGAGATGACTACTCGGCTGTCGCCAGGTGTGTACTGGATGCCGCTGAACAGATGGTTCTTACTGCTCATAAGCGTTTTGTACTTGGCCCCGGCATCTTTGCGCCCGGAGGTTATGCGTTTTGCCGGCTCCCACTTTTGGAGGCCGTTATTGACAAACCCACCCTTTCGGAAGTTGTCCTGATAGTGATCCTTGGCCATACGACCGACAATGACAGGCAGTTTTCGGCGGAAAAGATCGTCCAGTTTTTGCCTTTCTTTTTGTATTTCGCGAATAAATTCTGCCTGAGTCATTGTTTTTTGCACGAATGTTGTTATATTTGCGGTGTAATGGTGGGCCGTCTTACGGCACACCCCCAACGCCGGGAGTCGCCGCAAGGTAGTTCCCGGTGTTTTATTTTATCACGGCCCGCAGTTTGTCGGCATCATAGCGGCGCAGTTCTCCATCGGGGAAGCGAATAATTATATCCTTCACGCTCCGCGCCCTGTTACCCTGCAAGGCCGCTTTCAACCCCTCGTAGATGGTGCGGCGCGGATATTCCTTCTCCAAAACGATATACACCTCGCCCACTCGCTGTGCCGCCGCCGATTTAATGGAAGCCTGAATCGCATTCTTGCCGTTGTCGGTTTGCGGACTCTTCATATCGGAGTACCGCCCGGTTCGGAGGTTGTAGGCATCCGGATTCTTGCGCCCGTGTTCGTTTACCACATTGAGAAGTTTGTACCGCTCGCCGTGCATTTTGGCAAGTTCGGTGTAGCCTTTTATGTTGCTCTTCTGCTCGACCGCGTTTTGTTGAAGCCCCTTCGGCATTTGCAGAACGCCCCCGCTTTTGAACTTTCGCTCCACGACCTCTTCGATCGCAATATTCAGCCGCCGCAACAAATCATCGACCGCCTGCTTGGCTCCCTTGTAGGCGTTTTTCACATAGGGATGGTCATCGCTGAACACCTTGCCGGTAACGCCCGGATTGCCGCCCAAACCGGGCAATGGTTTGGGCAGCATCTGCCGCCCGAACGTATTATCGGTCGGAGCCTCGTCGGTGCTGGAGAGGGAGCACTTACAGCCCCATTCGTCGCCAGGGCGGTGTTGCGCCCAAAACGGATCGTCGATAGGCCAGATGTGTCCCCAGAATAGCCGGTGACTGGCTCTCGGTTCGAGGCTGGTACTCTTGTTCCACCGGAGGTTCGGCAGAATATCCTTCTCGCGCTCGAACTGTTGCCAGTCTGCCGCGTGGTGGGCGCGGATCACCGCCGTGTCGTATTCCGTCTTCAGCCACCGATCGACGTGATGCCCGACCACGCCGGCTGTGTCGGCTTTGAACTGCGCGAACGATTTGAGTTCGCCGTTCTCGTCCAACAACTGTCCGGCCACATCGTTCTGCATCCGGTGGGTTTTGAACGCCGCAAACACACTGGCGTTGCCTTTGAGCGTACTCAGAAAGTCCTGATACCTGTCGCCGGCGACAGAGGTAAACCCGCGCTGGATACCGTCGTCGAGAACTTCGCGGATGGCATTAAACAAGTCCTCGTCTATCTCTTTTTTTGGATCGAACTTTTGTCTGTAAATACGTTCCAAAGAGGCGGCAAGAGCCTCGTTATCGAATGTAAACGTATTTTCGGGGTTCCCTGCCGCGTTTCGGTAGAGTTCCCGCATTACCAGCCTAAAGCCCCCTTGCCGAGGGCTTCCCCGAAAAAACGGGAGAGGCGGTTTTTGAAGTTTTTTTCTTTCGGATCCTGTGGTTTTTGAGGTTCGTCGCCTTCCGGATCCTCGTCATCTTCGGGGTCATCCACGGGCGGCAGAGGTGTCATTGCCGCCATGCGCTGCGCTTTTAGCTCATCGTAGTTGTCGGGCTTCGGCCGACCATAATACTCATAGAAATGGTCATCGCTGAGGGGTACGCCCATATTTACCAATTGCTGATCGACCAAAATATCGGTCGCCAGACTCTTGGTCGGCTTGGGTACAAACAGAAACTTGCCGCCTTTGGTGTTAAAACCGAGATTCTGGAACACGTCCGTGAGCTCGTAGTTCAGGATATGGAGCAGGCGGCGCTTGGCGCGAGACATAACATCCTGCTGATCCTCGTGCTGTACGGCTCCGAGTGCCTGCGTCCCTTTGTCGCTGACCTCCGTTGAGAGGGTATTGCCCAGCACCATCTTACTAATCTCCGAGTTGCTGGTAACGTGCAAACGCTCGTACACATTCGCTCCGCCGGAGAGACCGGCGGCCTCTATCAGTTTGATGTTCGTGCCGTCGGGGTGTATGAACGCCGTCATAGAGCCTCGGTTGGCAATGTCGTTCGCCAACTTCTGCCGAGCCTCGGGATCGTTCGGATCGTATGTGGCATCGGTCAGCGGACGCCCGAAGATCTCGGCTAACTGGATCCAGTCGCCGACGTTGTTTCTTTTGACGATGACCCAGTAGGCGATGGATGCGAACTTGCCGATCTGCCGCGGCTCACCGATGTAAAGGAGGTTCGAGAAATTATCCCAGCTTTGACCCGTGGTGTCGTGCTGGTTGCGTCGGATTAGCCTATTGATGGGATCGACGTGTTTGGAGGGAGTAAGGTCGTATTTCAACCACTGACCGTCTCGATAAAACTGGAACAGCGAGCCGCCGACACCCGTCCACGGTACCATAATGAAGTCCTCCAGCATTTTGCCGAACCACGGGCTCTCGATGATCTCCTGTATCTTCTCATCGACCTCCCCCTTGCGTTGGAACTGGAGCGGCGAGGCCAAAATGGTGGATTTGTATTTCTCCATCACCGACTGGACGTGCGTGTCGAGGGATATATCCTCATACATGTCGATGAGTTTGACACGGCGGGGCCAGTCGATCGCATCGGCGTTTTTTATAGCGCTCATCCATCCTCCCAGGTCGAGGCCGAAGCGCACCGTCGGGGAGAGAACTATCGTCTGTGTGTCTGTTTTACGGAGGTTGCCGCCGGCGGTGATCTTACCGTTATCTTTCTTTGCCATATCTATATATGTGATGTGCGTTTGGGGTTACTCATTAGGATATGATCCGAATTCCTGTCCCGGATCTCTTCGCCGGCCACGGGGAGCCCGTCCACGACGATGTCGCCGCGCCGAACGCCCTTGAGCCACTCCACCGCCCGTTTGTACCGCTCCTCGCGTATCTTCGAGATGTTGCGGGGGTTGTGGATGCAAAAGATGTGATAGACGGCAATGTCGATCGCCATCATCAAAAGCAACTCGTGGCGCTCCTTTTCTCTCGCCGCGAAGGCCTTGTCGGTATCGTACTTGCCGGTGAGGTATCCTTTCATCTCGGCGATCGCCCTATCCTCGCAGACCTCAATGACCGCGTCGTCCGCCCGGGTCACGGCATCGAGTATCTCGGCATGGATCGAGGCGCTGTAATCCTGTTTACTGATAAAATTTTCCATTTTCAAATGCGGTGTTTATTGAGTCTTCGCATATCTGCGGTAGTCACGACGACCGGCGGTGCCAGTTGCCCGACCTTTTTTCTTACTATTCTGAGGCCTCCCTCGACGCAGTCGGGGCCGTCGGCGGGGAATTTCAACGAGAGGGTAAACAGCAGGAACTGGTCGGCTAAGCGCTTCATGTGCGGATTGTCCTTCTCGTCGATGTTCAGCACCAGACGGTTCTCACGATTGAGCGGTTCGAGGTTCGCCTCGATGCGGGTCGCTTTATCGGTTTTCTTGTCCGAGTCGGCGGTGATGGATAGTTCGATACCCTTCTCCTGTCGCTTCTTGGCGAGCAGAGGTTTGAATACCTGCTGAAAGAATGGATCCTGAAGGGAGTTGTTTTCGACATAGTTATAGACCACCGTCTGTCCCTTGACGTATTCGTTCAACAGGAAATACCAATCTATGAAGTCGGAGTTGAGCCCGCGATCGAGGAACCCCTTGATTACATAAAATTTATCCTTGTACCAGCCGCAGAGCCACGCCGCTTTGGTGGAGGATTGTTTGCTCACTTTTTCGCTGGGCGCAGGGTCGCCGTAGGCTACGAGGAACTGGAACTGCTTTAATGATGGCACCTTACCCCACGTCAGTTCGGTAAATATCTCGCCCTCGGTGACGGGGTTGTTGAAATACTCCCCTTGCGCGGCTTTTGTGCCGATTTTTGAGAGTACCCGGTCGATATCCTCTTCCGTGTTCTTCTCCGGCCAAGTGGACTTGCCCTCGCTGTCGCGGATGTTCACTATGTCCCAATGGTCGGCCTTGGCCCCGGCCCGGGTGATGCAGCAGTCGCGAGCGATGATATTCCCGCACCACAGAACCAGCGTCGGCTCAGAGGTCGAGCGGGTCGGATAGAGAGCCTTCTCGAACCAGTCCCACTTCTTATTCAGGATGTCCGGGTTGCGGCACTCCTCATCGGTGTCGAAGTCATCCATAAGCAGGACATCGGGACGTATCGCCTCGTTGCGGCTACCGCGCGGACTCTGCCCTGCACCGAGCGCACGGAACGCCACGCCGTCACGTGTGATGAACTCATCCTCGGCCCAGTTCCCCACCGACTGCTGGATGCCGTAGTAGGCTTTGATACGACCGTTGGCCTCCAAGTTCGCCCTGTACGGCGCCAACAACCGGACGGCGTTGTCTTTGTTGTTACTGGTCAGCAATACGTTCTTCTTTTTTCCCGTGAGGGTCAAGTTCAATACGATGAACATACATATCGTACTCTTTGCCAGCTCACGCGACCACGACAGTACCTCGTACCACTCTCCGTTTTTAATCAACCGGATAATCGCCTTTACCTGAAATTTGGCGAAGGCATATTTTGCGTATGCGGGAAAGAAAAATCGCATCCACTCGACGGGTTTCTTCTCCAACTCCGCGCGGTGGCGCTCGATGTCGGCCGGCGACATATCGGGATCGACCGGCGTAGCGCGCCGAATGTCGTCCTTAAACTGTTCCCACTCCCGTAGGGCATCCCTATCTGTCTGCTTCATAAACTCTCCTTTATAAATGCGTCGAACAGGCGGGTAATATTCTTGGCCTTATCGAGGTCAAACCCACGGACGAACTTCACGAAACGTTGTGCCACGCTGATCACATCGGAGATCCCGACCTCTGTCTCCAATTGCTTGATGCTTTTCGATAATTTCGCCAAGATGTCGGCTTCGAAGACGGTGGCGAACCGTTGTCCATCCTCACGTCCGGCGATGGCATTGTTTATCTCCGCCACTTGCCGGTATAGGTTGGTGATCTGTGTCTCCCGCGTGAGGGTGATACCGGCTTTGCGCTCCTCCCACTTCTCGGCGGCGACCCAGTTGCCGATAGTCTTTCGGCTCACGCCGACCTTGTCGGCTATCTCCTGTTGGGTGAGGCTCTCCTTTAGGTAGAGCATCCCCGCCCACTCTTTCTTCTGTTCTTTGGTCAATTCAGCCATTACGATTGCTTTTTTCTATCGACAAAATTGACACTATAAAGCGGTGGGCGCAAATTGAAAAAGCATGATAACCGTGTGGGCGGTCATCATAACGCTGTACACGGTTATCATGCTTTTACGATTTGCAGGAGGTGATATTAACCTACAATTTTGTCTCGGGAATAGTCCCGGAACTATAAAAACAGATCGAATGAAAAAGATTTTAGGACTCCTCTTCTGTATGGGGATTTTCCTTATCGGACACTCCGCCGCCTACGGGTCGCCCCCGGGGGGCGAGAAGGTGCAACACGAAACCACCACGGCGATCACCGTTGCCCCCGCCATCGACGCGGGACACGGACTTTCCGCCTCGGACATCGAGACGCTTGAGAGAGCGAGCGACCGGGCGTGGAATCAGGTACTCGCCGACCACGCCGCCGAGCTTCAGGCGAATGCCGTAGATCGAGTGCTCGTCGCCAAATTGACTAAGAAGATGGATAGGCACCGATGGCGCAACTATTCGAACCGCCGCGCAGATCCTCCGATTTATATAGTGTACCGCCCCGGGTGGAACAGAAAAGTGTGTGAGGGCTGACATGGGCTGACAAACGGAAAGACGGCCTGAGGGTGGAGGTAAACCCTACATACAGCGGGATGGAGCAGAGGTAGCTCGCTTGGCTCATAACCAAGAGGTCGGGGGTTCGAATCCCTCTCCCGCAACAAAAACGATATGACGATGACACAGAGATTTTTCAATATGATCCCAGGCCCCGACAGCAGCTGTTGCATTCTGTTGTATGGCGAGATTGGTGAGTGGGGCGATGCAAACCACAGCGCGGATTTTGTCCGGGTTCTAATGGACGCCGCCGCGACCTGCAAAAAAATAGACATTCGGATTAACTCTATCGGAGGAGAGGTTCACGCCGGCATTGCAATAATCAACGCCATTACTCGGATTCCGTCAGAGGTCGAGGTCACGATTTATATTGATGCGATAGCGGCTTCGATCGCCGCGCTGATTGCTATGTGCGGTCGCAGGGTCGAGATAAGTCAGTTCGGCAGCATAATGTTCCATAGTGTGAGCGCCGGTGCTTATGGAAACAGGGCGGACATAACCAGTCTGCTCAAGGAAATGGAAATACTGGAGAACACCCTTAGCGATATGCTTTCCAAGCGCACAGGGCAGACCACCGAACAAATCCGTGAAACCTATTTCGATGGCGAGGATCACTGGTTGACGGCACAAGACGCGCTTGCCCTCGGCCTCGTTGATGCTATATACGATGCCGAACCCGTGCCCGATAACAGCAATCGTGATCAAATTTACAACATCGTGTTGAACCGAGTGAATGTACAACCAAAAAATACCAATATGCTTGACAAACTGAAAAAACGCGCGTCGTTCGCAAACTGCGCGACGGACGAGGATGTGCTGGAGCGCATCGAGAATTTGGAGACCGAAGCCGCCAAGGTTACCGGTCTGGAGAGTGAAAACACGCGCCTCGCCGCCGAGGCCGAAGCTCGCAGGGTCGCCGATGAGGCGGCAGCCGATGCAGAGGTCGATGCCGAACTGGAGGATGCCGTGAAAACCAACCGTATCGCCGAGCCGGAGAGAGCCGAGTTTAAGGCGATATACAAGGCCTCACCCGAGACCTACAAGGCTCAACTGGGTCGCCGCAAACCGGCCAAGCGCGTGGTCGATGTGCTGGCCGGCGGAGGTGATCCCGGGGCGAGCGCATGGGATAAACGCATGGACGAAATCGCAAACAACAAAAAATAGAATACTATGCTCAACATTCAAAACACCAATTACAGCGGCGAGGTACTGGAGCAGCTCCTCACCGTGGCGGCCACCGGCAACGAACTGGTCGAAAAGGGACTCATCCACATCGAGCCCGGCATCAGCGACAAATTCAGCATCCCGCGCCTGAAGACGGGCAAGATGCTCCAGAAGCGCAAAGAGCAGCCGGAGAACAGCGACAGCAAGGGCGACTTCAACTATTCGGAGGTCGAACTGAAGCCCGTGGACTTCATGGCCTTTGCCACGTTCAACCCCCGCTCGTTCGAGAAGATCTGGCGCAAGTACCAGCCCAAGGGTAACCTCGTGTTCTCCGAACTGCCGGCCGGGGCGCAGAACGCCCTTTTGGCGGAACTCGCCAAAGCGGTGAAGTTCGAGTTGGGCAAGCACTTTATCGTCGGCAAAGAGGGCGCTGACGACGACAGCCTGTTCAACGGTATCCTCACCCGCATTTTGGCGAATACCGACATCGTCAAGGTCGAAACGACTACAACCACGATGCTCGAAAAACTCAAAGCGGTCAAGGACAAAATCCCGACTACGATGCGTAGCAACCCCGGTCTGCGTATCCTGATGTCGGTCGAGGACTTCGACCAGTACGACGAGGAACTGACCGCTCAGCCGAGCAAGGGCGCGAACTATACCGACACCAACGCCTCTCGTTACAAGGGCATTGGTATCGAGTATATGGCGAACTGGCCGTCGGGCGTGATCGTCGCCACCATCACCGGTATGGACACCACGACCAACCTCTGGGCGGCCGTGAACCTTCAGGACGATATGGACGTGATTCAGATCGACAAACTGACCAACGCCGGCGAGCGCTATTTCTTCAAAATGCTGATGAAAGCCGACACCAACGTCGCCTTCGGCGAGGAGTGTGTTGTGCTGGATACCCGCGAACCCCAAATCTAAACCATTCACCCTTAAAAAACAATATCATGAGCAAAGAGAAAGAAGTTACCAAGGTCAAGATCGTCATGCTGACGGCGTGCGTTGACAAAGACGACAACAAGGTGCGCTACGAAGTAGGCACCGAGGTCGAATTCAACAAGGAGCGTGCGGAGGCCGCAGTGGCCGCCGGTTACGCTGAATACCCCCAACCTTCCGACCCCGAGATCTAATGGCACGGCTCGAACGGCTTGTAATCCATTGTACCGCGACACCTGAGGGACGGGCGGTCAGTGTCGAAGACATTCGACACTGGCACACCGCGCCCAAAGGTGCCGGCGGACGCGGATGGAAGCAGGTGGGATATACCGATATGATCCACCAGAGCGGGGTCGTCGAGCGGCTGGTAGATAACAACGAGGATGCGAACGTGGATCCTTGGGAGGTTACCAACGGGGCGGCGGGGTATAACTCCTCATCCCGCCACGTTGTGTACGTCGGCGGCGTGGCCAAAGACGGCAAAACTCCCAAGGACACGCGCACCCCTCAGCAGAGCAAGGCGCTGGAGGCGTATGTCAAAGACTTTCACGCACGGTTCCCTGGTGCGAAGATCGTCGGTCACAACGCCCTTGCGGCGAAGGCTTGCCCGTCGTTCGATGTGCAGGCGTGGCTGAAAACCATTGGTGTAAACCGGTAGGAATTATGGGCGAATACTCTCAATACATCCTCCCCGTACTTACGGCGGTATTGGGTTGGCTTGGAGCGAATATAAAGACGCGCCGTGCCAACAAACAAACCGACCTTCAGATTATCAACGAGGCAATTGCGCCACTGTTGAAGTCTATAAGGGATCTGACAGACCACAACCGCACCCTTACGGGAGAACTGGTAGAGGAGCAGAAAAAATCTTTGGCACTGGTCGAAGAGAAACGGGCGTGGCTTGCCGAACGCGGCGAATTGGTCGGTCAGGTTGAAAAACTCACCAAACGGGTGGCCTCGATGGAGAAGACTATTCGCAAATTTACCTCGGAGGGAGTGGCGACGCTTCCACTGGAACAAGAGTAAAAACACTTAAAATCATTTGATATGGCACAAAAATTTATGTACGGAGTGGGTCTCCTCAAATTCAAGGGCAAAACCCTCGGCTACATTCTGAAGGACTCGTTCCAGATGAACGGGAGCAAGGGCGAGGCCTCGAAGGTCTTTGCGGAGCAGGCTCAGAGCGCCCCCGTGAAAACCCTCCCCGGATCGAACGGCTCGATCGCCCCGTCGTTCAATCTCATTGAGATGGACTACGAGGTTATGGCGGCTCTTCTGGGCGGCAC
Source organism: Alistipes sp. (assembly GCA_031285345.1). GTDB lineage: Bacteria > Bacteroidota > Bacteroidia > Bacteroidales > Rikenellaceae > UBA940. Next base: position 44,830 of record JAITWI010000046.1, read on the forward strand.
CGTGGTCAAGACGGGCGAGGTGGCCACCGGATGGAAGGCCCCCCACGAGGTGGTCGTCCTAGAGGGCGAGTTTATCATCGAAACGAACTCCAAACACCGAATCACCATCTTCAACGGTATTCTTCAAGGCAACCTTGGCGGTAGTCTCAATATGACCTCTGTTTCACAGATCGAGGTTGCGATTGAGCCGCAGTTGCCGGAGGATGGAACTGCGCCCTACGAAATCGACGACATTCCCGAATTGTAATCGATACCCACACTATGGGAGTGGAACTGTTGGCGGCGGAGGCGTTACTGGAACAGGGCGTCTCCGTCCCTTTTAAGGAGGTCAGAATCCCGTTTGCGAAAAAGAGTTGGAAACCGCGCGTAACCATGCGGCGCCCACGGTTGGGCGGTCAGATACGGATCTCGCGGCTACGCCTTAAAATGGGAGCGACATACGAGAAGATGCGTTCTTTTACGCAGGAGCAGCAGGACGCATTTATGGCGCAACACGGGAAGACGCTGAGTAAGATGATCGCTCTGACCGTTTGCCGGGGTTTTCTGTCCGGTAGGCTACTGACACCGATCGTCGCTTGGCTCATCCGTGAGTTTGTCGATGTGAGGTTCATTCTTGGAGCGCACAAGAAGTATATGACCCTGCTGGGAGCCAGATCTTTCAGCGATATTATCAGATCGGCGGAGGAATTAAATCCGATGAGGCCGACCTTGAGCCAAAAAAGGAAGAGGAGTTAAAGGGCTACATGGATGGCCCCCATAGCCCTTTCGGGTCGATCTGGCAGATTGCTTCGGCGACGGGCTGGAGCATACACTACATACTTTGGAGGGTGGATTATCTCACGCTGCGCCTGATGCTGTTGGATCAACCGAGGTATATCTCCGCCGACGAACAAAAAGAGAAAATCAACGCCGACGGCAGAGCCGCCGGAGCCGACGACGGGAGCGACATCGCCGCCCAGTTCGAGGCAGAACTTAAACGATACAAACGTAAATGAGCACAAAACCCGTAGCAATCGAATATCTGTTGAAGGATGGCGTCTCCTCCGGTCTGGGAAAGATCGAGGGAGCCGCCACATCTGTGGAGAAAACTTTCACACGAACTTCCGACAATATCAAAAACAAGCTACGGGAGCAGAAGGACACGGTTAAATTGGTGGAGGGAGACCTGCGCTCGCTGGAGGGGCAACTTTCCAAAATGACACCGGGTACCGCTTGGCTTGAAATGAAAGCCGAGGTCGAGGCGTGCCGTAAGGTTCTGACCGAAGAGAAGGTTGCCCTGGCTGATATAGAGCAACAACACGATAAGGCGGCCTCCTCCGGCAAGCGCCTCTCTCGCGAGCTTAGGGTTATGCAGGACGAGATGACAAAGATGCGCCTTGCGGGAAAACAGCTCACGCCCGAGTATGTCGAGATGGAACAAAAAGCGGCGGTGTTGGCCGATACGTTGGGCGACGTTCGCGCCCAAACGAATGTCCTTGCTCACGACAATGCCGGACTGCAAGGTGTGATCAGTGGGGTAAGCGGTCTCACCGGCGGTATTACTGCCGCCGTCGGCGTGATGGGGGTGTTTACCAAAAACAACGAGGATCTGGTTAAAGTTCAAACCAAGGTGCAGAGTGTCCTCGCCATCACGATGGGACTCCAGCAGATGATGAACGTTCTGAACAGGGATTCGGCATTTCGCCTCGTGACACTTCGAAAAGCGAAAGATGCTTTCGCCGCCGCCAACACCCGTTTGGCCGTCGCTCTTGGAATTTCCAATATTGCGGCCAAGGCACTTATGGCGACTTTAACCCTCGGCCTCTCTGCAGCTATCGGGGTGGCGATTGCACTGTGGGACAGGTATCGTTCCCGGCAAGCCGCTGCAAAAGAGGAGGCGGAGGCGTTTAGTAAGAAAATAGCCGATTCGGCGGCAAAGCCTATTTCGGCCATAAATGAGTTGTCGGCCGCTTGGTCGAAATTGGGAAACAATTTGGAGGCCAAGCAAAAATTCGTCGAGGAGAACAAAAAACGCTTCGACGAATTGGGGATTTCGGTAGGCTCGGTAACCGATGCCGAAAATCTATTGGTTGCCAATAAGGCTAAATTCGTAGAAGCCTGTTTGGCCCGTGCCAAAGCGTTGGCTGTGCAGGAACTTGCCGTGGAGAAATACAAAGAGGTTCTTAAAGCCCAACAAGAGCTTGATGCCACACCCAAGGCATACGTCACAAAAAAGGGTACATACACGGACGGGTACGGTACCGTGCGCGAAGGGAAAGTGTTGCAAAAATCCAGCGATTGGCAGGAAGCGGAGGACGTGCTCTCTGAAGCGCAAGGCGCGTATGACAACTTGATTAGCCAGCAGGTTGAATTCTCTGCCGCGGAACGTGAAATTATGGCATCAATCAATGCCGGCGCCGATGGTATTATCGAAGGGAGCGTCGCCGCCATCGAGAGGGTGATTGCCAGTAAGCGAGAGCTGCTTAAAAACGTTACGGACAGGGCCGAGTATGACCGGATCACCCGGGAGATTAAAACAGAAGAAAAGAAACTTGCCGCGATTACCGGCACGACGAATAACGGGGGAACTACATCCGCGGACCAAGCCGAGCGCCAAGCCGGAGAATTAGCCAGAGTTCAAAGGCAACTTGAAGATAGGGCGGCGCAGGCTCGTATTGATGCGATGGATGAAGGGTTGGCAAAGACTCTCGAACAAAACAAACTCAACCACGCCCGAGAAATCGCCCAAATAGAGCAACTTGGAGCAGATCTGTTGGCCGCACATAAGAGGATCAATAAAGATATAACAGAGTTGCCGGCTTCCCACGCGGATATGCTGGCAACGATGACCGTCGCCGCGGGAGCAGAATATGCCGCCGCGGACAAAGAGGCGCGGGATGAGGTTCTTGCCGATATGATGACCTTTCAGCAGAAGTACGCCCGGATCATCGAGGAGACCAACAAGAAAATCAAGGACGCTCAGATGGCCGGTGCCTCGCTCGATATGTTCGGGGTTCTCTCTGAGCAGGAGGGGGAACAGATTGACCAGTTGGCGGAGGAGTTCGCTCAAAAAAGCGACGACTACGAAACCTTTATGCGTTCGATGGTCGATGCCTCCATCGAGGAGATACAGGCAAATATCGACAATGCGAACTCGATCATCTCGCAGATCGTGGCGGGCGGTATCGACGAGAGTGAGATAGAGAAATACCTTGAGTACCGCGCCCGGCTCGTCGCGATGCAAAAGGAGTTGAAAGCCGCGAAAAACGAGAAGGACAGTGCCGATTCGAGCAAGGAGGCCGAAAGTTCTAACAAGTCGTGGCAAAAACTGTACGGCACGCTTCGAAAGATAGGGAGCGAGTTCGACGAGATAGGCGAAGCGGTCGGCGGCACCACCGGCGAGATTATCAAAACGGCCGGTACCATCGCCACGTCGGCGCTGTCGGGGATAAGTGCGATCACTCAGCTGGCGAACTGGTCTATCACCGCCACACAAATGGCGGCTACCGGCGCGTCGGCGGCTATTATTGCCGTCGAGAAGGCGAGCGTTATCCTCGCCGTTATCGGCGCGGTCATTCAGGTGATAACGATAATCACGGGACTATTCAAGGACAACGAGGAGCAGCTACGCGCTGCGGCGGATGCCGCCCGGGAGTATGAGGCCGCACTCGAAGAGATCGGCCGTGCGCAACGCTACGACCTGTTCGACACCATTTTCGGGACGGACGGGGTCGGGAAGTTTCAGGAGGCTAAGGCTATCGCTATTGAATCCATAAAGGACATCCGAACACAAATTGGCAATGGCGTAGATATAACTGCTACGTTCGATGGGCGCAGCGGCTGGAATAAGTTTTGGGGAACCGGCGACCACAAGATAAAAAACACCGCTTTTGACATCAACGAATTTATAAATTCGGACGGTTCGTTGAAGTTAAAGGAGTTGCAGGAGTGGTATAAACAATACGAAAAGGGATTAAGTGATGCTGAGAAAACGGCATTACAAAATCTTATAGATGACGGTAAGGCATACGAAGAGGCAATCCAAGTTATGACCGACCATATCGACCAGTTATGGGGTGATTTGGCTTCGTCAATTGCCGACAATATGATCGACGCATTCCTCGAAACGGGAGATGCCGCCAAGAACCTCGGCGAACTGGTCGATGATGTGGCCAAGAATATGGCCAAGTCGATGATCGAGAGTCTTCTCATTGAGGATATATTCAATAAGGATCTGCAAGTCCAACTGCTCGACATGTTAAAACTTGGCGACCAGAAGGGTGCGAACAAATTAATTCAGGACGCAATTGCCAGTGCGGGGGAGTTGGCACCCATCATCGAAGGCATCATCACGTCGCTCGGTCTCACACACGAGGCGGCTGAAAAAGGTGTCGGTCAGAGCGGCAAAGCCGGGGCCTTCACGACGATGACCCAGGACGAGGGCGCAGAGCTGAAGGGGCTGTTCACCTCGGTTCAGATGATTCTGCGGGACATCTATCTCGATATGGAGGATGTAGGCCCCGGCTTGGCGGAGGCTACCGGAGTGCTGGTTGAGATCCGCGAGGAGGTCAAGAAGTCGAACGGCTGGCTCGGTAAAATGTATGACCAGGTTGAGAAGATCATCAGGGACGGATTAAAGATAAAATAGGTATGGAAGCGCTGAAAGGATTGTTATTCATCAACGATATAGATGCCTATGTGGCATACGGTGCATTTTTGTCGGCTGACAGGCGCGGCGAGTTCCGCAACCTCTCCGCATTGCTCACTCCGCCCACAATGAAGCCTTATGTCGCCGTGGCGTTCCGGGAGGAGGATGGGGAGCAGCTACCCCAGCAGTTGCCGACCCCGGCGTTCGAGGCGCGGGATATCGACCTTCGGTTTGCCATCGTCGCCGACTCCGCCGCCGAGTTTATGCAACGATACGCCGACTTCGTGGCTATGCTCCGGAGCGGATGGTTGGAGCTTCGCGTGGCCGATGTGCCGGGGAAGATCCGGGTGTACTATAAAAGCAGCACCGAGTTCAGTCAGCTGACACCCATTGGCGGCGGAGCCGTGGCCGGAAAGTTTAACGTGAAGTTCAGGGAGCCGAACCCTGCCAGTAGATAACGATGCTGAAAATTTACAGCCAGACAGGTCAGTTAAAGGCGACTATCGAGCCGTCCGATAACTCCACGCAGTATGAGGGCGTGATGGAGGAGAGCGTTTTGAACCTCTCCTTCACGCTCCCCGAGTTTTTGCGCCTGGACGTGAACGACTACATCGACTTCCTGGGTAAGCGATACGCTCTGTTCGAGGACTACCGCCCCGAGCACCTGTCGGATCAGCAGTTCAAGTTCGATGTGAAATTTTACGGCCCCGAGAAGTGGCTGGAGCGGGCGCAGGTACTGGCCACGGTGAACGTCGATGACGCGGGCAACTTCGCGCTGACGGATACGGCTCTCGTCCATTTGCAACTCTATGTCGAGAACCTGAATCGTATCACGAACTCGAAAGCGTGGGTGGTCGGCGAGGTGGCCGACTCCGACAACATCGTCATCGAGTACAGCGGCAAGAGTTGTCTGGCCGCCATCGGCGAACTTGCCGAAAAGGTTGGGACGGAGTGGTGGATAGAGGGCTACACGGTAAACCTCTCTCGTTGCGAACACAGCGGAAGTATAGTAATGGGTTACCGGCATGGACTCGTCAACCTGTCGAAAGAACTGGACGAAAAAACGCCGTTCTTTACCCGTCTATATCCCATTGGCACAACACGGAATATAGACAGAGGGGAGTATGGCCACCAAAGGCTCCAACTGCCCGGCGGTGCCAAGTTCATCGAAAAGAACACGCAGTACGGCATATTCGAGCGTTCCGAGACGGAGGCGTTCGCACATATCTATCCTCGCCGGATAGGTCGAGTGGGTGCTGTGCGGAGCGAGAACGTGAAGGACGACAACGGCAACCCCTACACGATCTACTATTTCAAGGATCCGACACTCAACTTCGATCCGAACGACTACGAGATCGCGGGACTGGTGAAACACATCGCCTTCGAGAGCGGCCCGCTGAATGGCAACGACTTCGAGGCGAACTACAACTCCGACACTCGGGAGTTCGAACTGATCACGCAGTTCCCGTATGAAAACATGCAACTCCCGGGTGGCTCGTTGATACCCGAGATAGGCAACCAGTACATCCTGTGGAACATCCGTATGCCGCAGGAATATATTACGGCGGCCGAACAGGAATTGCTCACAGCGGCCTTGGCGTATATAGAGAAGGGAGCCATAGACACGGCGGTTTACAAGGGCAAGACGAACTACATAGACCTCGATGAGCGCGGTGTCGGATTGGTTAAGGGTCGCCGGGTACTCCTTGTGAGCGAATACTATTTCGAGGAGGGGAACCGCCCGAGCCGCATTACGTCGATAACCCGCAAGATCGCTCGCCCGAACGATGCGGACATAGAGTGTACCTACGCCGTCACCCCGTCCAAAATCGCGGGGATGGAGAATGACATCACCAAAATACAGGCGGCGCTGGACGAAAGATTGAACCGAGACCAGTTACAGGTTCTGCGTTCGTGGGACAGCGCGGATCCTACCGAGTACAACGTGTTCTCGTCGCTCCGCTCCCGGATGGAACACCTGAGCCGTCTATATCCCGACACGGCCAAGGGTTTTATAAACTTCCTGAAGGGCATCGCCGTCGGTGAGGATGCGAGCTTCGCCGGAGCGGTCTCCTCACCGGAGTTTATCTCTGGCTTTATCGGCGGCAAAGGCTGGGCCGTGCGACTGATCGAGGAGATGAACGCCGTCGGGGTCAAGGAGACCAAGTCGGTGGCCGAGTTCGACGATGTGACCGTGCGCCGCAGTCTGCGCGTCCACACACTGGTTATCAACCAGACCCGGGCGGAGAACGGCAACATCGTTTTCTCGGACGGGATGAGGGTCGATCACGTCGATGCGGCGACCGGGCGTATCTACCTCGAAACGGACGGCGGGACGCTCTACAACCCGTTCCACGCGGACGATTGTGTCCTCTCCCAACAGTTCAACGGAGTCCCTTCTGCGGGGAGCGGACTCCAGATATCCAAACAGTACGAGTTTGTCGTCACGGAGGCCGGTATCGGCGAGGAGGGCGAGAATCGCCTCGACTGGATCACCTTTGATGCCTTCAGAGGGGATCTGTCGGACATAGAGAAGGGCGATGTGATCGTTCGCGTCGATAATCTAACCGACCCGACCCGCAAGGGGATCATAATAATGATCGCCAACGGCGTGGACGCGCCCCACATCGACGTGGTCTATGGTATGAAAACCGACCCCAGCGACGCGGTAAAAAGTCGTAGCGGGAACCTCGCAGGGATCGTTCACCCCGATTTCGGTCAGTTGCGCGGCTTCGGACACTACGCCCAGAATTTTTACGGGGTAGGTAGTTTTCAGTTCCGCAGCGGGCGGCAGGTGGAGACGGCGGTCGAGATCGCCGAAGGGCTGTCCCGGACGACAATGCAAAAGACTATGTCCTCGCTGACCGAGGAGACCAACTACCTGACGAACGCCGCCTTTACCGAAGAGATGGCGCACTGGTCGGGCAATAATTCCGTGACTCCGGTGACCGTCGGCGGCCGGCTGTTGGTACACAACCGCTCACTCTCGGCCGTGAAAGTCCATGTGGCGGCGGTAACGGATTACGGCGGGCGCAATATGCTGCGCATAAAGGATAGCTATGTGCGACAGGCGAACGGACACATCCGCAAGCCGGAACCCTACAAGGAGGAGGTAATCACCACCAACGAGGCCGGCGAGGGGGTTACGGAGACCAAACAGCGGCTTCCGAAACTTTATCTCTCGTTCCGTATGATCTGCCGAGAGGCGGGTATGCTGACCGTGGGCTTCGAGAGCAACGAGCAGGCTACCGGCGACGAGTTGATGCCGTTTATCACGCAGAATATCGCCGCAGGCAACGATGCCGAGCCCGTAGCCTACAACTTCGAGGGAACGTGGGACGGTGAGGGCGACTTCCTGTTGGAGTTCACGGGCGACGGCTACATCGACCAGTTGGCGGTTACCGACCGACCACTTGACGATTTCAAGGTGCAGGTTTCGACGCGCTTCGAGCAGACGGCAGAGCGCATCACGATGGAAGGCAAGCGCATCGACGGACTGAATCAGGCGATCGGCACGGTCGGCCTCGAAGTGGACGCGCTACAAGGTACGGTCACCATCTACGGCAAACGCATTGACAACCTCGACGAAACAATCGGCACGATCAGCCTGCAGGTGAGTGAACTCGACTCCTCGCTGTCGGTTACGGCTCAAAAGGTGAGCCGCATTGACGGGGAGGTGGCCGGTATAAAAGGACAGATAACTCAGATCCTGTCGGCGGGCTACATTACGCGCCCGGAGGGGAATACATTGTGGGCCAGCAAAGAACTGGAGAATGGAAATAAAATCGTATCCTACATCAACCAAACGGCGACAACGATAACGATCGCCGCAGAAAAGATAAAGTTGGAGGGGGTCGTTACGGCCAATAACTATTTCCAAATCAACCTCGACGGCTCTCTGACAGCTAAAAAAGTGAACGTTACCTCCGGAATCTTTACCGACGTAGTGATACAGGGAAGCCTTCGATGCGCTTTCCGCGACGGCTACTACTCATTGGGGTCGAGTGGTGGTATCTCGGTCGGGACACTTGGGCTTCAAAACAACAATCATGTCGTCATTCCCGGTGCTCCTGGCGGATGGGTCAATTCGATTGTCGTTCCTTGGACGAGCGAATACAACGGGTTCCGGGCGATCATATTGAACGATGATTGGGGTGGAAGCGCTGCCGCCGGTCTAATATCAGCAAACGCCCCGGCGGGAAAGTATTTTTGGGAACACGGCCGACCGATGAGCTCTTTGGACATATCCCCAAAAACAGGAGTGGAGATGATCGGCTTGGGTGAGGGATCGACCTTCAAAGGGTGGATCATATTGAACCGCTTTTCGACCACAAACCAGACGCAAAGCACAGGGTTCCCCTTCACGGTTATGTACGCTGGGGCTGTAACCGGCTCGGGAAGCATGAGAAAGCGTACGGGAATGTATGATGGGATAACATCGACCAAGCTGGGTACGGGTAAGTACCGGGTTCAATTCGCAAAGAGTTTTTCAGATGTGGACAATTACACGGTGTTTTTGACCTGCGAAAATTCGGGTGTCGGCCGTTTTGCGAGCGTCACCGAACGTACTCTCACATATTTCGATGTCTATACTGGCGACGACGCAAGCCCCAACGATTCGGGTTTCAATTTCATAGTAGTCAATACTCACTCATGGTAAAATATAGAACGATATGAAAAAAGTAAATTTCAAAGCATTAAAGGTCAAGGCTACGCTCAAAGGAGATACGACCATCGTGGACGGGGCGGAAAGTTTTGCCGACATACTTTACGCCCATGGAGCGGGCATTGCGGCCCATGCGCTCGCCCTGAAGATATACAACAGCGAGGGGGCGGTGGAACTCACAGCCGACGAGGCGAGCCTTGTAGAGAAGGCCGCAAACGACTTCTGCACTCCGCGCTTTATCGACGCGATTATGGAGCAACTTAAATCCGAATAGCCATGAACGAATACGACTACCTTGTAGATAAACTGGTACCGCTGATCTTCGACCGGCTGATGGCTGCTTCGACGGCGGCAGGGGAGATCGAGCCGGTTACGAGTCTCGACAACATCAAGGCGCTGGCGGCCTACCGACGCATCGGCGGGACGGAGAAAACGGTCGAAGTGCCACTCTCCATCCTGACGCGGCCCATCGACGACATCGTGGAGCTCTGCAAGGAGGCCGCAGATAGCGTCGTCGATGCTATCGCCCGGACGGATGCGGCCACAGCCAACGCCGTCACCGCCACCGGCGCCGCAAATATCGCCGCAAAGGCCGCAAACGATGCCGCCGCGATGATACTCACGCTTAAAGAGGACACCCTCGCCGCCGCACAGGAGGCTCGTTCCGGAGCCAAAGAGGCACGGGACGAGACCGCAGCGTCTCGCGTGGCCACGGCTGAGACCATCACGGCGACCGGTAAGGCGACCGAAGCGACCTCGAAAGCCGACGCGGCGGAGGCCAAACGAGCCACGGCCGAGACGGGGCGGGTCAATGCGGAGAAAGCCCGAGCAGTCGAGGAGGATAAACGAGTTACCGCTGAAACCGGACGCATCGATGTCGAGAAGACCCGTGTAACCGCCGAAACGGAGCGTATAAATGTCGAGAAGATCCGTGTAACTGCGGAAAGCAAGCGGGTCACGGCCGAGACCGCCAGGGTGAACGCAGAGAACAAACGCGCCACCGATACGGCCACGCGACTGGCAGATGCCGATGCCGCGATCGAGCGTATGACCGAACTATCGGATCACCCGACCTATATAGGCGAGGACTATTATGTCTATCGCTGGAACGAGGCGACCAAATCCTACCAGAAAACCGATATCTACACGAAGGGAGAAGGTCTCGACTACACGACGATGACCGACGAGGAGAAGGAGGGCATCAAAGGAATGTCGGCCTACGAGTTGGCTGTCGCCGGCGGCTTTGTCGGTACAGTCGCCCAGTGGCTGGTTTCGATAGAGGGTAAAACCGGTGCTGCCGGGCGCGACTTCGAGGTGCCGACACTGAATGTCTTCCCGGGAGAAGGTACACTCGGCTACCCATCGGGTGGCTCATTGGTATTGTTCAAGATCGGTCAGCTGGCCCGTGTGTGGGATCCCGAGAAAGGCGATGCCGGAGGATATGTGTTCTGGCAGCTCTTCGACATCAAAGACAACAAGGCCGTGTGGCAGTTATACGGCAACAAAGGGTCGGCTTATGTATCTAATTTGGGTCATGACTGGAAGGTGACGATTGACAACAGCACAGGAAAGGTCGAAGTCCAATACTTGAATGCAAACGACATTCCGGAAGATAAGCGTTCTCGCTATGCGATTATTCCGCGGATATTGCAAAAAGATGGGCGCGGTAGGGGTGATGGGCGTTTCCGGCGGGTTAAGAAGGACTGGCACACTTGTGCAGCGTCTATGACAAACGAAGGAGTACCCATACCCGGCATCCTCGGTAAGGTGGTCTTCTTGGATCTATCGGATCGTAACGGCATATCGGAGAGTGATATGCTCGGTCGCCAGGCGAACCAATCCGACTGCAAAATCCACACCATAGGTGCAGGGTCGGATACCAGTGATACAGGTGTGTCCGGAGTTTGGGTTGGGTGTAATAGACAATGGTTTACGCCTCCTGGTTTAAGCAGGTGCTTCCATTCGGCAGAAAGATCGTTTGGGATAACAAACGTTCGGCGGTTGTCGAATCTGAAAGAGAAAATTTCGTATGCGGTCAGCGGTGTGCTTTTCCCATTCAAACCGGTCTTACAAATTATGTTTGTCCTTGCCGAGTATAAAGGAAAATCAGACACTCCGACGGAACCTCAGATCGGCTCGGCGTTCCGCACCATATCGGAAGGCCCAAAGATAGGTTGCGAGTGTACTCTCGTACCCACAGGTCGCCGATTGAAAATGAGCGGAATAAACAGCATTCTGTTTTTCAACGCAAAATAGAAGTATAAAATCCTCCGTGCTACTGGTATTGAACACCTCGCGGGCTTGCCCGTGCTACAGTGATTGAACGCCTCGCGGGCTTGCCCGTGTTATCGTGACTGTGCATCTCGCGGAGGATTTTTTTGAGAGGGAGGGATTGAAACCCCTCCCTCTTGCAAATAACCGACAACAATGATTATTACACTGATTTCACTTCTGACTTTCTGCACCTATATGGGTGCAATCCTTGCCAAGTACGGCATTCCGGCAAGCGTATCTGAAACCTTCTACCTGTTGCCCAAGGGCAAGCGGTGGCTCTTCACGGCATTCTGCTGGGCGGTGTCTATCGTCATCGCGCCATGGCTCGATGCCACGCCCGAGAACTGGCAGTTCCTCGCGTTCCTCTCGGTTGCCGGACTCTGCTTTGTTGGTACGGCGGCGCAGTTCAAAGACGACTTCGTGGCGCGGGTTCACTACGCCGGTGCCGGGCTGTGCGCCGTGGCATCCCAGTTGTGGATATTTATCGTGACGGGGCTATGGTGGCTGTCGTTGGTCTGTTTGCTGACCGCGGGAACGGCTTGCTTCGTTCTATGGCGCCGCGCAAGTCGCAAGGCAGGGAGACCTCAATTCGCCAATGTGGTATTTTGGGCGGAGATGTGGGCGTTCGTGTCGCTGTTCGCCTCGATACTGATATACAAAATGGGCGGAGCATAAAAAAGCCCCTGCCTCCGAGTAGCGGATTCTCAAGCCACGCTACAACGACAAAGGTGCGAACACACCACGACAGGGACTAATATAGTCCTTGCGGTGTGTTCGCACCTATTTTTTGACTTGAGACCACAAAGATAACAAACGTTTTTTATAAACATGAGGATTTATGAACTGGTTAATTTTAACAGGGAACTATTGGAACGGATCCACCGAGCTGGCATCCGCCCGGACGATTACAAGTATGCCGACCTTTATGCCGAATACCGGGCACTCGTCGCCGGCGGCGAAAAAGTAACCTACATCGTCTCGATGCTTTCCGTCCGGTACGGCGTGAGCGAACGTCAGGTGTACAACCTCCTTGATAAATTCAACCGCGAAATAACTTACTGCAATCCCGTTGCAGTGGAATAGCGCTCGAAAAATAGCTTTTTACATCCGTTTGCGGGACTTTTGTGCCATCAAAACAATCGCAAATGGAACAGAAAAGACAAATTTTCAAGTGCGCCCCGCTGCCATTCCAAGGTCAGAAACGCCACTTCGTTTCGGAGTTCGCCCGGCTGTTGGAGGCGCACAACGAGAAACAGGAGATACGGGTGGTGGTCGATCTATTCGGCGGGTCGGGTTTGTTGGCCCACGTCGCTAAAAGGGTATTACCAAACGCCCGGGTGATCTTCAACGACTACGACAACTACTCGGTGCGGCTGGCTGCTATCGGCACCACCAACGAGATCCTCGGCCGCCTGCGGGAGATCGTGGCGGGAACGCCCAAAACCTTGCAACTCGCCGCCCCCACCCGCGCCCGGGTGCTGAAACTGGTCGGCGAATACGACCATCGCGGTTATGTGGACTACATCACCGTCTCATCGAATCTTCTCTTCCCCGGCAAATACGCGCTCGACTTTGAGGATCTGAGCAAATCGGGACTCTACAACCGCGTTAGGAAGTCGTATTACGACATCGACGCGGGCGACTATCTCTCCGGACTGGAGGTTCGCAACACCGACTACAAAGAGTTGTTCGAGGAGTTCAAAGACACGCCCGGCGTGATTTTCCTCGTCGATCCGCCCTATCTCTCTACCGACACCAAGACATACGGCTCCGACAAATACTGGAAGCTGAGGGACTATCTCGATGTGCTGAAGGTACTCGGCGGGAGCCGCTACGTCTATTTTACCTCGAATAAGAGCTCTCTGCCGGAACTGGGCCAGTGGCTCGGCGAGAACGTCGGAATCGGCAACCCGTTCGACGGGGCGGAGATAAGGACGCGCTCCAACAGCGTCAATCCGCTCTCCGGCTACGAGGATATGATGCTTTACAAACTCAGCGCGTGACCCCGATGAAACAGGCCAACAAATATTACACGATGCTGGGTGACATCCTCGCCCGGGGTAAGGTGCGGAGCAACAAGAAGGGCGACATCCGCTATCTTCTGAACGAACAATTACACCTCACGCCCGCCGATCTGCTCGACATCTTCGAGGGTCACGGCATCGCCCGGCGCAAACTCAAGAGCGAGTTACAGCTCTTTATACAGGGAGAACGCGAGGTGGCCAAGTACCGCGAGGCGGGTATCAACTGGTGGGATTATTGTGGCGCGATCCTCGTGAACAGTTATCCGACCTACTTCGAGAAGTTACCGCCGTTGGTCGCCAAGATCAACCGCGAACGCCGCAACAGCAAGAACTATGTGCTGTTCCTCGGCGCGACCGATGCCGAGAGCAATCAGGCTCCGTGCCTTTCGCTCGTACAGTTCCAAATCGACGACGGCGAACTGGTCGTGTCGGCCTATCAACGCTCGTCCGATGCCAACCTTGGCCTGCCTGCCGACATCTACCACCTCTACCTGATGGCGCGGCAGGTCGATTTGCCGTTGCGCTCCATCACGCTCAACCTCGGCAACGTACACATCTACGACAACAACATCGAGCGAACCCGCCGACTACTTGACGGCGACGAGAGCGTCCGGTTCGAGTTGAATGTTTGAGGTTCGAGACTGTCGAGCACAACAAAAGCCCCTCGAATTCGAGGGGCTTTTGTGTCTCTTTTGCATCGCTTTTGTGCCGCGATTCGAATGCAATTCGGCCTCAAATGATCCGCAAATTGTGGCTTATTCGGGGCGATTTGTCGAATGTTTGAACTACTTTTGTGCGTGAGTTGCGTGTGTCAAAAATCCGATTTCGTTTTTCCAACTGCCCGAAACGCATTTCGCGATTTGGTTTTTGGAATTTCGCGATTTGGTTTTTCCGATTATATACGCAGAAATAAATTTGGCATTTTCGCTCGGCTTGCACTATATTTGCCCAAATAAAAGCGGCATAAACGCGGCCATTCGAGTGCGGCTCGACGGCTGCCTGCCCGCTATCTTTGCATCCGATGAAACGCCGCCTTCCATACCTGTCGCTTCTGGCGCCGCTCGCCCTGACGGCCGCGATGCTCGCCGCCCCCGCGACGACAGAATCGGCAACGGCGGCCGCAACGACCGCGAATTCCACCCCCAACGCCACCCAAGAAACCCCCATCACCCCCAACACCAATCAAGAAACCCCCATCACCCTCAACCCAAGAACCGCCGCCGCCCCCGCCCAAGAAGCCACCACCCCCCACCCCCCCCCAGAAGCCGCCCCCCCCAACCCCAACCACGACTCCATACAGCAAAGAAACACCCGCATGTCGCCGCAAGAGCTCTTCGATGCGGCGCTTTA
>JAITWI010000007.1 GCA_031285345.1 Alistipes sp.
CCCAACCAGCCGAGACCGAGGGGAAGTAGCCCCATCTGTGACCGCGCATGAAGTTGTGCGAACCGTCGGCGCGAAGAATCACCGTCGCCATATACTTGTTCTGGTAGTCGTAGCTCACGCGGCCGAAGAACGATGCCCAGCGGCTCGGATCCTCGGGACCTCCGCCCAGACTTGTCGCGGTGTTGGCAGTGCCGGTCCATGGAGCGTTGTCGAGGTACGCGTGTTTGAAGTCGTGGAAGATGGGGTTACCGTTGGCGGCTTCCAAATCCCCGCCCAATCCACCTTTTTCGATCGACTGACCCAACAGGGCGGTGAAGTGGTGATCCTCGTTGATGTCGAACGTGTAGGTCAGCGTGTTTTCCAGCGTCATGCTTCCGTAGTCGTACATGCTCTGGCTCACCTCCTCCAGCGTGTTGTTGACGGTGCTCGACAGCTCGTACTTGGGCAAGAAGCTTCTGTAAGAACCGCCGCCGTAAGAATACCCGAAGGTGCTTTTGAATATCAGGTTTTTGATGGGCTGTATGGTGAGGAACACGTTGGCCCGCAGTGAGTGACCTTCGCTCATGTTCTCCGAGCGCGCCTTCATCAGGGCGATGGGATTGGCCTGGCGGATCTCCCACGGAATCGCGTAGTGGGTTTTGCCGTCCTCGTCGAGCAAAGGCAGGAACGGACTCATGGTCATCATGTTGCGAATGTCGTTGTAGTACATGTCGCCCAAGCCGAACCGGCCCGTGTTTTGGTTGTAGGAGTAGGAGATGTTCTCGCCCAACTTGATGATGTCGAACGAGCGCCCCTTGATGAGCGTGCGCTCGGAGTTGACGCGGGCCGTGTATCTTTCGTAGCGCGGCTGCACGGGCTTGCCGAGGATACCCTCCTGGGCGGTGTAGCCGAACCCGATCGAGTAGACCGACATATCGGAGCCGCCGGTGGCGTTGAACGTGTAGTTCTGCACGGGGGCGTTCCTGTTACGCGACTCGTCGAGCCAGTTGGTGCCGTTCCATTCGCCGGACTCGATCTTCTGCCAATGGTTTTCCGGGTCGGTGCCGTACGCTTCGGTGGCGAAGTCGTAGGGGGCGAGGCCGTCCATGATGCGGGCTTCGTTCTGAATCATCGCGTACTCCTGCGCGTTGAGCAGGTCGGGCATGCGATACACGTTCTGGATGCCGTAGTAGGCGTCGAACGATATCTGCGCCTTGCCGCCGGCACGTCCCTGCTTGGTGGTCACCAGAATAACGCCGTTGGCGGCTCTGGCACCGTAGATCGCGGCCGAGGCGGCGTCCTTCAGCACGTCGATACGTTCGATGTCGCCCGGGTTGAGGTTGTTGATGTCGCCTCCCGGCACGCCGTCGATAACGTAAAGGGGCGAGGCGTCGCCCATCGTGCCCATCCCGCGGACGAACACCTTGAAGCCCTCGCCGGGCATACCCGAGGCCTGGGTGATGCTCACGCCGGGGGTCTGGCTCTGAAGCGCACCCAAAACGTTGACCGTGTTGAGTTTGGCTACATTGTCGCCGCTCACCTGCACCGTGGCGCCCGTGACGAGCTTTTTCTGTTGCACGCCGTAGCCTATGACCACAACGTCTTCCAACAGCGAGGCGTCGGCCGTCATAACGACGGCGATCTCGCTACGGCCGCCCACGACTATGTCCTGGGTTTGGAAGCCCACGTACGAGAAGCGAAGCGTGGCGTCGTCACCCGGAATACGGATGGTGAACGCGCCGCCGGCATCCGATATGGCAACGGTCTGTGCGCCCGGATCGGTGACGGTCACGCCGATCAGCGGGTCGCCGGAGTCGTCCGATACGAAGCCGGACACGATTCTCCCCTGCGCCTGTGCGTCCGCACCCCACGCAACGGAGATCAACAAGAGTAACGCGGATAAAAAATTCTTCATAAGGTAGTTTTTAGTTAATTTTCTTCTTTGCCGTAACAATCTACGACAAAAACACTAAGGTTGATAAAGCAGGTCTTTGTTTTCAGTCGTCGTCAGTGTTTGATCATATACTTTTAGGTTTAATTGGTTTTAGTTGTTCGCAACATACAACGATTGGCAAATATATGCGATTTTAATCAAAATGCAATAATTATCCTTTTTCTCCCCCGGGAGACTATTTTTTCACCCCCGCCAACTTCAACACCTCGGTCACCGCAAGAGGCACGACAGAGAGCCCCGCCACCCACAGCCACTGCGTCTGCGACAGAGCCGTCACGCGGAACACCCCCGCCAGAGAGGGCACCTCCAACACAACCAACATCATCGCGCAAACCACCGCCAACGCCCCCCACAGCCACCTGTTGGCGAACATTCCGCGAAAGGCCGACACACTCGTCGAACGCGAACCTAACAGCAGCGTCATCTGCGAGAATGCCAGCACGGCGAAGGTCATAGTATGGGCCGCGTCGGGGCTCACGGCTATGCCTACTCGGTTGGCCACGAGCGACAGAGCCCCTATCATAATCCCCTGCAACGCCACTCGCGTCGCAAAGCTGCCGGTCATGATTCCTTTTCGCGAATCTATCGGCCGGCGGTTCATAATCCCGTGCGCCGGAGGGTCGACGCTCAGCGCAAGCGCCGGCAGGCTGTCGGTCACCAGATTGATCCACAAAATATGGATCGGCAGCAGCGGCGTATCCCAATTTAGCACCACCGCCACGAGCAGCACCAGCACCTCGCCGATATTTGTCGAGAGCAGGAACCTTATCACCTTCAATATGTTGTCGTAGATGCTTCTGCCCTCCTCGACGGCGGTGACTATGGTCGCGAAGTTGTCGTCGGCCAGCACCACGTCGGCCGCCTCTTTCGACACGTCCGTTCCGGTGATGCCCATCGCCACGCCTATGTCGGCAAGTTTGAGGGCGGGGGCGTCGTTCACCCCGTCGCCCGTCATGGCCACTATTTTGCCCGTGGTTTGGAACGCCTTCACGATGCGCACCTTGTGTTCGGGCGCGACGCGGGCATAGACGGAGATTTTTTCGACCGAGGCCAGCAGCTGTTCGTCTGTCATGGCGGCGAGTTCGGTGCCCGTAATCGCCTCGTCACCCTCGCGCATTATGCCAAGTTGGCGGGCGATGGCGGTGGCGGTGATTTTATGGTCGCCCGTTATCATCACAGGCTTGATTCCCGCCCGGCGGCACTTCGCGACGGCCGTTTTGACCTCCTCGCGCGGAGGGTCGATCATGCCCAACAGGCCCACGAACACCAGGTCGCGCTCCAGCGTTTCGGGCGCCGCCTTTGCAGGCACCTCCTCGATTTCGCTGGTCGCCACCGCCAACACCCTGAGCGCACCCTCGGCCATGGAGACGTTAACGCGGCGAATCTCCTCGCGGTCGGCATCGGTAAGCAGGCGGGTGGTGGCGCCGTCGACTATCCGGCCGCAGCGCGCCAACACCTCGTCCGTTCCACCCTTCACCGCCACCAAAAACATCTCTCCCGCACGCCTGTGCACCGTGGTCATCATCTTGCGCTCCGAGTCGAACGGCACCTCGGCCACGCGGGGCATCGCCGCTTCGAGCGCCTCCTTATTTATATCGTATCGCAGCCCCAAATCGAGCATCGCCGTTTCGGTGGGGTCGCCCACCGCCTCGCGCTCACCCTCTTCCACGCGCACGCACGCGTCATTGGCAAGAATCGAGCAATCTATAAGCGAACGGTAGGGAGCCGCCCCAGATACGGGGAGGGAATCGACGGTTTGCGGCTCCGACGCGGGAATCCAGAGTTTAACCACCGTCATGCGGTTGCGGGTCAGCGTACCCGTCTTATCGGAGCATATCACCTGCGTCGAACCAAGCGTTTCCACCGACGGCAGTTTGCGCACGATGGCGTTCTTCTTCACCAACCGCTGCACACCCACCGCCAGCACCACCGTCGCAACCGCCGGAAGTCCCTCGGGTATAGCGGCGACTGCCAGCGACACGGCGGTCATAAACATATCGAGCCAACCCTTGCCGTAGAGCACTCCCACTATAAATATCACCACGCAGATCGCGAGCGCGGCGATGGCAAGAGTACGTCCGAGACGATCCAACTTGTGTTGCAACGGAGTTTTCGACGCCGGCACCGCCTGTATCATCGCCGCTATGCGCCCCACCTCGGAGTTCATTCCCGTGGCGACGACTATCCCCCGCCCGCGGCCGTAGGTGACCGAGGTCGAACCGAACGCCATGCAAAGCCTGTCGCCCAACGGCACCTCGCCCTCGATCGCCGCAACGTTCTTTTCCACCGGAACGCTCTCGCCCGTCAGCGCCGCCTCCTCTATTTTAAGGTTGACGGCTTCGGTGAGCCGCAAATCGGCCGGCACCGAGTCGCCCGTCTCCAGCACCACCACGTCGCCCGGCACCAGTTCGCGCGACTCCACCACCCTCACCTGCCCTCCACGCACGACCTTACAGTGGGGCGACGAGAGTTTTTCGAGAGCGTCGAGCGCCTTTTCGGCCTTGGCCTCCTGCGCGGTGCCGATGACGGCGTTGAGGATCACTATGGCGAGGATTATTATCGCGTCGGTGAACCCCTCACCCTCCAGATATCCGGTCACGCCCGAGATGACTGCGGCGGCCACAAGCACCAGAATCATGAAGCTGCGGAACTGGGCGAAGAATTTTCCGGCGAGGGTCGTGCGGCGACTCTTGGTGAATTCGTTGTAGCCGCTGCCGGTGCGGTGACGCTGCACCTGTTCGGCGGAGAGGCCGTCGGTAACGTTCGTCGATAGGCGCGCGGCCGTCTCGGAGGCGGATAGGTTGTAGAAGCGGTTTGTCATCTGTGACGAAATATTTTTCAGACGATAAAGGTAATTCAAAAAACTTTACCCCGCAAAAACTTCGCCACACCCGAGAGGTTCGGAGAAACATTTTATCGTTTTATCGTCATTATTCACCGACAAGATAAAAATGGTCTCCTTTTTGTATTATCGTCTGCCAAACCTATTGAAAACATTTTATAATAATCAAGAACAAAAAATGACTATGAAAAAGTTTGTTTTTATCGCGCTCGCCGCCGCGCTTGCGCTCGGAACATCGACCTCCTGCGTCAAGGAGAAGGAGGTCTACTACTCGGTGACGTTCGACTCCCAGGGAGGGAGCGCCGTCGGTTCGCTCAGGGCGCTGGAGGGTCACAAGATCGAGCGCCCCGCCGATCCCACCCGCGATGGCTACACCTTCGTGGACTGGTTCAAGGAGGCCGAAGCCACCAACGCCTGGAACTTCTCGACCGACGTGGTCAGGGAGAAACTCACCCTGTATGCCGGTTGGGACGCTTCGAGCGGCGAAACCATTGGCGAAGAGCTGGCCGCTCTGATAAGTGACGCCGAAGAGATCACCGAAGAGACCGACTACTCCGCCGGTTCGTGGGATGCTTTCCAGACCGCTCTCGATGCCGCCAAGGCAGCCGCCGAGGATCCCGAAGCCACCACCGAGGAGCTCCAGACCGCGCTCGACAACCTCGAAGCAGCCATGGACGCACTGGTGGACATCAGCGCCCTTAACGACGCCATCGCAACGGCCGACGAACTCGACAACGAAGGCGGAGACTACACCACCGAAAGTTGGGACATTTTCGCCGCCGCTCTCGCCGAGGCTAAAACCGTGGCCGCCGATCCCGACGCAACCGCCGAAGAGGTCGAAGCAGCTCTCGAAGCTCTCCAGACCGCCGAAGAAGGACTCGTTCCCGCAACAAACAAGGGCGTGTTGGAACAGCTGATAGGCGACGCCGAAGAGCTGGTTGAAGAGGACTACACTCCCGCTTCGTGGACTCTGTTTGAGGCCGCTATCGCCGCCGCACAAGAGGTGCTGGACGATCCCGAAGCCACCGAACAGGACTACCTCGACGCCATCGAAGCGTTGCAGGACGCCATCGACGAGGGTCTCGTCGAAAGAGCCGATAACAGCGCGCTCGTAACGTTGATCGAAACCGCTGAAGGCGAACTCGAAGGCGACTACACCAGCGCTTCGTTGTCCGCTTTGCAGGACGCCATCGACGCCGCACAGGCCGTTGCCGACGACGGCGACGCCACCGATGCCGAGATCGCCCAGGCAGTCTTGGATCTGCAAGCCGCCATCGACGCACTTGTCGAAATCGCCGACACGACGGATCTCGACGCAGCGGTAGAAGAGGCCGAAGCCCTTACCGAGACCGACTACACCGTGGATAGCTATGCCGCCGTCACCGCAGCTCTCGACACCATCGACGGTCTGACCGAAGAGTCGACTCAGGGCGAGGTTGAGTCAGCTCTCGCCGCGCTCGAAGCAGCAATGGACGCTCTGGTGGACATCAGCGACCTGAAAGACGCGGTTGACGCAGCCAACATGCTTAACAACGACAACGGCGACTACACCACCGACAGCTGGACAGCATTTGACGGCAAACTCACCGACGCCGAGACCGCCTTGGCCAACGACGCAATACTTCAACCCGCCGTCAACACCGCACTCGAAGATCTTGAGACCGCACAGGAAGCACTGGTGGTTCTAACCGACCTCAACACAGCCGTCGACTACGTGGGTACGCTCACCGAGGGCGACTACACCGCCGCCACTTGGGGCGACGTGGACTCCGCCTTGACTGCCGCCGAGGGCGTGCAGGGCACAGCTGCCGCGACTCAGGAAGCGGTGGACAACGCTTATGACGCACTCGTCGCCGCAATCGGAGACCTCGAATATGAACCCGGCCCCGGCAGCGCTAACAAAACCGACCTCGCGACAGCCATCGGCGCAGTCAGCGGCCTGACAGAGGGCGACTACACCTCCGCCTCTTGGACTGTGTTTGAGGACGCCCTCAATATGGCCGAAAGCCTCAACGACAACGCACAGGCAACACAGGACGAGGTCGATGCGGCCGTGATAATACTTGACCGTGCGCACAGACAACTTGTCCACGCGGCCACCGACACCGCCGCCTCTTTGGACGCACTCGTCGCTCAGGGCCAAACCTACGTGGAGGAAGACTACACATCCGCTTCGTGGACTCCGTTCGACGCCGCACTCACCGCTGCCGACGACCTCGACACTTCTACCGCATCGGCGTCGGAAATCCAAACCGCCTATCAGGCTTTGCAGGCGGCCATTCAGGGTCTCTCGCCCGCTCAATCGCCCGACGGCTTGGTATCGAGTTTGTTGGATGAGCTTTCGGGAGCGATCGACGGTCTGCCTACAGTGGAAAAAATCCAGAGCAATCCGCTTAGCTTCGCGGTAGCTATGATTCTCGCCCCCACCGTGGACGTACTGCGCGACACGCTGATGGAGTTGCTGGGCAACGACGATTCGGGTAACAACGAACTCATCGCCCTCAACACCCGTCTTGACGACATTCTCACCGCCCTCGGACTTGGTTCGCTGATCTAATCTTTCACGACTTTAATTTTTCGCACCGGCGGACTTCACTGTTCGCCGGTGTTTTTTTGTTTTGCCGCTTTGATTATCTTTGCACTCACTATGACAGCACTATTCGACGACGTGATTTTCGGGCCGGTGCGCAGCCGCCGCCTCGGCCTCTCGCTGGGGGTCAACCTGCTGCCCCTGAAGAGCAAACTGTGCAACTTCGACTGCATCTACTGCGAGTGCGGCTGGAACGGGCACTCTCAAACGCATGTTACCTCCCTCGACTCTTCCTGCGCCGCCTCCGGCGACTGTCGGGTCTCGGTCGGTGAGCTCGCGCCTGTCGGTGCTCGGTTTAATTCCCGCGAGGACGTAGCGCGGCTGCTGGGCGAAAAACTGCGCCGGATGGCCGCCGCGGGCGAGTGTCCCGACGTGATCACCTTCGCGGGCAACGGCGAGCCCACCATCCACCCCGACTTCGAGGCGATTATCGACGACACGCTGCGCCTGCGCGACGAGATCTGCCCCTCGGCCAAGGTGTCGGTTTTGAGCAACGCAACCATGATCGGCCGGCCGGGCGTCCGCCGCGCGCTGGAACGGGTGGACAACAACATTCTGAAACTCGATTCGGCGTTCGACGACACGGTGCGCCTCGTCAACGACCCGCAGGGCGCATACTCTGTCGCCGCCACGGTCGAAGGCATCAAAAGTTTCGGCGGGCGCGAGATCGTCCAGACCATGTTTCTGCGCGGCGAACTCGGCGGGCATGGCGGGCAAACAATTGACAACACGACGGAGCGCGAAGTCTCCGCATGGCTCGCCCTCATAGCCGACATAAAACCGCGGCAGGTGATGATCTACACCATCGACCGCGACACCCCGGCCGAGGGGCTGCAAAAAGTGCCGGTCAACGAACTGCGCGCAATCGCCACGCGTGTCGAGGCGCTCGGCATCCCCGTCTCGGTGGCGGGATAGCCCACGAACCTCGACAGCCCCGCTTCCGCCAAACCCAAAAATGTTTGGCACCCCCCCCCTTTGAAAGGGGGACTTAGGGGGTATGTTTATCGAGACGGCTTTGAAGAAGCCGTTAACGTTGGTTTGGTAAATTCGGGCGACTACCAACCTAACGAAGACCATAGAAATAACGCGCCCGAATTTACCAAACCAACGTTATGAGAAGTTTTGCGAGCGACAACAACGCGGGCGTCCATCCTCGCGTGATGCAGGCGGTGGTGGACGCCAACCGCGACCACGCCGTGGGTTACGGCGACGACGAGTGGACAGTCCGCGCGACGGAGGTCATAAAAAAGGCCTTCGGTCCCGAAGCCGAACCGTTTCTGGTGTTCAACGGCACCGGGGCCAACTCGGTGGCGTTGCAGGCCGTCACCCGCCCGTGGAACTCGATAGTGTGCACTTCGACGGCGCACATAGCGGTGGACGAGTGCGGCGCACCGGCCAAGATGACCGGTTGCCAACTTGTGACGGTCGACGCGCCCGACGGCAAACTGACGCCGGAGATGATCGAGCCGCTGCTGCACGTCGCCGGCGACCAGCACCACTCGCAGCCCGGGGCGGTCTACATCTCGCAGACGACCGAGTTGGGCACCGTCTACACTTTGGACGAGGTGCGCCGGCTGGCCGACTTCGCCCACTCCCACGGCCTTGCGCTCCATATGGACGGCGCGCGGATCGCCAACGCATGTGCGGCTACGGGCTGTACGCTACGGCAGATGACTGTCGAGGCGGGGGTGGACGTGCTGAGCCTCGGCGGCACCAAAAACGGCATGATGATGGGCGAGGCGGTGGTGGCTTTCCGGCCGGAGATCGCGCGCGACATGCGGTTCGTCCGCAAACAGTCGACTCAGCTGGCATCCAAGATGCGCTATCTGGCCGCCCAATGGCCGCCCTACCTGAGCGTTTCGGGCGGCGAAAGCGGCGATGGCGGCGATTCGGTCGACGGGAATGCGCCGGCCACTCCGTTGTGGCTCGCCAACGCCCGCCACGCCAATGACATGGCGGCGCGACTTGCCCAGGCGCTGGAGCGGTTCGGCTCTATGGCGGGCAACGACGCGGAGGGACGGCCGCGGGTGCGGTTCACCCAAAAGGTCGAGAGCAACCAAATTTTCTGCATTCTGCCGCCGGAACCGCTCGCCCGCCTTCGCGAAAAATATTTTTTCTACATGTGGAACGCCGCGGCGGGCGAGGCGCGATTCGTCACAAGCTGGGACACCACCCCGCAAGACATCGCCGAGTTCGAACGGACGCTGACCGACCATATTTAACCCGCTACCGTCCCGGTCAGCAAAAAACGAGGGCGTGTGTTTGTTTTTCTACATTTTATTCGTATTTTTGCTCGCAAGCGATTTAATGTTAAAAAACGCCACTCCATTATGCTGACTATCCCGAACGCGGTCGAAGAGGCCGTCAAGAAAAAACCGTTCCTTGAAGGCGCCCTTGTCGAGGGAATTATCAATCTGTCGGCCCTTGCGCGCCAACTCAAGGGAGAGGTCGAGGGGCGCGTGGGCAAACCGGTGAACGAGAGCGCCGTCGTGATGGCCCTCAACCGCCTTGTGCCGAGGCTGGAGGTCACCTCTAACATCAAATTCAGGCGCATCGTGGCCGGGGTGGGCGACGTCATCGTGCGCTCCAACCTCACCGACTTCACCTACGGCAACTCCCCCTCGCTGTATGGCTGCCAAGAGGAGCTGCTTCGATGGATACACTCGGCGCCCACCGCCCAAGATGTGCTGTGCACCTTCTCGCAAGGCATCTACGAGACCACGCTGGTCGTGTCGGGCTCGCTGGACGGGGTGGTCGAAAAGGTGTTCGGCAACGAAACGCTCGTGCTCAAACGCGAGAACCTGTCGTCGATAACTGTGAGGCTCCCGCCCGAGAACACATCGTGTCCGGGTGTTTATTACTACATTTTCAAGGAGTTGGCGTGGGACAACATAAACATCGCCGAGGTGATATCGACCTCTAACGAATTCACCGTCGTGGTGAGCGACAGCGACATACAGCGGGCGTTCACCATACTTATGGAGGCAAAAAAAGGATTGTGACAATGACAGCGATCAGAAAAAAACTTGCGAAAGTGACCGCCATCGTCGAAGGCTGGTGCGGCGGCGATGGTGCGGCGGCCGGATGCGGAGTGGACGCGTTGGAGCGCGACCTCGCGCTGGAGTTGCTGCGGGATATCTACGCCGCGATCAAATTCGAGAAGACGCCGTGCGTCGAGGCGGAACCGAAAACGGAACCCGAAGAGCCACAGAGATGTTCGGCGCCGGAGGCGGCGGAAGAGTGCTCCGAGGCCGAGCCCACGCCGCGACAGGATCCGGAAACACGGAACGTGCCCGAACCGGAAACGGAACCCAAAGAACCGCAACCGGACAAAACACCCGAGCCGGACAAGGCACCCGAACCGGCAGCAGCACCCGAACCTGTGAAGGCGCCGCGCACGGTGGGGCCCGAAATAATCCGGTCGCTGTACGGAAGCGACGCGCCGGAGACTATCGGCGACACCCTGGGCGCGGTCAAAAAGCAGACCCTCGGCGAGACCCTCGGCGAATCGAGGGGGCAGGTGCGGGGCGAGACTCTGCGCACGACGGCGGACAGGGACCTTGCCGCCACCAAGTGCACGAGCCTGCGGAGTGCGATAGGGATCAACGACCGTTTCCTGATGATCCGCGATATGTTCGGCGGCGACGGGGCGGCGTTCGACGAGTGCATCGCCACACTCGACGGCTTCACCGATCTCGACAGCGCGGTGATCCACATCCACGACACATACGGTTGGAGCGCCGACAGCGCGGGGGCTATGCGGCTGGTAAGGCTGTTGGAGTCGAAGCTGGGCTGATTACCGAACACGGCGCGACACCACGACATCGTTATGGCAAAACTTTACATAGTCCCCACCCCCATCGGCAACCTCGAAGACATCACCCTGCGGGCTCTGCGGGTGCTGAAGGAGGCCGACCTGATACTGGCCGAGGACACCCGCACCACGGCGGTGCTGCTGCGCCACTTCGGCATCGAGACTCCCATGCGCTCCCACCACAAGTTCAACGAGCACGGCACGTCGGCGGCGGTCGCGCGCGAGGTTTTGGGCGGCCGCACGATAGCGCTGGTGAGCGACGCGGGCACGCCGGGCATCTCCGACCCGGGATTCCTGTTGGTGCGCACATGCCTCGAATCGGGGGTGGAGGTCGAGACTCTGCCGGGAGCCACGGCGTTCGTTCCGGCGCTGGTGCAGAGCGGATTTCCGTGCGACAGATTCCGGTTCGAGGGCTTTTTGCCTCAGAAAAAAGGTCGCGCCTCGCGTCTTGCCGCCCTTGCTGAGGAGGAGTTGACGACGGTTTTTTACGAATCGCCCTACCGAGTTGTGAAACTGCTGGAGCAGTTGGTGGAGACGTTCGGACCCGATCGTCAGGTGTCGGCCTCGCGCGAGCTCTCCAAAAAGTTCGAACAGACTGTGCGCGGAACCGCCGCCGAGGTGCTGGCACACTTCACGGAGCACACTCCGAAAGGAGAGTTCGTTATTGCAGTTTCCGGCAAACCGAAAGAAAAAAAGACCAAAGACGAAGAAGGCGATGAACGATAAAAAAGAGACTCCCGGGAGCGGGAACGTAAACGCGAACGGAAGCGCGAACAAAAACCGCAGAAGAGGTCGAGGGCGCCCCGACCCCATGCGGGCGTTTTGGGAGGACACTAAAAAACGGTTCAGCCTTAGCGAGGGCAGCGCGCCGCAGCAGGATGTGATCGCCGGCATCACCGAGGGGATATTTTTCCGCGGTGCCAACATGTGGATCCTCATGTTCGCAACGTTGGTGGCGTCGCTGGGCCTCAACGTCGACTCCACGGCGGTGATCATCGGCGCCATGCTCATCTCGCCGCTCATGGGCCCTATTATGGGATTCGGACTGTCGCTGGGCATCAACGACTTCGAGTTGATGAAGCGGTCGCTGAAAAACTTCGGCTTCATGGTCGGCACGGCGATAGTTACGGCGACGCTGTTTTTTCTGTTGGTGCCGGTGAGCGGCGCGCAGAGCGAACTGTTGGCGCGCACCCAACCCACGATCTTCGATGTGCTGATAGCCTTGTTCGGCGGCGCGGCGGGGGTGGTGGCCTACACTCGCAAGGATCGCACGGTGACGGTCATCTCGGGGGTGGCGATTGCCACGGCGCTCATGCCCCCTCTGTGTACGGCGGGCTACGGCATCGCCACGGCGCAGTGGCAGTTCTTCGGCGGGGCGCTCTATCTTTTCGTCATCAACGCTATCTTCATCGCCCTGTCGACCTACGCGGTGGTGCGGGCGCTGAAATACAGCCCCAAAACGCAGGTCGAACGCCGCACGGCCAAACGGGTTAAGAGGCTGATGTGGACTATCATCGTGGTGACGGTGGTGCCGAGCATCTACATAGCGTTCCGTCTGATAGACAAGGGGGTGTTCGAGGCCAACGTCGAGCGGTTCGTCGACGCCGAGTTCCGCTTCGAGAAGACCGGGGTGTTGGAGAAAGAGACCTTATGGTCGCTCGGCGCCACGGGCGATCCGTGCTCCGTTACGCTCATGCTCTACGGCGAAGCTCTGCCCGAGGCCACGCTGGAGAACATCCGCGGCAAGTTGGGTCACTACGACCTCGACGGCACGCACCTTGTGATAAAGCAGGCGGGCGGCGCGGCGGAGGTCGACTTCACTCCCCTTCAGCAAGGCTACGCGCAAGTGTTGGCCGAAAAAGACCGCCAGATAGCCGAACTGCGTCGACAGGCGGAGCACTCGCCGCGGGTCGACAGCGCGGGTCTGCGCCAGACGGTGGACGAATTCATGGCGATAGTCGCGGGCGTCGAGCGGGTGTCTATATCGGAGCACACGGTGTGGACGGCGGACGGGCAGGCGGCCGACACGGTGCTGGTTTGCATAATAAAACCCCTGACGCAACTTGCGGAGGACGACATGCGGCGGGCGGAGGATTGGCTGCGCGCGAAACACAAAACCGATAAAGTGAAGATATATGTCGAATAGAGACGGAGCCAAAATGGGTGCCGAGCCCAAGGCCGAAACGCTTCGGACAAAGATAGGATTCGGAGCGGTATACGGTGTATGCTGGCTCGTGGGACTGTTGCCGCTATGGTTTCTGTACTACGTGCTGGCCGACACGATCTACTTTCTGCTCTACCGCGTGGCTCGCTACCGGGTGAAGGTGGTGCGGGCTAATCTGTCGAGTTCGTTCCCCGAAAAGAGCGCCAAAGAGCTGCGCCTGATCGAGCGCCGGTACTACCACACCCTGTCGGAGTATTTCGTCGACGCGATCGACATGGCGAGCATCACCCCGCGCCAATTGCTCAGGCGCGTCCATTGGCCGGCCGAAAACCGCGCCGAACTCAACCGCCTGACCGCCGGCCGCAACTGGATCACCCTGCTCGCCCACTACGGCAGTTGGGAGATCATGAACGCCTACGGGCTCTACGCCGACGGACCGGTCATGTCGTCGGTCTACCACCCGCTCAACAACAAGGTTTTCGATCTCTACTACTACAAGATTCGCAACCGCTTGGCCAAGCTCCACTCGGTGGCGATGAAAGAGGTGCTGAGGTTCTACATGGCCAACCGCGACGGAGTGGACGGTTTTCCGTTGAGCATCGGGCTGGTGGCCGACCAAAACGCACCCCTGGATGCCCAAAGCCGCTGGGTGCCATTTTTGAACCATCCGACGGTATTTTTCCATGGCGGCGAGAAGATCGCGCGCAAGTTCGGCCTGCCGGTATATTTCATGCACGTGCGTCGTCTCGGCCGCGGGCGGTGGGAGCAGACGTTCGAGTTGATATGGGACGGCGTCTCGCCCACCGAGGATTTCGCCATCACGGGCGAGTATGTGCGGCTGTTGGAAGAGGATATCCGCCGCGCGCCCGAGTTGTGGCTCTGGAGCCACCGCCGCTGGAAAAAGCGCATTCACGGCACCGCCGCCCGCGACTACAACGCCGCCTACGGCACCGACTATCCCGAGTGATTCCGAGCGGGCGAAGTAACAAATTACTCTCGGGGCCAGGGAAGAGGTAACAGACTACACTCAGGGGTAGATAGAGAAGTAACAAACAATGAAAACCATAAAGGTCGTTATATTGAATTGGAACGGCGCGGCGGTGCTGTCGCGATTTCTACCGTCTGTCGTGGAAAACACACCGTCGGTGGTGCCCGGCGGCAAAACGCATGAAGGCGAAACGCCCGGCGGCAAAACGCATGGCGGCGCGCCCCACAGGGTGGAGATAGTGGTGGCCGACAACGGTTCGACGGACGGATCGGTGGAGCTGCTGAAGCGCGATTTCCCGGACGTGAGACTTGTGCTGCTCGACCGCAACCACGGTTTCGCGGGGGGATACAACCGCGCGCTCGCACAACTCCGGGCGGAGGATTCGTGGGCCGCGGCCGAGAACGACGCTTCGGGCGCAAACGACGCTTCGGGCGTACACCACGTTTCCGACGCAAACGAAGCTTCCGGCGCACACCATGCTTCGGGCGCAAACGTAAAAACGGGCTCTGAAACCGACTACTACGTTTTGCTGAATTCCGATGTCGAGACCCCTCCGGGGTGGCTGGAGCCGCTTATCGAGATGCTCGCAGCCAATCCCGACGTGGCAGCCGCGGCACCTAAACTGCTGGCATTCAACGATTCCGAACCGCCGAGCTTCGATGACAAGCCGCTGAGTTCCAATAGCAAACCGACGCCATGTCCGCCGCGTTGTTTGTGCGAGTCGGCAAGTTTCGAGTACGCCGGGGCGAGCGGCGGATTTATCGACGCATTGGGCTATCCGTTCTGCCGCGGGCGGATCATGGGCACCACGGAATGCGACGCCGGGCAGTACGACGACGCGCGGGAGGTTTTTTGGGCGACGGGGGCGTGTCTGACCTGCCGGGTCGACGTTTTCCACGCGTTGGGCGGCTTCGACGAGAGTTTTTTCGCCCATCAGGAGGAGATCGACCTCTGTTGGCGGATGCAGTCGGCGGGGTGGAGGGTGATGGTCGAGCCGCGCTCCTACGTGTACCATTTGGGCGCGGGGACTCTCCCGCCCTCGCCGCAAAAACTCTACCTCAACTATCGCAACAATCTGGCTATGCTCTACAAAAACCTGCCGTCGGGGCGGATGCAGCTGATCGTCGGAGTGCGGTTGGTTTTGAATTTTTTGTCGGCCATGGTCTATCTGCTGCGCGGCGAACGCAAAAATTTTTCGGCCGTGATGCGTGCCCATCGCGATTTTTGGTCGATGAAACGCGAGGGAGCACGCGCCAAGCGTCGACAGATTCAGTCGTCGCGCAAAGCAAAGCCCCGGGGAGTTTATCGGGGCTCGATAATTCTGAGGTATCTGTCGGGTCACCGCACATTCGGCAACATCAAAACAGAGGTCGGCGAGTAAAACCCCGTCGACCTCTTTTTATGGTTTTTTCTTCGCCTAAGCTTCGCCTAAAAAACAACCGGGCAAAATAACCGAGCGAAATCAGCCAAATCAAAACAGCCAGCACAAACAACCGGGCGCAAAGCCATGTCCGCCGAGCCAAATCAACCGGGTGCAAAGCCATGTCCGCCGAGCCAAAGCAACCGGGCGCCAAACCATGCACGCCCACCGAAAGCCTACACCACCCTCAGCAGCACCGCACCGACCGAGTAGCCGCCGCCGAATGTCGCCACCATGACGCTGTCGCCCGAGCGCAAGCGGTCGCGGTGCTGAGCCAAAGACAATAGCGACGAGCCGCAGCCGGTGTTGCCCAACTCCTCTATGTTGTTGAGCGCCCTCTCCTCGGGAAAACCCAATTCGTGGCAGACGTGCGAAATGATGCGCTTGTTGGCCTGATGGCTCACGAACCAGTCGAGTGAGGCGAGATCCAATCCGTTGCGCTCGGCCACGATCCGCGAATATTTCTCCATTTGGGTGCACGCCTGGTTGAACACGTCGCGCCCGCCCGGCATGCCGATACCGTCGGTGCGGGGTTTCAGAAACACTCCGTCCGGTCCGACGCCCACGTGACCCAATCCGCGGGTTTCGATATCCACAATCTCCATATTGCCCGCACCGTAGCTCTCGGTCGACAACACGTAAGCCACCGCGCCGTCGCCCCACAGGTGGCCGCTGGCGGGGTCGTCGTCGTTGCAGTAGGTGGAGTTGCGGTCGCCGGTCAACAGCAGGGCCTTGGTGGCGATGCCGCTGACAAAGAACGAGCGGATGATCTCCAGCCCGTTCATGGCCGACGAGCAGGCCGACGAGACGTACAACACCTTGGCTCCGGCTATGTTGTGCTTACGCTGGATGCGGTGGGCGGTGGTACCCACGGTGTCGTCGGGACTGTACGAAGCCAGCACTATCAGGTCGATGTCGCCCGCCGGAAAGGGCGAGTTTTCGAGAGCCCGCTCCACAGCGCGCTCGAACATGAAGTCGAACGTCTCCTCCTCCGTCGCGCGCGAACGGGTGATGATGCCGGTGCGCTGCACGAACCACTCTTCGGGTTTGTCGTGCAGGGCGGCGAAGTAGCTGTTGGGGATTCTCTTCTCGGGCACATAAAAGCCCGTCGCGTTGATGTAGGTATGTGTTTTTGTCTCCTGGACGCTCATTACTTAACTATTTCTTAACCTAAGTTACCGAGGCCAAAAATAGGTCATTTGCCGTGACTTTCAAAATTTTTGATGGACATTTTTCGCTCGCGTGAGGTTATGTAGCTGAAACACAGGGCGCACCCCTATAAAGAGTGCGCCCCGTAAAATCGCCGCTATCAGCGCAAATCCGCGTTCATCATATCGCCCGTAGCGATAAAGGCCTTGTGGAACGCGAAAGCCGTATCGAGGTTGACGGGCGTTTGACCCTTGGCGCCGCTTTCGAGATATTTGCGCAGCAGCGGACGGTAGTCGGGATGGACGCAGTTTTCGATGATCGTCTCGGCGCGCTGCCGGGGCGATTTTCCGCGCAGGTCGGCCACGCCGTACTCCGAGATCATCACCTTCACGTCGTGCTCGTTGTGGTCGGTGTGCGACACCATGGGCACGAACGCCGAGATTTTGCCACCCTTGGCCGTCGAGGGGGTGAGGAATATCGACAGGTATGCCGCGCGGGTGAAGTCGCCGCTGCCGCCCACGCCGTTCATGATCTTGGAACCCATCACGTTGGTGGAGTTGACGTTGCCGAATATGTCGGCCTCCAGGGCGGTGTTCATCGCTATGATGCCCAGTCGGCGGACGATCTCGGGGTTGTTGGAGTATTCGGTCGGACGAAGCATAACGCGCTCCTTGAAGAAGGGCAACTTGGCGTATATGCGATCCATGGTGGGGTTGGAGACTGTGAGCGACGAGCCGCTGGCGAACTTCACGCGGCCGCTCTCCAACATATCTATCACCGCGTCCTGAATCACCTCGGTGTAGACTTCGAGGTCGGGAATGGCGGGGCAGTCGGCCAAAGCCGCCAGCACCGCGTTGGCGATGTTGCCCACGCCACTCTGAATCGGCAGGAAAGACTCCGGAATGCGCCCCGCCTTCATCTCGGCCACGAAGAACGCCGCCACGTTTTCGCCTATCTTGCGCGTCACCTCGTCCACCGGGGCGAAACCGCTCCCCTCGTTGGGTTCGTTGACCTCGACGACCACGATCTTTGCCGGATCGACATGTATGTGGTCGGCACCCACCCTGTCGCGCACCGCCGTTATGCCCGTATCGACACGCATGGGAGGATCCTGAAGCTGGGTCAAATCGTGCATGCCGCGAAGTTCGCGCGGATGCCAGCTGTTGAGTTCGACTATCACTTTTTTGGCCAATCGACACACCGTGGGGGAGATGCCCACGCCCACCGTGGGGACTATCTGGCCGTCTTCGGTCACGTCGCACGCCTCGATGATGGCCACGTCGACCGGGCCGTAGAATCCGTAGCGCAAATCCTGCGCGAGGGTCGAAAGATGCAAATCGAAATATTGCACCTCACCCGCGTTGATCGCGCCGCGCATATCGCCCGTGGTTTGGTAGGGGGTGCGGAAGCTGACCGCCTTCGCCCGCGCCAACGCGCCGTCGATGCTGTCGCCCGTCGATGCTCCGGTGAACATTCCGATCTTGAATTCGCGGCCGGCGGCGTGCTCCTCTTCGGCCAGCGCGGCCAACGCTCTGGGAACCGCCTTGGGGCATCCCGCGTGGGTGAAGCCGCTGAAACCGACGCTGTCGCCGTGTTTGATGAGCTTTGCCGCCTCTTCGGCGGTCATTCGTGTGAGTGCCATATCTGGGTGTTTTTTAGGTTTTCTTAAACAGTTTGCAAAGGTATAAGAAATTATCGTAACTTTGATGGCATAAAACTTATTGCAACCATGAAAAGAACCTTCAACATTCTCTCGGTGGCCGCGATTGCGGGATTGACCGCCGTAACATCGTGCGCGCCCGACGCCGTGCCCGAAATGGCCGTGGTCGAAAAGACCGAGAGCATAGCCTCGGGAGAGAACAGTTTCGATATGGACTACCGGTTCGAGTATCTGGCCGCCTACGGCGACAACGACGAGGTGGCGCGCAAGATCCGACAGGGTCAGATAGTCGACTTTTTCGGCTCGGTGATGGTCGAAGCGTTGGGTACGGACGAGTTTATGAACGATCCGGTGGAGGCCGCCGCCGCGTTCGACGAATTCAACCGCATGGGGTACGTCGCCGCCGCCGCCGAATTTCCGTTCGACGGATTCATGTCCGCCCGTTCGTGGACGGAAATAGTCAACGAACGGATACTCGCCTACACCGTCGAGGAGGCGTCGTACACCGGCGGCGCGCACGGAATGGAGTTCACAAAATACAGCAACTACGACCTGCAAACCGGCCATCGTCTCGCTCTGGCCGACCTGTTCTCGCCCGAGGGGTTGGCCGCGCTGCCCGGCGTCATTGCGGGGCGAATTTTGGAGGACAACGGCGAGACCGACTGGCAGGCTCTCGCGGCCAAAACCTGCTACTGCGACCAGGGAGATGTCTACGCCTCGGAGAATTTTCTTTTGGCCTCGGACCGCATAACCTTCTTTTACAACCCCTACGACATATCGTGCTACGCCCAGGGGCCGACCAAAGTGGAGGTCGAGTTAGAGGGACTGGAGGGGTTCAGGGACGAAATGGTGGAAAAATAAGGGATCTGCGGCTGACGGGCGCAGGGCGGTGGGCGGTGGGCAACGAGCACCGAGCGGTGGGCAACGAGCACCGACTGCCGGCTCTCCCTGAGGTGATCCTGTTAGCTCAACAAAAAAGAGACTGTTACGCACCGTCCGATACCTGCGTAGCAAAGCCCCTCCCGAGGGAGGGGTTTGGGGTGGGGTTTCGTTCTGCTCAACAAAAAAAGACAAGCCAATGCTTGTCTTTTTTTGTTGAGCTAACAGGATTCGAACCTATACAGGCAGAACCAAAATCTGCAGTGCTACCATTACACCATAGCTCAGCGTTCGGGGTGCAAATATACGAAATTTCCGCAACTCACAGCCTAAAATGGCAATAAGTCGCCCGAAAGTTGTAACTATTTTTTGTAGTATCGCTCCAAAAGTTCGTGCGCGGCGACAAACGACGACATTCTGTCCTCCAAAACGCGCCGGCGGAACTCGGGCAGCAGCGCCTCTATCTCGGGATTGCGGTAGAAGTTCTGTCGCAGCGTCTCGTCGATGGTCTCGCGCATCCAGTATTGGTTTTGGCGACTGCGATTGGCGACAAAAAAACCGCCCGCGCGAACGAACGACAGGAACTCCTCCACCCCGGCCCACACCTCGTCGAGACCCGTTCCGGCGTAGGCCGACGAGGTAAACACACGGGGTCGCCAGCCGCTTTCGGGGGTCGGAAACAGCATCAGCGCATTCTCGAACTGCCTTGCCGCCAGCTGAGCCTTCACCAAATTTTCGCCCTCGGCCTTGGTGATGACCACGGCGTCGGCCATCTCCATAATGCCGCGCTTGATGCCTTGCAACTCGTCGCCCGCACCCGAAATTTGCAGCAACATAAACATGTCGACCATCGAATGGACGGCAGTTTCGCTCTGCCCCACCCCGACCGTCTCTATAAATATCACGTCGTATCCCGCCGCCTCGCACAGCACCACCGTCTCGCGGGTCTTGCGCGCCACCCCACCCAACGAACCGGCAGAAGGAGAAGGCCTTATGAATATTCGAGGGTCGGTCGAGATGCTCTCCATGCGGGTCTTGTCGCCCAGAATCGAGCCGCCGCTGCGCTCCGAAGAGGGGTCGATGGCCAGCACCGCCAAACGATGCCCCCCGTCGGCCACGCGAGATCCTATCGCCTCGATAAAGGTCGACTTGCCCGCGCCCGGAACGCCCGTTATGCCGATGCGCACAGATCGACCTGCATGAGGCAGGCAGGCCTCGATTATCTGCTGCGCCTGAGCGTAGTGTTCCGGATTGTTGCTCTCCACAAGGGTGATGGCCTGCGACAACACGGCGATATCCCGCGCCAGAATCCCCTCCACGAACTGCGCCGTGGTTAGCGCGGGACGTTTGCGGCGCACGAAGCCGGGATTGACGATCGGTTGGTCGGCCACCCCTTGGGCAACGTTCAGCGCGCTGCCCTCGTTCGCCTCCCTGTGGTGGTGCTCGAAATGGTCTATCTTCATAACGCCGTTTTTTTGCGGAACATGTTGTCGTCTATGGCCACGCTCACGCCCAAGGTCTGTTGAAAACCCACGTTGCGGCCGTCGGTATGCAGCCCAGCCGAAACCTCGAAGTTCACATAGTCGCCCAACTTCGGCAGCCAATATATATAGGTGTAGTTGTAGACGCGCGTGTCGGCGATGGCCGAGTAGAACGGGTCGCCCCTGTAAATCTTCGACGCGAAAGGAGCCACGCCGGCCACTCCCCGCAGCGGCATCAGCGGATCGCCCAGGTAGAGGCGGTTGCGGACACCCACACCCCACTTCTGCACGGCGGCCTCGATGGTCGCCCCTCCCGGGGTCAGCCAACGGTCGGCTCCCGCACGGTCCCGATCCATCGTCTGAAACCAACCGACTTGCAGGGTGGCCACGTCCAACGGCAGGCCGAACTTCACGAAATCGACGCCCACCCATGGGTTGACGGCGAAGTGATCCACCACCCCCTCGCCGCCGCCGATAGAACTGGCAAGATGATAAAGGTCGAAGCTGTAACCCGCCATAAACCAACTTACGGCGCGGGTGTCTACGGGGCGCCACTCGCCCCCCGACATAATACGGAAGCTCTCGCGATTGGTGGCCGTCTTTATGCCGTCCCAATCTAACACAAGTTCCAGTTTGCCGTTCGTCGGGTGATATTGCAACGCGATGCCGTCCACCACGTTGTCGTAGAAGGTGGCGACCCCGGCGAAAATGGCCCGCGAATAGCCGCCGATGAGGTTGCGCCGCTCGAACTTGCCGGCGTAAATGTCAAACGCGTCGCTGCTGAAGTTATAGAAAACGATCGGTTCGCGCGGATGTAGCGTTCGGTTTTCGCTAATGTCCCACGTGAGGCTCGCCCCAGCCATGAGGGTGTGGCGGCCGCCGTTGCCGTCACTCCAGCCGAAACCCACCGCCGGCACGAGACGGGTCGAAAAGAGCGTCATCGAGTTGACCGCCGGAGCCAGATAACGCAACTCGTCGTTCTCGTGGTTGTCGAACTTGGTGTCGAAGCGCAGGCTCCATTTCAACTGCGGATTTCCGGGCGTTTGAGCAGCCGCTCCGTGCACCGCCGCAAACAAAAGTGCGGCAAGTATGATTATTCGTCTCATATATCCCGCAAAGGTAGTGAAAGACCCTGAGAAAACGCAAGCCGAACTTGCGATTTCCCGAGACGCCTATTTTAAGGCCGCCAATTTAACGTTAGTGCGGATTTCGCCGACCGACAAAACCCGCACTAAAGTTATTCGACTCTCGTCTGCCGCTACTCGACGTATCGGTAGTCCGTCAATCCGGTGGAGGTAGCCTTCACGCTGTTGACGATGATCCATCGGTCGGCCGCGTAGCGAAGGACATAAACCACGATCGAGAGGTTTTTTGCGTTCATCTGCGACGAGACGGTGAAGCGGTGGGTCGCGGTGGAGGCCTCGCCTTCTGCTATCGCCACGGCCGGTGCTCCGAAAACGTCGCCCGCCGCCACGGTTCGCAGAACGTTCGTGTGGTTGTAGTGCTCCTCATATCCGGTGGTGTCGTTCATCTGCCGCGCGTCGATGTCGTCCTCCACGAGGAGTATTCCTATGCGGTATTCGCCGGCCACGGACGCGAACACCTCAGCCTCTACGTTGATATAAGGTCCGCTCTTCTCCGAATCGACCCTGATGCCGACGGGGGCGGGAGTGGCTGCCGAGGTGGCTAAAGTCGCTTCGATCTCTTCGAGTGACGGTTGCCCTTCGTCATCCATAAGCGGGGTGTCGAGATCGACGAAAGAGGCCGGAATGTTGCCCAGGTCGAAACCCGCTCCCGTCATCTGGTCGTAATAGTCGTTCTGCTCGGCCAAATCGACCTCCGCATCGCTGGTCATATAGAAATTGACCGAGACGACTTCGTCGCCGCGCTCTTCCATAACCTCCTTCATCGTGTTCTTAAAGGTGTAACACGGAGCACACCATGTGCCGGTGAAGGTGAAAAAGGTGACGTTTTTGCGGAACGCCTTGTCGGGTTCGGGCTCGTCTATGGTTATCGCCGTGATGGTCACCGGGTCGCTCTTGACCGTAGTGTCGTTGGTCAGCGAGGCGTAGAACTCGTAGTCGCCGGGGGTTTCGGTGGTGAAGACGGGTCTGGTCAGGCACGACTTGCCGGTCTGGCACACCTGCGCCTCGGCGGTCACGTCCACCCCGCCTCGCGTGACGGTGAAGTGCACCTCGTCCACCCCGTCGGCGGAGAAGGTCAACTTGGCGGGAACGAGTACGAGTTTCTCCTCCATGGGCTTTTCGCCCTCAGGGGCGCCGCACGAAACGGCGAACCCGAGAGCGAAAAACGCTAATAACATCTTAAGCGGCCTCATGTCAGATCACTTTTTGATAGTCGATGTAGATGTCGGGATAGGTGTCCTCAGCCTCGTTCCAAATGCCCCAATAGCCTTTCGTGAAGAATCCTACGGGGATGGACTCGTTGTCGAACCACGCCTTGACGGGGAATTTAGACACGCCGTCGCCCGGATTGCCCTCACAGGCAAAAGTTGTCATTAGGCTGCTTGCCGAGATGTCGAGCGCGGCGAGTTGGTTGAATTGGCAATACATGGCGTCGATGGCCGAGCAGCCCGAAACATCCAACGTTTTGAGCATACAGAACTGAGCGTCGAGATAGGTCATCGCCGAGCAACCCGACACGTCCAACGCCGTCATCTTCTCGTTGTAGGAGCAGTCCAGATACTCCAGCGCCGCCCTGCCCGACACGTCGAGTGACGAGAGGGAGGTGAGGAAGGCGCGCACCTCCACCAGCGCGTTCGAACCGGCGATGTCGAGCGTGGCGAGATTGCCGTTGTTGTAGCACCACAGGCCGACCATCTTGGGGCAGTCCGAGGCGTCGACCTCCGTAAGTTTGTTGTTGATGCAGGTGAACTGTTCGAGTTCGGCCAGCCCCGACACGTCGAGCGCGGTGATCTGGTTGAAGTCGCAGCGGAACTTCACGAGCATCGGCAACACCTGAACGTCAAGCTCCGTAAGCTGGTTGTTGGTACAGTAGAGCTCCACCAACCGAGTGTTGCCCGACAGGTCGAGTTCGGTCAGCGCGTTGAAGTCGCACAGCAGATAGTAGAGGTTGGGGAAGTTTTCGATCCCCGCGAACGAAGCCACTTTTTCTCCCTCGAAATAGCGATCGTGCACTATCTCTATGCGTTCCACTTTCGCCGCCTCCTGGGGCCATAACATTCCGTCTTCGTTTTCGTCCCATTCGGCCATCTGCTCGTTGCAGTAGGCGAGAAACGCGGGGTCGGTGATCAGGGTAAGCACATCCACCGGAGGCTCGGGGGTGTTGACCGTCACGGCGCAGGTGGCCTTGAACCCGCCGTCGGCGGTGGTGACGGTTACCGTGGCCGAACCGGGAGCGATGGCCTCCACTTCGCCCGTTTCGGGATCGACAGTGGCGAACTGTTCGCCCTCGATGCTCCACACAACGTCGGTGTTGTCGGCGTCGGAGGGGGCGATCATGGCCTCCAGGGTCTGTTTTTCGCCCACTTCGAGGGTCAGCGTCTGTGGCTCGACGGTAACTCCCGTCACTTTCTTGGGCTCTTCGGGATCGGGCTGGGGGTCGGGTTTGGGGTCTTCGCAAGCGGCCAACGTTATAGCGGCGGCGGAAAACAGATAGAAAAGTTTTTTCATAGCAACTCGTTTTTAGGTTATGATGCAATTCGGCTCTCCGACGGAGAACAGTGCAAATTTGGCACAAGTAAACATCAATCGAGTTAAACTATTTTAATTCGCCGAAAAAAAGCGATGCGTTCACCTCTTGGGCATAAGCGTCTTCTTCAGGTTGCTCAGATACTGGGGCGTGATGCCGATGTAGGAGGCTATCACCTTCGACCGCACCTTTTCAATTATCTCGGGGCGGTTGCGCAGCAGCGACTCGAACCGTTCGCGGGCGTCGCCGTTCACAACGAGGCGCTTCTTCTCGTAGAACCACAACTGCGACAGCGACATCCACGCCACCCACTGCGCGAAGTCGTGCGACTGCTCCATGAGCTCGACGAACCCGGCCTTGGGGATCTTCATCACCGCCGAATCGCAGCAAGCCTCGAATTGAGAGAACGAAGGTTCGCGCAGGTAGAACGAGTAGTAGGAGATTATCACCGTGCCGGGCAACGCGAAGGCGAAGGTGGTCTCCTTGAGGCCGTCGAACCAGACCGACCGCACGATGCCGCTTTTGAGCACATATACGTTGTTGTCGAAGCGGCCGTAGGGGATTAGCGGCTCGCCGTCTTTCAACTCCACCGTTTCGGTCATAAGCCCGAGGAACCTATCCATCGTCTCGTCCCTCATACGGTAGGAGCACTCCTCCGAGAGCTGTTTTTTCAGGGTTTCCATACAAAAACTTCTATGGGGTTACGGAAACAAATATAATTGAATTTTTAATTACCTTTGACTTGCTAATCTCGTCTTAGATTTGGGCGCCTCGGCATAATGCAAATAAATTTGCATCTGCACTCGGCTTTTGCTACCTTTGTGGCGGATTTGGTCGGCGCGACAAATTGTAACCCGTAAACGCAATAAAACCAAAAATTTATAACTTATAACCTATATTCAAATGAAAAAGTACAATTTCAACGCGGGACCGTGCGTCCTGCCCCGCGAGGCGGTCGAAGCCTCGATCGAAGCGATTCGCGATTTCGACGGCACCGGCATCGGCCTGCTCGAAATTTCGCACCGTACTCCCGGCTGGGAACGCGTGATGGCCGAACTCGAACAGCTCTGGAGGGACCTGTTGGGAATCCCCGAAGAGTACGCCGTGATGTTCCTCGGCGGCGGCGCGTCGACCCAGTTCTTCCACGTGCCGGCCAACCTGTTGAAAAACAAGGCCGCCTACCTGCAGACCGGTGTTTGGGCGAAGAAAGCAGTCAAAGAGGCTAAGTTCTACGGCGACGTCGAGGTTGTGGCTTCGTCGGAGGACAAGAACTACACCTACATTCCCAAGGGCTACACCATCCCCGCGGACGCCGACTATTTCCACATCACGACAAACAACACCATCTACGGTACCGAGATCCACGAGGATATCGACTCTCCCGTAACTCTGGTTGCCGACATGTCGTCGGACATCATGTCGCGCCCGGTGGACATCAAGAAGTACGGCATGATCTACGGCGGCGCTCAGAAGAACGTCGGCCCGGCGGGCGTCACTTTCGTCATCGTACGCAAGGATCTGTTGGGCTCGTCGGAACGCAAGCTCCAGACGATGGTCAACTACGCCACCCACATCGGCGCCGAGGCTCGCGACAACTCCATGTTCAACACCCCTCCCGTGTTCCCCATCTTCGTCATGTACCAAACCCTGCTGTGGGTGAAGAGACTGGGCGGCGTCGAAAAGATGTACGAGATCAACAAGAAGAAGGCCGGCCTGCTCTACGACGAGATCGACCGCAACTCGATGTTCGTCGGCACGGCCGAGAAGGAGGCCCGCTCGCTGATGAACGTATGCTTCGTGATGGCTCCGGGCAAGGAGGCTTTCGAGGCCGAATTCATGGCCTTCGCCAAGGAGCGCGGCATGGTGGGCATCAAGGGCCACAGGTCGGTGGGCGGTTTCCGCGCCTCGATCTACAACGCCTGCCCTGTGGAAGACGTGGAGGCTCTGGTGGCCTGCATGAAGGAGTTCGAGGCAAGCAAAAAATAAGTGGCGATGAGGATATTACTTGCAACCGAAAAACCGTTTGCGGCAGAAGCTGTCGCCGGTATCAAAAAGATAGCCGTCGAGGGCGGCCACGAAGTGGTGATGCTCGAAAAGTACGCCGACAAGCAGCAGTTGTTAGACGCGGTGAAGGACGTCGAGGCTATCATCATCCGTAGCGACAAAATCACGGCCGACGTTATCGCCGCCGCTCCCAAGCTCAAGATCGTGGTTAGGGCCGGCGCCGGTTTCGACAATGTGGATCTGGCCGCCGCTACCGAAAAGGGCGTGGTGGTGATGAACACTCCGGGTCAGAACTCCAACGCGGTGGCCGAACTGGCCATCGGCATGATGGTGTTCATGGCTCGCACGCAGTTCACCCCCGGCACCGGCACCGAGCTCAAGGGCAAGACTCTGGGCATCCACGCCTACGGCAACGTAGGGCGTCTGGTGGGTCTGTTGGGCAAGGGCTTCGGCATGAACGTGCTGGCCTTCGACCCGTGGGTGAAGGACGAGGTGTTCGCCGCCGACGGAACCGAAAAGGCCGCCAGCATCGCCGACCTCTACGCTCGTTCCAACTACCTGTCGCTGCACATCCCCGCGACGGCCGAAACCAAAGGCAGCATCGGCTACGACCTTTTGACCTCCATGCCCAAGGGCGCCACTTTGGTCAACACCGCCCGCAAGGAGGTGATCGACGAGGCGGGTTTGGCCAAGGCGATGGAAGAGCGCGCCGACCTTAAGTACGCGACCGACATCGCTCCGGAGAACGCGGCCGAGCTGGCCGAGAAGTTCGGCAAGAGGTTCTTCGCAACCGCCAAGAAGATGGGCGCCGAAACGGCCGAAGCCAATGTGAACGCCGGCCTCGCCGCCGCGTCGCAGATCGCCGACTTCTTCGCAACGGGCAACGTTAAGTTCCAAGTCAACAAATAGTCATCGCCGAATATATGTTCGAAGATGGGGGTCTGAAAAATCCCCATCTTTTCAAAAACCGTCGTGGAGCCGAGGCTAACGTGGCTTTCAAAAGTCGGGCACTGGCTTTTGTACCACGTTAGACGAGGTGGGAACAGGTTTTTGGAAACATGGGCGGGTTTTTGCTTCTTTTTGCCCGTCAAAAAGAAGTTAAAGAGATTAAAATTTCATGGCAATCATAAAACCTTTCGCGGGGGTGCGTCCTCCGCAGCAGTTCGCGCGCGAAGTGTCGGCCCGTCCCTACGACGTGCTCAATTCGGAAGAGGCGCGCAAAGAGGCGGGCGAAAAGTCGCTTCTGC
Organism: Alistipes sp.; assembly: GCA_031285345.1. Classification (GTDB taxonomy): domain Bacteria; phylum Bacteroidota; class Bacteroidia; order Bacteroidales; family Rikenellaceae; genus UBA940. The sequence goes on from JAITWI010000007.1 coordinate 27,844, forward strand.
ACATCACCAAACCCGAGATCGACCTCGCCCCCGGCGCCGACGAGCACTCCGAGGAGGCCTACAACAAGGCGGTCGAGAACTACAAGCTCTGGAAAGAGAAGGGCTGGTTGGTTCAGGATCCGGCCGAGTACTACTACATCTACGCCCAGACGATGGACGGCCGCACGCAGTATGGCCTCGTGGCCGGCGCGAGCGTGAAGGACTATCTGGACGGCAACATCAAGAAACACGAACTCACCCGCCGCGACAAAGAGGAGGACCGCATGATCCACGTCCGCCGTCAGAGCGCCAACATCGAGCCCGTGTTCTTTTCGTATCCGGCTGTGGATGAGATGGACGCCATCGTCGCCAAGGTTGTAGCCGAAAAGCCCGAGTACGACTTCATCGGCGTGGGCGACGGCTTCGGCCACAAGTTCTGGCCGGTGAAAGACCCCGCGGTCATCGCACGCATCACCGAGATTTTCGCCGCCATTCCGGCGCTCTATGTCGCCGACGGTCACCACCGTACCGCCGCCGCCGCCCTTGTCGGTCAGGAGCGCGCCAAGGCCAATGCCGGCCACACCGGCGACGAGGAGTACAACTTCTTTTTGGCGGTCATCTTCCCCGACAGTCAGCTCAAGATCATCGACTACAACCGCGTGGTGCGCGACCTGAACGGACTCACCCCCGAGCAGTTCATGGCTGCCGTGGCTCAGGACTTCACGGTCGAGGAAAAAGGCGCCAAAGAGTATCGCCCCACCGGCCTGCACAACTTCGCCATGTACATCGGCGGCAAGTGGTATAGCCTCACCGCAAAGCCCGGCACCTACAACGACAACGACCCTATCGGCGTGTTGGACGTGACGGTGCTGTCGAACCTCGTGTTGGACAAGATTTTGGGTATCAAAGACCTGCGCTCCGACAAACGAATCGACTTCGTGGGCGGCATCCGCGGTCTGGGCGAACTTTCGCGTCGTGTGGACAGCGGCGAGATGGCGGTCGCTTTCGCGCTCCATCCCGTGTCGATGAAGCAGTTGATCGACATCGCCGACACAGGCAACATCATGCCCCCGAAGACCACCTGGTTCGAGCCCAAGCTCCAGTCGGGGTTGGTAATCCACGAGTTTTAATTTCGAGTCGAGAATAAGCCACCGTAATAGAAAGTGCCCGAGACATCTCGGGCACTTTCCATTTAAACGCGCCTCATAAAACGCGTCCCGAACCCGTTACGGAATAGGGTCGATGGCGCTGAATACGGTCGCCCAGACGTCCATCTCCGAATAGGTGCTCAACACCTCGGCCGGGACGTACAAAGTATCGCCCGTAGCGGTGGCGAAGTTCGCGTTACCCAACTGGGGAGGCGAGAGCGCGCGAATGGTGACCGACACAAGGGCGGCACAGTCGTAAAACGAACTGTTGCCGATCGTCTCCACGCCGTCGCCGATGGTGAGCGTGGTGAGGCTTGCGCAACTTTGGAAAGCGTTGGAGCCGATGGAGGTCACGCCGTTCGGTATGGCCAACTCCTCCACGGGGCAGTAGTAGAAGGCGTAGTTGCCTATCGACCTGAGTGAGGCGGGCAGCGATATGTCGGCATAGGCGTAGCAGTAGCGGAATGCGTAGTTGCCGATAGTCTCCACTCCCTCGGCGATGGAGACGTCGGACAGAAGGGCGCAGCCGTCGAAGGCGTTGTTGCCTATCGACTTGATGTTGCCCGGGATCGTGACGGAGGTCAGGGCGGTGCACTTTTCGAACGTGTAGTTGCCGATGGCCGACAGACCCGCACCCAGGGTGATCGACGTGAGGCTCGCACTTTGGGTAAACGCGCTCGTTCCGACGGATGTCACGCTGTCGGGCACAACCACCGCTATAAGGCCGCTACGGGTGAAGGCCTGGTTGCCGATGGTTTCGAGGCCGTCGGGCAACGCCAACGTTTGCAGAGCCGAACAGTCCGAAAAGGCGTAATCCCCGATGGTCTTCACACTGCCCGGAATGGCTATGCTCTCCAGAGAGGAGCAGTAAGTGAACGCGCTGCCGCCTATGCGCGTCACGCTCGCCGGAAGCACCACCTCGGTCAAGTTGGGGCAGTTGTTGAACGTGTTTGCCCCCACACCCGTAATGCCCTCCGACACCACCACGCGTCCGATGGCTTCGCGATGTCCGTTCCACGGATTCGACGTCAGCGGATAGCCCGGATAGTCGGGCATCTCTCCACTGCCTGCAAGGGTCATCGTGCCGTCGTACGTCAACGTCCAACTTATGTTGTCGGTCGCGCCGATCACCCCGCTGGCCAGCGGAAGTTCTTCCTGAGGTACGGAGACCTTCATTCCGATCGGACCTGACGATACCAGGGCCTGGTCGCCCGTCTCGCCCGCGTTGTTGTCGAGCACCAGCGCCACGAAATACTCCTCTATGGCCTCGTCGTGCGACAGATGGTTGCTTGCTATTGCGGCCACATACTGCCCCGCCTTGCTGTTGTCCGGATAGCCGTCGGGCCGTATGCTGCGTATCGAGAACACGTCCGAGGGGTTGAGATAACTCGCGCGGGTATCCCCTTGGTCGAGCGGGCGCGTTCCCACCTGGTCGAGCGTCCAGCGTGCGATGGCCGTTCCTCCTCCCGTGGGCACGAACGCGGTCGACGGGTTGACCCTGAAAACAACCGTCAACTCTTCCGACCCCTCGAATTGGAGCCCTCCGACGGTCATGATCTCGAAGTGCTGCGCCGTCGAGAACTTGGCGAACGTGTATTCGGGCGATCCGAACGAGTTGACAACGAATGTGACCGTGCCGTCGGCGTTATCGACAATGGCCTCGATGGGGTTCTCGCCCGCCAGCGCACCGATGTCGGTTCCGGTGCTCTCCCATCCGTCGTCGGGATAGCCCTCGGTGACGTTATATTCTATCACCAACTTGCCGCCCGACTCCACCACTCTTATGCGCGGGGTAACGGCGTCGTCTCCGTCGATCGTCACTCCCGTATCCACCCACCCTTCGTCCGGATAGCCGGGGGTGGTGTTATACCACACCGAGAAGCCCTCGCCGTTGTGACGCACCTCGATCATGGGCGTCACGCCGTCGTTGCCGTGCAGTATCTCGATCGGCTCGCGGTCGCCCGTGAACACGATCCGATAGCCCAATCCACCCGGGATCGGAACTATATCCTCGATCATCGCCCCCGCCTCCATAGCCTCTTCGAGTGACTCTACGGCCGCTTCGAGGTTTTCCACGCGGTTTTCCAATTCGTCTATCCGGTCGCCGTAGTCGGCCTGTCCGCATCCGTGGATGGAGAGCGTCATCGCCGCGCATGCCGTCGCGGTCATAAATTTATTATATATTTTCATAGTCAATAATTTTATTAACGGTTACGATATTTCGCCCGTGCCGGAATCGCGGCTCGAACCCCTTCGCTCGCGCGCGTCACCGGATTTTCGGGCACCAACCACCACTCCAACTCTCCCTCGAACGAACCGGTGACGGCGTTGTGCGCGTCATCCTCGGCGTCGATCTCTATGGTGTAGCTTTCCGTCTCGGGGTCGTACGACGAGGTGATGGTGCCTTTGTATAGCGGCGCTACGCCCGAGCTGGGAATACGTCCGTCGGTCATCTCGTTCATCCAGCTGCCGTAGCCCCACTCGCCGAATCCCGAAATCGCGGTAAACTCGCCGTATCCGTCGTTTTCCAAATCCAACAGTTCGTAGGTTCCGTCGGGAAGCACGCTGCCGTCGCCCGACTGATCCGAAACGAGCATCATCTGCACCATGTTGCCGTTGCCCTCCAGATAGTCACCCTGCTGATAGATACCCGCCGACCACATTTCGAGAGCCCAGGCGTGGGTTCCGTTGCCTATCACGTCGCCGCGGAATCCTATGCCACCCTGTGTGAGCGGTTCCATTCGGTAGTCTTCGTATATCGAGGTCAGCACGTTCGGGTTCTCCACGTTGAACGCCCCGCGGCTGAAAGCCCTGAACCGAGTGCCGTCTTCGAGCGTCGCGTCCACCTTTATAAGGTATCCCGTGTGGTCTCCCGACACGTCGATCGTTCCCTCCGTCATGGGCAGTTTCTCACCCAACGCGCTGTCTGTAATGCGGTTGAAATAGACGCACTCGGCCTTGAAGTCGCCCTCGTGATCCGAGTCGGCGGTAAAGGTGTAGGTTCCGGGCGCTATGTCGAGAGAGGCGTATTCATAATTCACCATCGGCATCGAGATGTAGAAGCACAGATAGTGTCCGTCGCCCTTGAACATATGGGGCGGCTCGGGCTCCTCGGCGTCGATCATGTTAAATAGCATAACGGTCGACGTCTCGGTGGCGTAGTAGTGGTCGGCGCTGGCGGGCAACTCGAATCCCAAGTGCTCCTCCTGAGTGATGGGGATCACTCTTTGGTGCTCGCCGTTGTCGATCACAAGGCTCCCCGAGCGCGGCTCGTCGCCGTCGTTTCGAGTGGCCCTCACGCTAAATCGGTCGTCGCCGGTCTTCGTGGCGGTGAACCACTCCTTGCCGCTTGTCACCTCCACCGCCCACGTCAAGGCGCTCGACACGATCACCGTTTGGGCCGCGCCTTCGAATGTGACGAGCAACTCGTCGGGGTCGGCCGAAATGGCATTCGGATCGGCGGCCTGCGTCACGGTGACGGTCTTGGTGTCTACCGAGTTGGCGACGGTGATCTCGCCCTCCAGCACACCCTCCGTTTCGTTGGGGCCCACGGTGACGGTAAACCTTCCCGCAGCCTGGTCGATCGTTATCCATTCCGCCTCGGAGACGGCCGTCCAGCCGTTGCCCGCCACGCGCACCGTTTCGGTGTCGCCGGCGAACGAAAGTTCAAGATTTTCCGGGGTCACGGTTAGTTTACCTTCCGCTGAGGGCTCCTCTTTTTTGCAGCCCGCCAGACCCAGCGCGACAAAGCACACGCATGCGACGAGCTTTGCCGAATAGTTGATTTCTTTCATAGTTGGTTCCGTTATTAGGGTTATTGTATAAACACGGTTTTTCATCCGTCTTGCAGATGCGAAGATAGAGGAACGAACGCTAAAAAAAGCTAATAAATATTAGCTTTCCCATTTGTGCAAAAAAATGTCCGATTATTTGCCCTCTTTCCGGAGCTGTTTTTTGAGAAAGTTGAGGTAGTTGGGCGCCACGCCCAGATAGGAGGCCACTACTTTGAGAGAGACGCGCGCCAAAATATCGGGACGTTTTTCCACCAGCGACAGGTAGCGCTCCTTCGCGGTGCCCTTGAGCGCGGCGTGTTTATACTCGTTGAAGTAGCACTGCGCCTCGTGTATGGCCAGCAGCCACCGCGTGAATTCGTGCGAATCGGCCATCAGGTTGTCCATGTCTTTCTCCGACATTTTAAGCACGTCGGTATCGCCGCACGACTCGAATTGAAAGACCGACGGCCTGCCTGCGAAATGGGAGTGATATGACAGGGTGACGGTGCCGGGGTTGGCGAATCCGTAGGTTTTTTCGGTGTCGCCGTCGAAATACAGAGCCCTCATCAGGCCGTTGCGCTGGATGTAGAGATTGGAGTCGCGCTTGCCCAGGGGTATGAGCACCTCTTTGTTTTTGAGCCTCGTCTCCGTCATGGCGCCCATCATTCGTTCGGCAAGTTCGTCCGAAATTCTGATACCTCCGGCCTGCTCCGCGAGCAGATGTTTGAGCTCTTCATCCATCTTCCGCAAATTTAGTCCAAAATTTCGACAAATCCAAAAACGTCGCCTCGGGAAACTGCGAGCGGCGCTTGCGTTTCCGCTCTCCTTGCACTATCTTTGCGTCAATAAAAATCGCAAGAAGATGGTAAGATCAATGACCGGTTACGGCAAGGCTACGGTCGAGGCCGGAACGAAAAAAATCACTGCGGAAGTGCGGTCGCTCAACTCCAAGCAGCTGGACCTCAGCGTCAAAACACCCGCCGCCTACCGTTCGAAGGAGTTCGACATACGCACCGTCGCAGCCGAGGTGGTGGTCAGGGGCAAGGCCGACGTCTACGTCACTGTCGAGGGCACGGGCGCGACGGGCGGCGCCAGCCTCAACAAGGCTCTGTTCGGGGCCTACTACCGTCAGATCGCCGAGGCGATGAAGGATGCCGGTGTGTATGCCGGCATACACACCGGCTTCGACCCCGCGGCTATCGTTTCGGCGATAATGCGCCTGCCCGACGTGATGACGACCGAGACCGCCGGCGGCATTTCGGACGAGGAGAGCAACGCTCTGGCTTCCGTTTGCGCCAAGGCTTTGGCGGCGTTCGACAAGTTCCGCAAGGACGAGGGCGAGGTGTTGATGGCCGACATCACGGGTCGGGTGAAGACTATATGCGAACTGCTGACAGGGGTGGAACCTTTCGAAAAGGCGCGCGTGGGAGCGGTCAGGGCGCGCATCCTCGACAACATCGCGGCCATGGGCGTGGTGGTCGACGGCAACCGACTTGAGCAGGAGATCGTCTTCTGGGTCGAAAAACTCGATATCACCGAGGAGAAGGTGCGCCTGACCAAACATTGCGACTACTTCCGCCAGACGGCCACGTCGGACGAAGAGGGCGTGGGCCGCAAATTGGGCTTCATCGCGCAAGAGATGGGGCGCGAGATCAACACCCTTGGGTCGAAAGCCAACGACGCCGAGATCCAAAAGATCGTCGTGCGGATGAAGGACGAGTTGGAAAAGATAAAGGAGCAGTTGCTCAACATATTGTAAGGATGGCGGGTAGCATGGTTTCGCAAGCGCCGCAAAGGCTTGGCGCGCCCTCGGGCAACACTTCGGACAGACCCTCGGGCAAACTTTTAATATTCTCCGCCCCGAGCGGATCGGGCAAAACGACGTTAGTGCGCCGGCTGATGGAGCGCTTTCCGAGGCTGGAGTTTTCGGTGTCGGCCACTTCGCGCGCGCCGCGGGGGCAGGAGCAAAACGGCCGCGACTACCACTTCATCTCGGCCGACGAATTCCGCAAGCTAATCGCCGAGGATAAGTTCGTCGAGTGGGAGGAGGTCTACGAAGACAAATTCTACGGCACGCTGCGCAGCCAGATCGAGGCGATTTGGGAGAGGGGCAACGTGTGCGTGTTCGACGTCGACGTGGAGGGCGGAGTGCGACTGAAGCAGATTTTCGGCGAGGGGGCCATGTCGTTTTTCATCGAGGCGCCATCTCCCGAGGAGCTCAGGCGGCGGTTGGTGGGTCGCGGCACCGACAGCCCCGATAGCATCGAGTGCCGGCTGGCGAAGGCCACGGCGGAGATGGAGCGCGCCCGAGATTTCGACCACATCGTGGTGAACGACGACCTCGAACGCGCGACGGACGAACTTGCCGCACTCATCGCACCGTTCGTCGCGCAGCGCGTGATGCTCTATTTCGGGTCGTTCAACCCGGTGCACCGCGGCCACATCGCCATCGCCGAACACGTCATCGAGCGCGACATCGCCGACATGGTGGTGATGGTGGTGTCGCCCCAAAACCCATTCAAACAGACAGGTAGCCTCGCGCCCGAGCTGGAGCGGTTCGAGGGTGCCGAGGCCGCCGCCGCAGCGTCGAAATACCCGTCGCAAATCCAGGCCTCGGCGGTGGAGATGGCCCTCCCCAAACCGTCGTACACGATCAACACGCTGCGCTTTCTGACCGAACGGTTTCCCGAAAAACAATTTTCCATCCTTATGGGTGAGGACAACGCCGCGGGGCTGACCGGGTGGCGCGAGGCCGACAAGATCATCGGGCACTACCCTATATATGTCTATCCGCGGTCGGGAGGCGCGGCTCCGGGACGGGATGTAGGCGACGGGTCGCACGAAGGTGGTGAGCCCGCAAAATTTCCTGCCGGAGTGACGGTTTTGGACAACGCCCCCCTTTTCGACGTCTCGTCCACGGCCGTTCGCGAACTTTTGGAGAGCGGGCGCAACCACCACCGGGCCAACCGCTTCGGCGCCGCGGCCAACGACTTCGCGCGGGTGTTGGCGTTGGCGCCCGCCAACGCCGAGGCCGCGGGCTATCTCGAACTCATCGAGGAGATTCTCAACTACCGCAACACCGACCTGCTCAACCCCTAAACAAAACACCCCGACCCGAACCATGATAGAGATCGACGGCAAAATAGTCAGCACCGACATCATAACGCAAAAATTCCTGTGCGACCTCGGGCGCTGCAAAGGCATCTGCTGCGTGGAGGGCAACGCCGGTGCGCCGTTAGAGGCCGACGAGGCGCGCATTCTCGCCGACCAATACGCCGCCTACAAACCATACATGACGGCGGAGGGCATCGAGGCGGTCGAGCGGCATGGATTCTCCGTGATCGACTCCGACGGCGACCTCACCACCCCGCTCGTGGGCGAGGCCGAGTGCGCTTACTCGTATAACGAGGGCGGTACCCTCGACCACGCGACCGGCGCGACCAAAGGCGGAGTGACGCTGTGCGCCGTCGAGCGGGCGTGGATGAAAGGCGAAACCACATTCCGAAAACCCGTCTCGTGCCACCTCTACCCCATCCGCGTGGTGCGGTTCGGCGACGGCTCGCTGGGGCTCAACTACCACAGGTGGGCGGTGTGCGGCGGCGCTTTGGAGTTGGGGCGCGAAAAGGGCGTGCCGATGTTCCGGATGCTCGGCGAGGCTATCGTGCGCCGCTTCGGCGAGGAGTTTTTCGAAGCCCTGGAGGCGGCGGAAAAGTACCTTACGGCAAAGTAACCTCGACTATCTTGTTCACCCTCGCGGGATCGTAGGGAGCCGTCACGCGGATGTAGTTGCCCGTGAATCCGCCCATCAGGCCGCCTCCCGAACCTTCCGCACTTTCCGAACCTTCCTCACCCCCCGAGCGTCCCGCCCCCCCCGCACCGATCCGGGAGGCGGCACGGGAGCGGGAATCGCCCCCACCCTCCCACAAAACCCGCGCGGGACACCCCGAAAACCGCCCGTAAAATTCGGCCAACAACTGCTCGCTAAGCGCTCCCAACCGCGCGGCACGTGCGGCGGCAACTTTCGGCGATACGCGCAAAGGCATCTCGGCGGCGGGAGTCCCGGGACGCACCGAATAGGGAAAAACGTGCAACTGCGCGGGGCGAACGAGCGACAAAAACTCGAAAGTCTCTTCAAAATCCTCGTCCGTCTCGCCCGGAAAGCCCACTATCACGTCGATACCGAAAAACGCGTCGGGCATCACGGAGCGCACCCGGGCAATACGGTCGGCAAACTTCGCGGTGGTATATCGCCGCCGCATCAGCCCCAAAATACGGTCGCATCCGCTCTGCAAAGGGATGTGGAAGTGGGGCTGAAACGCCCTCGACGCGGCGCAAAAATCTATGATCTGGTCGGTCAGCAGGTTGGGCTCGATCGACGATATGCGATAGCGTTCGATCCCCTCCACGCCGTCCAGAGCGCTCAAAAGCGAAAGAAAACTCTCACCCGTCGTTCGGCCGAAATCGCCCGTGTTGACCCCCGTCAGCACAATCTCGCGCACCCCCGTCGAGGCTATCTCGCGCGCCTGCGACACCAGCGAAGCGACGCTTCCGTTTCGCGACGACCCCCGTGCGCTGTGGATTGTGCAGTATGAGCAGCGGTAGTCGCATCCGTCCTGCACCTTGAGGAACGAACGGGTGCGGTCGCCCGCCGAGTATGCCCCGCAAAACCGCTCCATGTCGCGCTCCAAAACGCGAGTCACCCCCGGCAGCGAGGCCACCTCCCCGGGCACGCGCGCGGCGTAGCAACCGCCCACGACTATCTGGGCGAGCGGCGAACGACGATGGAGTCGCGCTATAAGGTTGCGGCACTTTTTGTCGGCCGCGGCGGTCACCGAGCAGCTGTTGACCACATACACGTCGGCCTCCGCCCTCTCGCCCACCCTCACGAATCCCTCGGCCTCGTACCCGCGCGCCAGGGTCGACGTCTCGGCGAAATTGACCTTGCAACCCAAGGTATGGAACGATACTTTTTTCATTGCGGCGGCAAAATTACAAATAACAAGATAAAAACCGTACCTTTGTTCGATTAAAGCCGCAACGCGCCGCGATGAAACTCATAAAAACAGTCGACAAACTCATCCTCAAATCGTATCTCGGGCCGATGCTCGCGAGTTTCTTCATCGTGATGTTCGTGTTGATGATGAACTTCGTGTGGCGATTCATCGACGAGTTGGTGGGCAAGGGGCTCAGTTTTTGGGTCGTGCTCGAACTTTTGTGGTACGCCATCACCAACATGATCTCGATGGGCTTTCCGCTGGCGACGCTCTTCGCCGCCATCATGACCATGGGCAACCTGGGCGAAAACTACGAGCTGCTGGCGCTCAAGTCGGCGGGAGTGTCGCTGCCGCGCATAATGCTGTCGCTGTTCGTGGTGACGATGGGCATGGCGACGGCGAGTTTCTTCGTCACCAACAACCTTGCGCCCTACTCCAATCGCAAAATGATGGCCATAATGTACGACGTGAGCCAGCAAAAGCAGGAGATAGAGTTCCAAAACGGCCTGTTCTTCAACGGCATCGACAACGTGAGCATCCGCGTGGAGAGGCAGGATCCCGAGTCGGGGCTGCTGACCGACCTTATAATATACAACACCGCCACCGACGCCGAACAGCGGGGCGGCAACATGAACGTCACGGTGGCCGACTCGGGCTACATCCGCCTGTCGGACGACCGCCGCTTTCTGGTCACCACGCTCTACGGCGGCGAGAACTACTCCCTGACGCGCGACCGCGACTGGTATGACGACAACACGCTCGACCGCACCTCGTTCGATGTGCAACACAGCCTGCAAAAGACCCCGGGATACGACTTCGAGCGAACCGACGAAAACCTTTTCGGCAACGCCACCACCAAAAACGTCAACCAGTTGGGGGCCGACATAGATTCGCTCGACCGGCAGGTGAACGCCTCCACGGCGCAGACCTACGGCCCGCTGCTCCGCGATTTTATCTTCTCGCGCGACACCATGGTGGTGACCCATTCTCCGGGCGCGACCCGAAGTCTGGCCGAAAGGCGGCCGACGCTGCTGTTCGACTCTATCGAGGGGCTGCCCCTCGCCGAAAAGGCGCGCATCTACGCCAGCGCCCGACGCACGGCAGGCAGTTCGCGCAACGCCATATCGTTCGACGAGAGCCAAACCAAGAGCGACCTCAACGACCTCTACCGAAGTCAGATCGAGTGGAACAAAAAGTGGTCGCTGCCCGTCGCCGTGATAATCTTCTTTCTGATCGGCGCGCCCTTAGGAGCCATCATCCGCAAGGGAGGGTTGGGAATGCCGGTCATCATCTCGGTCGGGTTCTTCGTTATGTACTACATCATCAGCATCACGGGCGAGAAGCTTGCGCGCGAGGGCTCTTGGTCGGCCGTGGCGGGGGTGTGGCTTCCCACGCTGGTGCTCTTCCCGATAGCGGTCTATCTCACCTACAAGGCCACCAACGACTCGGGTCTGCTCAACACCGAGTGGTATATAATCCAATACGGCAAACTCAAGAAAAAACTACCTATACTGAATAAACTGAAACGCAATGGGAGAAAAAGTATTAAATAGCATCGAAGAGGCCCTCGAAGACATTCGCGCGGGCAAGGTGATAATCGTGGTGGACGACGAGGATCGCGAGAACGAGGGCGACTTCGTGGTGGCTGCCGAGAAGATCACGCCCGACGTGGTCAACTTCATGTTGCACAACGGACGCGGAGTTTTGTGCACTCCTCTGACCGAGGACAGGTGCGCGCAGTTGGAGTTGCAGATGATGGAGACCAACAACACCTCGCTGCTCGGCACGCCGTTCACCATCTCGGTGGACTATCTGCTCGACGGCTGCACGACGGGCGTGTCGTCCGACGACCGCGCCAAGACCATCCGCGCGCTGGCCGATCCGGCAACCAAGCCCTCGGAGTTGGGTCGACCGGGGCACATTTTCCCTTTGAGAGCCCGCAACAGAGGCGTTCTGCGCCGCCCGGGACACACCGAGGCCACGGTCGACCTTGCTCGTTTGGCGGGACTTCAGCCTGCCGGTGCGCTCATCGAGATCATGAACGCCGACGGAACCATGGCGCGCATGCCGCAGCTCATTGAGATAGCAGGGAAGTTCGGCCTCAAGATCGTCTCCATCGCCGACCTGATCGCCTACCGTCTGGAGCGGGAGAGCATCGTCAACAAGGGCGAGACGGTCGAACTGCCCACCGAATACGGCGACTTCCGCATCACCCCGTTCATCCAAAAGAGCAACGGGATGGAGCACCTGGCCATCACCAAGGGCGAGTGGGCTCCGGGCGAGGCTGTGTTGGTGCGTGTCCACTCGTCGTGCCTCACGGGCGACGTGCTGGGTTCGAGCCGTTGCGACTGCGGCGCCCAGCTCCACGAATCGTTGAGGATGATCGAGCGCGAGGGTCGCGGCGCTGTGGTATACCTCAATCAGGAGGGTCGCGGCATCGGGCTGTTCAACAAAATCGCCGCCTACAAGCTTCAAGACGAGGGTCTGGACACCGCCGAGGCCAACGTCCATTTGGGCTTCGGGGTCGACGAGCGCGACTACGGCGTGGGCGCGAGCATCCTGCACGAGTTGGGCATCACCAAGATGCGCCTTTTGACCAACAATCCGCTCAAACGCGCCGGGCTGGAGGGCTACGGCCTGTCGGTGGAGGAGAACGTGCCCATCGTCATCGCCCCGGGCGAGCACAACCGCCGCTATCTTGAGACCAAGGAGACCAAAATGGGCCACACCTTAGGCCTCTGCGGCAACCGAACCCGTTAGGATAACGGGCGAGCTCACCGACCGAAGCAGGCAAGTCGACCGCAGGTCGGCGCCGTCAAAGCGAAGGGAGGTAACCTGCGCCAAAGTTAGAACAACGGGCGACAACTTATAACCTGCGCCAAAATCGAAGTTGAAGTGGATTCAAAGAGTCTGAGGATACTGTTTCTGGGCACGCCGGAGTTCGCGGCCACGTCGCTGCGGGCGCTGGTCGAGGGCGGCTACAACGTGGTGGGTGTGGTGACCGCGCCCGACAAACCGGCCGGCCGGGGGCAAAAGTTGCACGAAAGCGACGTAAAGCGCTATGCCGCCTCGCAAGGCCTCGAAATTTTGCAGCCCGAGAAACTTCGCGCCCCCGAATTCCTCGAACAGCTGCACGCCCTGAAGCCCGATCTGGGTATAGTGATAGCGTTCAGAATGCTGCCCGAGGTGGTGTGGTCGCTGCCTCGGTTGGGGACTTTCAACCTCCACGCCTCGCTGCTGCCGCAGTATCGCGGCGCCGCGCCCATCAACCGCGCGATCATGAACGGCGAAACCACCACCGGCCTGACCACCTTCATGCTCAACGCCCAGATCGACAAAGGCGACATCCTCGGGCGGGTCGAGATGGATATCCGCCCCGAAGACAACGCCGGCACGCTGCACGACCGACTGATGGAGGCCGGGGCGGAACTTGTAACGCAAACGGTGGACGCCATAGCGGCGGGCAACGTCACGCCCCTCAGTCAGACCGACATTCCCGAAGAGGGGCTGAAGCCCGCGCCTAAGATTTTTCGCGAAGACTGCCGCGTCGACCCGAGCCGTCCCGGCAAGGAAATTGCGAACCTCATCCGCGGCCTGTCGCCCTACCCCGCCGCCTGGACCGACTTCGGGGAGACGACGCTCAAACTGTTCGACGGCGAGTTCTCGACCGAACGTGTGGCCGGAAAGTTCAACGTCGAGTGCGCCGACGGATGGGTGGCGGTCGGCGAGTTGCAACCCGCCGGCAAACGGCGAATGACGGCGAAGGAGTTTTTGAACGGACTGAAATAAGTTTTTTTAGCGCGCGTAGCTCGCTTTCCATTTTCCACTTTTTTAGCGCGCATCTGATTAAAAATTTTCAATCGAATGAGGCCCGGCATAGTTTTCAAATACATCGGTGTGGTGATGCTGTTGGAGGCGGCGTTCCTGTTGGTGTGCGCCATGGTCGACCTTGCGGCAATGATCGGGTTGGTCGAGGGAGCGTGGGCCGCGTCCGGCATAGCGAGCGACATCGCATCCGGATCGGTAGCCGCAAGCAACACAACGAGCGGCATCGCAAGCGCAGCCGGCGGCCTGGCAAACGGCGCAGCAGCCGGATCGTTCCGGGCGCTGATCCTGTCGGCGGCGATCGCGGGTGCCATCGGAGCGCTGCCCACACTGTTGGTTCGGCGCCAGGAGCACATCTCCAACAAGGAGGGCTACTGCATCGTGGTGGGGGCGTGGCTCGCCTCGTGCGTGGTCGGCATGTTGCCCTATCTGTTTTGGGGCGGCGAGTTTTCGGTGTTGGACGCCTGGTTCGAGAGCGTTAGCGGCTTCACCACCACCGGTTCGAGCGCCATAGCCGACGTGGAGGCGCTGCCTCGCGGGATGCTGTTTTGGCGCTCGTGCACCCACTGGATAGGAGGCGCGGGAGTTGTGATGTTCGCTATGCTGGTGATGCCCATCCTTGGTCGTAGCCGCATGATGGTGTCGTCGGTGGAGATGTCGTCGGTCGCGCGTGACGACTACAAATACACGTCGGGCAAAGTTTTGCGCATCATTCTGACGGTCTACCTGTCGCTCAGCGCGGCGTGCGTCGTCATGCTCGTGGTGGCCGGAATGGGTTGGTTCGACGCCGTCAACCACGCCATGTCGATCGTTGCGACGGGCGGCTTCAGCACCCGAAACCTGAGCCTCGCCCACTGGAACAGTCCGCTCGTCGAAGGGGTGACTATGTTCTTCATGATGGTGTCGGGGCTCCACTTCGGGGTGATATTCGCCACCCTTACGGGTCGGCGCAACAACCTGTTCCGCTCCGAGGTGGTGAGGTACTACCTCGCCTCGCTCGCTGTCGTCGCGCTCATCGTCTCGGTGAGCTCCCTTGCCGCCGGCGTTTACGAAAACTTTTGGCAGGCCCTGCGGTTCGGCGCGTTCCAAACCGTATCCATCACCACCACCACGGGCCTTGTCGCCGCCGACCACAACCTGTGGGGCCCCTTGGCTATGGCGGTACTCTCGTTCGCCTCCATCCAGTGCGCCTGCGCGGGCTCGACCAGCGGTGGGCTTAAGAGCGACCGCGTGTGGCTTGCGGCCAAGATCGTCCGCCAGCAGATCCGCCAACAGCAACACCCCAACGCCATAATACGCATAAAGTTGGGCGGCGTGACTCAGGAGGCCTCTACGCTGGGCTTCGTGATGCTGTTCATCGTGACCTATTTTTTCCTGATGGGTATCGGCACGGCCGTGATCGCCGCTTTCGGCTACGACCCTGTGACCGCGTTTTCCATGTCGGTCAGTTCGCTGGGCAACGTGGGGCAGGGTTTCGGCGAGATAGGCGGCTTCGGCAACTTTTCGACCGTGGCTCCGGGAGTGCGCTTCGTGTGCACGCTGTTGATGTTGCTGGGACGACTTGAGATTTTCGGGCTGCTGCAACTTTTCCTGCTCAAGTGGTGGCGATAAAAAAAGTCGGGGCCCCTTCGAACCCCGACTTTCCGGTATAATCTATTTCTCCTTCACGCATCGCAATTGGAAGGCGTTCGCTTTGAACGCGTTGGCTTGCGGATTTATTTCGCCGTCGTAGGTTATCCCCAAAGCCCAGGCGTTGTTGTTATCGAAGTTCTGTCCCGTCCAGTAGTACGTCCAGCCGAAATTCACGCCGTCGCCCCATCCCCAGTTTTTCGCCGCACCGTCGTAGAAGCCGGCTTTGGTTCCGCCCCACACCTCGGGGTTGAAATAGGTCTCCATTCCCCATTGGATGTAGGTCGGATCGTATCTGCTCTCGCCCGTTCCGCCCATCTCTATGTCGAGGTTTTTGAAGTCGAGCATGGTGGGGGTGTTCCAGTCGCCTGGGCATAGTGCGTCCGCGTATTCAAACACGGCCTGCCACGAGAACATGTCGCCGAAGCCTGGATTTTGGAGGCAGTCCGAGCGAAGGTATTGGACACCCGTGCCGCCGTCGACATATCCTCCGTCGAAATCGTCCTTTTTACAGCGGGTGGCCACCACGGCGTCGCTCCACTCCTGATCGCCGACAATCCACGTCGAGGGCGTAAGGAAACCTATCTCGCCCAGGAACGGATGCTCCTCCGAGGGGTCGGTCACATCTATCGTGCAGCTATCCTCGAACCCTTCCTCGTCGGTGGTGACGGTGATGGTGGCCGTGCCCGCGCCGACGGCTGTCACCACGCCTCCCGAAACCGTTGCAACGGACGAGGCGTCAGTACTCCACGTCACCCCCTTGTTGGTCGCCGTCAGAGGCAGCACGGTTGCCGAAAGCGTCAGAGTGCCCTCGCCCAAGATCATCTTTTCGGAGGATTTGTCGAGCTCCACGCCCGTGACGGGAATAGCCTCCGCGCCGCTGCCGCCTTTCACGCAACGTAGCATGTAGCCGTTCGATTTTTCGTAGCCGAACTCGACGTATACCTGAGCCGTGTTGACCGCCAGAGGAAAGGCAAAGGCGGGGGTATAACCCTCGGTCTGCGACCAGTAGTAGGCGGTCTCGCCCTGCGACTGCAATCCGCCCGCCGGAAGGCACTCTCCGCCCAACGATCCACCCCACACTTCGGGGTTGAAGTAGGTGTCGGCGGCGAGGGTCGAGCCGGGTTCGTACCATACGTTCGATCCCGTTCCACCCATCTCTATGTCGAGGCCCCTGAAGTCTTCCACGGTCGGCACGCGCCAATCGTCGGGACACAACTCGTCCTTATACTGCACCACCGCCTCCCACGAGAACAGGTCGCCGTAGCCGTCGGCGTTGGAACGAAAATCGACTTTGAATCCGGCCTCATCGCCACCGTCGTAAACCGTCTTGCCGTCGGCGGCTGATACCACCACCTCGTCCGACCACTCTTGATTGCCCACCGTCCATATCCGGTCGGTCATGAAGGCGATCTCGCCGAATAGGGGATGAAGCTCGGGCTCGGCGGCGGAGACGGTCACGGTGCAGCTGCTTTCGAATCCGCCATCCTCGGTGGTGACGGTGATCGTAGCCACGCCCTCGGCCACGGCTTCCACCTCGCCGGTCCCGGGATCCACGGTCGCGAACTCCGGATGGTCGCTCTTCCACGACACGTTCCGGTTGGTGGCGTCGGCGGGAACGAACTCGGCCACAAGTGTTTGCGGTTCGTCGCCCACTTTGAGTTCCAGCGTGGCCGGCCTGATCGAGACCCCCGTCACGGCGACGGTATTTTCGGGCCCAGGCTCGTCTCCGCAGCTCGCAAACGCGAACGGCAGCGCGATTAAAAGCGCAAAAGCAAAAAAGGAGTAAAACGTTTTTCTCATTTTCGTTAGTTTATTAGGGTTAATTACAACTGTGTCGGAGTGCAATATTACCACTTGCGGACGGAGAACGAGTTAACCTATGTTAAATTCGCACGACCCCGCCGATCGGCTATCCGTTCGACCCCGCCCTCAGGTATTGCCTTTTCAACTTGCTCAGATACTGGGGCGTGATGCCGATATAGGAGGCGACGGTCTTCATGGAGACCTTGTCCATTATGTCGGGTATGATCTTCAGAAGTATCCTGAAGCGCTCCATGGCGTCGCCGCTGACGGTGGTGCGTTTTTTTTCGCCGAACCACAGTTGGCCGAGCGACATCCACATCATCCACTGCGCGAAGTCGTGCGACCGCTCCGACAGCTCTACGAACTTCGCTCTCGGAACCTTCATCACCACCGAGTCGCAGCACGCCTCGAACTGCGAGAACGAGGGTTCGCGCATGTAGAACGAGTAGTATGATATCATAACGGTTCCGGGCAGCGCGAAGGCGAATGTCTTCTCCTTGGGGCCGTCGAAGTACACCGAGCGCATGATGCCGCTTTTGAGCACGTAGACGTTGTTGTCGAATCGGCCGTAAGGTATCAGCGGCTCATACTCCTTAAGCTCTATCTCCTCCGACATCAGTGCGACGAACTCCTCCATCGTCTCGTCCCTCATCCGGTACGAGCACTCTTCGAACAGCTGTTTTTTCAGGGTTTCCATATATTATCGCTAATTTTTTTTGCATCGGTAAACATAATTATTATTTTTGTGTTTTCATTATCGAAATGAGTGGTTTTTCAAAATATGCGCTGTCTGTGTGGATGTTGCTCTCGACCGCGGCGGCGTGCGATGGGCTCATGGCCCAGGGGCGGACGATAGTCGCCGGCCTGGACGGACACGCCGAGTATTGCGCCCTTGTGGCCGAGGAGGGAGCGTTGGCACGCAGGGCCGATTCGCTCTCCGGGGCCATGGACGAACTCAGGCGCTCCTTTCGCGCGGACACCCTGTCGCGCACGGCCAACGCCGCCCGAATAGTGCGTATGGAGGAGGAGAGCTTCGAGGTTCGCGGAGCTATGGCGCGCCTCGCCTCGCGCATAAACGCCATAGAACAGGAGTGGGTGCTGGCGGGTCTCGACGGCTCGGGCGACGAACAAAACCTATACGGCACGAACGGCGCAGCGATGGCCGCCAACCTCGTGTTCAGCGACTATTTCGAGCGCGGCCTCTCTCCCGAGGTGCTCGCCGAATTGCGGCAGGCGCAACTTACCGAGTCCCGGCTGCCTTCGATGCTGGCCGATTACAGCGCCAACCACGCGCGTATGCGCTCCCTTGCGGAGGGCTATTCCGTCGCCTCTACCCGCGGCGAGCTCGACGAGACAAAAAACATGTTCGACGTGCTGGCCGGAGTCAACGCCCAGCTCGACCGCCAAGCGCGCCAAACGTGGGCAACGATCTTCGACGACAAGAGCTACGCCTACAACTACCTGATGGACAAGGCCGGCCGCGGCGATATGCGGGAGCGGTTCGAGCGGGGGCTCTCGGCTGCTCAAGACGAACGGCTGCTGAGGCGCGACTCCTTCGCGTCGGACGCCATGCTGGACTACGTGCTGCAAAAGCGGATGCTGACCGACTACGAACTCGCCCTGGCCGAAGAGTTGGGCAATGCCGCCGCGGCCGACTCGCTCAGGCGGGTGCGGGCGTCGCTGCCGAGCCCCGAAGGTCTCGATCTCGAACCAATAGTACTGCGGGAGCGGTTTCTGCTCGACTACACCGACATATCCACCGGCGGCGCACCATATAGCGCCCGCAACCCCATACCCGACGTGACGGTCCATCCGCGCGGAGTGATCTACCGCATCCTGCTGGGCAACTTCTCCTCCGCTCGACCTCCGGCAACCTTCAAGGGCTTCGGGCCTCTTTACGTCGCCAGGTCGTATGGGCGGTTCCGCTACTTTGCCGGCGGATTCTCCGACGAGGAGGCGGCGGCAAAGGCCGTCGAACGGATGCGAAAGGCGGGATTCCGCGATCCGCGCGTGGCGGTGTGGATGGACGGGATCTATTTCGAGCCTCCCGCGAAGGGCGCGACGGGCGAGCCCGGCACCGCGGACGGCAGATCGTTCCGCATAGAGTTGTCGAACACGGACCACCTGTCGGACGAGGCCAAGCGCATAATATCCGAAATCGCGGGCGAGGGCAAGATAGTGCGCGGCGGCATAAACGGCGGTAGCGACGGAAACGGCGGTAGCGACGGGAGCGACGGGAGCGACGGGAGCGGCGACGACAACGGTTTCTCGGTAGGCCCCTTGTCCGACGGCGCGGCGGCGCGGCGGCTGAGGCTCGCGCTGGAGGGTCAAAACGACCTGAGTGTTAAAATCGTAGAAATTACAGAGTGATTTTTTTAGGCGCCGGAATGGTTTTTTGAATTCGGCGGAGTGTTTTTTGCGCTGAATCCGAAATTTTTCCATACCTTTACGAGCGAACTTTTTTGTTTTCACTTTTCACTTTATTTTTGCTTATGTGGTGGTTAATTGCTTTACTTATCGTGGTCGGAGCTCTGATGCTCGTCATCGAGTTGGTGCTGTTGCCGGGCGTCACCGTCGCGGCTATCGGCGCGTTGGGCAGCTACGGCGGCGCTGCGTGGCTCGCGTACCGTAACTACGGCGCTGGAGGGCTCGTGGTTGTGATCGCGGTGGTTATCGTGGTGACGGTGGTCGCCACGTGGTTCTCGCTCAGGGCCAAGACGTGGAAAAAATTCGCCCTCGCCGAAAAGATCGAGAGCCGCTCTGGGGAGGCCCCCGGGCGCAAGGTAAAGGTGGGCGACAGGGGGATGGCGGTGGGTCGCCTCGCTCCTATGGGCATGGTGAAGATCGACAACCAAAACTACGAGGCCAAAACGACCGGCGGCTTCGTCGACCAAAACACCGAGGTGGAGGTTGTCGGCTTCGAGAACTTCAACGTGGTGGTCAGGTCGGTGAAATAACACATGAAACAACCCGGCCGACGTATGAAACGGACGATAATTGCAATATTGTTTCTACTTATCGCGTTCTGCGCCAAGGGGCAGTGGCTGGCCGACGCCCCTCTGGAAGTGTGGCGAGACCCCATCGACCAAACGACCCACAAACTCAACGTCCGCCAGCAAACGAGCGGCATATACACTCTCGTGGTCGATTTCCACCACGTCGAGAATATGGATATCCCGCGGTTCGTCAGCGCCGCGATCCGACGTAGCGGCACCATCATGACGCTCCATCCGGCCGACCCCGACAGGGAATGGAATTACTCGTTCGCCTCTAAATGGATGCCCGGCGTGGTCAACCCGACGGGTGTGGATTCCACCTTCGTCTACCGTCTGCCTATCAAAGCGGGCGAGAGAAAGAAGGCGCGCACGATGCGCAACGCGGGATCGGACAGCCTCACGGTCGACTACTCGGGAGTGGCGTTCGACATGAATCGCGGGGACACCGTCTACGCCGCAAGACGCGGAGTGGTGCTTTACGTGGTGGACGAATACGATCCTGCCGTAAAAGAAGATGCAACGGAAACAGGAGCAGGAGCGGAAACAGAAACAGAAAGCGAAACAAAAACGGAGGCATCCGGCTGGGAATACAACTCGATCGACGTGCAGCACGACGACGGCACCATCGCCCGATACGGCTCGTTGGAAAGGGGCGGCACCCCCGTTAGACCCGGAACGACGGTGTTCGCCGGGATGCCCATCGCCCGCGCCGGCACGCTCGACGGAGATCAGTATCGCCTCTACTTCAACGTATATTACCAGACGGACAACTTGTCGGAAATATCGTCGCTGGGCGAACACACGGTCAAGTACCACTATATAGAACCGACGTTCGGCACCTCCGCTGGCGAGGCTAAACTCGCAAACGCGACATATTACTTACATTGAAAATTCGGACGGACTCCGAAAGCTGCACTCACATTAAACTAAAATAAAAGTATGGAACTTTGGCAAATTACCGCGATAGCAGTGGTGGCGTTCATCCTGCTGATTTTGTTTCTCTATTTCGTGCCCATCGGGCTGTGGTTCAACGCCCAAATCTCGGGTGTGCGCATCGGCCTGTTGCAGTTGGTGCTTATGCGTTGGCGCAAGGTGCCGCCCTCGGTCATCGTCAACTCCATGATCACGGGCACCAAGGCGGGTCTTGTGCTTAACGCCAACGAGCTGGAGGCTCACTACATGGCGCGCGGCAACGTGGTCAACGTGGTCAACGCGCTTGTGTCGGCGGACAAGGCGGGCATCGACCTCGACTTCAAGAAGGCGACGGCCATCGACCTGGCTGGCCGCAACGTCTACGAGGCGGTGCAGATGTCGGTCACGCCCAAGGTTATCAACACCCCTCCCGTGAGCGCGGTGGCCAAGAACGGCATCCAGTTGATAGCCAAGGCTCGCGTGACGGTGCGCACCAATATCCGCCAGCTTGTGGGCGGCGCGGGCGAGGAGACTATTCTAGCGCGCGTGGGCGAGGGCATCGTGTCGAGCATCGGTTCTGCGGCGAGCCACGAGCAGGTGCTGGAGAATCCCGACTCCATCTCGCGCGTGGTGCTCGAAAAGGGTCTCGACGCGGGAACTGCTTTCGAGATTCTGTCGATCGACATCGCCGACATCGACGTGGGCAAAAACATCGGCGCCGAGCTTCAGATCGACCAGGCCAACGCCGACAAGAACATCGCCCAGGCCAAGGCCGAGGAGAAGCGCGCGATGGCCGTGGCGCACGAGGCCGAAAACCGCGCCAAGGCTCAGGACGCCCGCGCGAAGGTGATTTTGGCCGAGGCAGAGGTACCTCTGGCGATGGCCGAGGCGTTCCGCAGTGGCAATCTGGGCATTATGGACTACTACAAGTTCCAAAACATCCAGGCCGACACCTCCATGAGGGAGAGCATCAGCGGCGGTGGCGGCAAGGTCGACAACGCAAAGAAGTAGCCCTCCCGGGTCGACGGCTCGAATAAATAGCCGGTTAGGGTAATTGAGGAAATTGTTTGGGAGTCGCCGGCAGTGGCGATTTCTCAAACAATTTCCGATATTTTGGCGGTGGCGGTTTGTCAGTCCGAAATATTATAGTACCTTTGTGGCCGATTTCGCTCCGAAATTTTTTGGCGGATGTCGAATTTCGCGGCAGGTTCTTGGACATTAAAATATTTTCACTACATTTGCACTCCCAAAAGTGCGCCGCCGAGCGCGTGTTTGGTGTGCCTACGCCGATGTAGCTCAGTTGGCCAGAGCAGCTGATTTGTAATCAGCTGGTCGGGGGTTCGAATCCCTCCATCGGCTCAACGGAGTAAGAAAAATGTTGCAAATTTTATTTGCAACGGGAATTCGAGGCGGACGAAGGCTTGAATTTATTCAAAGCCGTCGGACGACACGAAAACCCGAGCAAGTTGCACTTGCGAGATTTTTCGAACGGAGTTGAACGCCACCCCGCATAGGGATCGCGAGCGAAACAACGTGAGCGAGTAATCCCGAAGACGCAGCGCAACGGGCGACAAAACCCTCCGACAAGGGCGGCAAAAGGGCAAAACGTAGTAAAAAATAAGATACTCGGGAGAATACCAGAGTGGCCAAATGGGGCAGACTGTAAATCTGCTGGCGCACGCCTACGGTGGTTCGAATCCATCTTCTCCCACAAAGAAAAGCGATTTTGCCTATGGCAAAATCCTTTTCGGCTTTGTGAACGCGACGCAAGTTTACTTGCCGGAGCGCTCGCGAAGCCGAAAAGTTTCCCGCAAGTGAAATCCGCTTTTCTTTGTTAGCGCCCCGCAGCAAGCGCCAATGGATCATGAGCGAAACGAAGTGAGCGACTAATCCATCCGCCACAGCGGTTTGAGCGCCACCCGCGGCAAGCGGCAAGCGGCAAGCGGCAAGCGGCAAGCGGCAAGCGGGATTGGCGATCTCAGGGAGCTAATCCGTTTGGACAAACCGCCAATGGATTGGCGACCGCAGGAGACCGATCCGGCGCGCGTAACGATTAAGTATTTTTGCGGAAGGAGCTCAGTCGGTAGAGCATCAGCTTCCCAAGCTGAGGGTCGCGAGTTCGAATCTCGTCTTCCGCTCGAAAAGTTCAGTGAAGCCCCTTGCGGGTTTTGATGAACTTTTCAAACAGAGGAGAGGCGAATGAGCGAAGCGAGTTTGAACCGACGACAAGCCGAGCGCAATCGAGTTTACTCGAATTGCCGAGGCGCGAAGGAGGAAGGCGAACGAAGAGAGCCAATCTCGTCTTCCGCTCGAAAAGTTCGGCTAAGCCCCTTGCGGGTTTTGATGAACTTTTCAAACAGACGGGGCGCGAACGAACGAAGCGCAACAAAACGGCAACACACAAAGTAACAACATATTGCGGAAGTAGCTCAGTCGATAGAGCATCAGCCTTCCAAGCTGAGGGTCGCGAGTTTGAACCTCGTCTTCCGCTCCAAAGTAGCAACAAGGGTCAAGGGTTCAAACTCGCGACCCGCAATAAAAAAGGAAACGCGAGAACGGCCGCGCGCAGCGCGGGCTTGAACCTCGTCTTCCGCTCCAAAGTAACAACAAGGGTCAAGGGTTCAAACTCGCGACCCGCAATAAAACAAGGAAACGCGAGAACGGCCGCGCGCAGCGCGGGCTTGAACCGACGACAAGCCGAGAGCAATCGAGTTTACTCGAATTGCCGAGGCGCGAAGGAGGAAGGCGAACGAAGCGAGCCAACCTCGTCTTCCGCTCCGAACGAACACAACTAATAATAAAAAAATACAGCTATGGCAAAGGAAAAATTTGACAGGTCCAAACCGCACGTAAACATCGGTACCATCGGACACGTCGACCACGGTAAAACCACTCTGACGGCCGCTATCACGCAGACGTTGGCCAAGAAAGGCCTTTCGGAAATGCGCTCGTTCGACTCGATCGACAACGCACCCGAAGAGACGGAACGCGGTATCACCATCAACACCTCGCACGTCGAGTACCAGACAGCCAACCGCCACTACGCGCACGTCGACTGCCCGGGTCACGCCGACTACGTTAAGAACATGGTTACCGGTGCCGCCCAGATGGACGGTGCGATCCTTGTGGTCGCCGCGACCGACGGTCCCATGCCCCAGACCAACGAGCACGTGCTGCTCGCCCGTCAGGTGAACGTACCGAAGATTGTCGTATTCCTCAACAAGTGCGACATGGTGGACGACCCCGAAATGCTCGACTTGGTTGAACTCGAAGTTCGCGACCTGCTCTCGAAATACAACTTCGACGGCGACAACGCTCCCATCATCCGCGGTTCGGCTCTCGGTGGTCTGAACGGCGAACCCACCTGGGAAGACAAGATCATGGAGCTGATGGCTGCTGTCGACGAATATATTCCGATTCCTCCCCGTGAGAACGAAAAACCGTTCCTCATGCCGGTGGAAGACGTGTTCTCGATCACCGGTCGCGGTACCGTAGTAACGGGCCGTATCGAAACCGGTATCGTGAAAGTCGGCGACCCCGTCGAAATCATCGGTCTGGGTCAGAAGCCCATCACCTCGACTTGTACGGGTGTCGAAATGTTCCGCAAGCTGCTCGACTCGGGTGAAGCGGGCGACAACGTGGGTCTGTTGATGCGCGGTTTGGACAAGAAGGACGTTAAGCGCGGTATGGTCGTTGCCAAACCCGGTTCGATCACCCCGCACACCGAATTCGAAGCCGAGGTCTACATCCTCAAGAAAGAGGAAGGCGGCCGTCACACTCCGTTCCACAACAAGTACCGTCCGCAGTTCTACCTCCGCACGCTCGACGTGACGGGTGAGGTCGAGCTCCCGGCAGGTGTGGACATGGTGATGCCGGGCGACA
>JAITWI010000016.1 GCA_031285345.1 Alistipes sp.
CACTGGTACTAACCGTTATAGAATATGACATTTTGTACATTTACGCTCTCTAACGGAATCCGCTGTGTACTCGGGCAAACACGCTCGGCGGTGGTTCATTGCGCCATGACGATCAATGCCGGCAGTCGCGACGAGCTTCCGGGAGAACACGGCATCGCCCATCTTGTTGAACACAGCCTGTTTAAGGGTACCGCGCACCGCAGGGCGTATCACATAAATTCGCGTCTGGAAAACCTCGGCGGCGAACTTAACGCGTTCACTACCAAGGAGGATACGACGGTACACGCCACCGTTCTGAGGAGCGATTTCGCCAAGGCCGCCGAACTTGTCGCCGACATTGTGTTCAACTCAGCGTTCCCTGCAAACGAAATCGAGCGCGAGAAGCAAGTGGTTGTAGATGAGATAAATAGCTATCGAGATATTCCTCAGGAGATGATCTATGACGACTTCGAGGCCGAGATGTTCGCCGGTTCGCCGCTGGGGCGGAACATTCTCGGAACCGCGCGGTCGGTCAAAAAGTTCGACTCCGATATGCTGCGTGATTTCGTTGCGCGGACATATACGCCTGATTGCATGGTGTTTGCGGCTGTCGGAGATTTATCCGAACGGACTTTTCGCGCGATTGCCGAGCGATATTTTGGGTCTGCCGCGAAGCCTGCTTCTGGGGCTTCTGGGGCTTCCAGGGCTTCCGGGGTTTCCGGGGCTTTCGGGACTGCAAACGAGCCCAATCCCGAGGTTGATAGGCCGGATTTCGTGACGACCGTTCCGGATTTAGAGGAGATGGAGGCCGGAAAGCGTGGGTTTTTACGCGAGATGCCGCCGCCTCTCACGGCGTTCGAAAAGACCGTGGTCAAAAAGGGTAACCATCAGTCTCATTGTGTGTTAGGCAATCGGGCATACAGCCTGACCGACCCGCGCCGCCTGCCACTTATGTTGATGGTGAACATTTTGGGAGGTCCGGCGGCCAATTCGAGGCTAAACATGGTTTTGAGAGAGCGTAACGGATTGAGTTACAGCGTCGAGGCCATGTATTCGCCATTTTCGGACAGCGGTTTTGCGAGCATATATTTCGGGTGTGAGAAAGAGAACCTGGATCGCTGTCGCAAATTGGTAGACACTGAATTACAGCGTGTTATGGACTCTCCACTCACGCCGCGCGCACTTTCCGCTGCCAAAAAACAGTTCCTCGGGCAGTTTGCGATCTCTATGGACGCGAGCGAGGGATATATGTTGGGTGCGGCGAAAAGTTACTTGATTTACAACGAGATAGACTCGTTACAGATTGTCGCCGACAAAATAGCCGCTATCACGGCCGACGAAGTTCTGACCGCCACGCGCGATGTTTTCGGAACGCTATCGTCGATGATTTACAGGTAGTTGCGAACCGCGCGCCGCCAAATGCAGCCGAATGCTGCTGAGCGCCGGCAACTGCCATTGAACGCCTGAACGCCACCGAACGCCGTCGACATTGCGCTCTCGTGCGTCGAAAAGTGCATATAGGGAGGAGAGCAGGGAAACACGGAAGTATGAGGAGGTATAAAAACATTAACTCACAGACAATGAGCAAATTAAATGACTATATAGAGGCGCATTCGGAGGCGGAGGACGCGCTGTTGACCGAGCTCGACCGCGTGACGAATCTACGCGTCGTGCAACCGAAAATGGTCTCCGGCAGGGTGCAAGGTGCGTTTTTGAAGATCATCACCGAGATCGTGCAACCGCGGCTCGTGCTCGAAATCGGCACATTCACAGGCTATTCGGCGTTGTCGATCGCGGCGGGAATGGCCAGCGACCCGACCCGACAGAGGGAGTGGCTCGACCCGACGAGACGGGATGCGGAACTCGACCCGACGAGACAGGATGCAGAACTCGATCCAACAAGACAGGATGTTGAGCTCGACCCGACTCGTCGTGAAGAGAATCGCGACGCGAAAACTTTTAGGAGCGACTGCGAGCAGGGATTCTCAACGAGCTGCCACAATCCGGGAACCACGCCTAACGGCCGAAAGCATGAAACTCATTCGAACGACTACGGTCATGAAGTTTCATCGAACGGTAGGCAGGAAGTTTCGCCGAACGGAGAACCGAAAATCTCGACAAACGGCTGGCAAGATGTTTCACGGAACGGGAGGCCGGAAATCTCGACAAACGGCTGGCAAGATGTTTCACGGAACGGGAGGTCGGAAATTTCAATGAACGGCGGGTCGGAACCCCTACCACAAAACGCTCCGGCATGGCAGGCGCCCCCATCGAACGGCCGGGAGCAGGAAACCAATTCGAGCGGCAGGGAGCAGGAAACCAATTCGAACGACCACGGGCAGGAAAATATGCTTAACAGGTTCGACCTAAAAGTACAAAAATGGATTGATGGGCACACAACCACACCGAACGGCGAACCTGATGCCGTGCTACACACCATCGAGGTGGATGACGAATTGGAGGATCTCGCGCGGTCGTTTTTCGACCGCTCGCCCCACGGCTACAAGATTCGGCTGCACATCGGTTCGGCGCTGGAGGTGGTGCCGCGGCTTTTTCGCGAGTTAGGCGGGCGGCAGTTCGACCTTGTGTTCATCGACGGCGACAAGCGCGAGTATCCGGCCTACTACAAAATGTTGATGGGCGACGCGACGGCGGCGATGGAAAACCACAAAGCGCGACCGATGGTTCGTCATGGCGGCATCATACTGGCCGACAACGTGTTGTGGTATGGCAAAGTGGTGAATTTACCCGAAATGTCAGAAGCAGCCGGAGGGTCGGGATCGCACGAAGGCTCGGGAGCAGACGGAACGGTTGAAGCATCAGAAGCGCACGAGTGCTCGGACGCACCCAACAAATCAAAATTGCCGAATGTCCCCAAATCGCATGACGAACCCGGAACTCTCGAAAGATTGGGAACACCCGACGCCCCCAAATCCCCCAACACCCAAAAATCCCCCGACGCCCCAAAATCGCCGGACAGACACACGGCCGGAATCGTGGAGTTCAACCGTCTGGTGGTCTCCGACCCGCGCGTCGAGAACGTAATTTTGCCACTACGCGACGGCATCAACATGATCCGCGTCAAATAGAAGGGTCGGGTAAGACTTCCTAAAAACGATGCGGAAACAATCGCCACATTCAAAAATAGGGTCGATTTGTCAAAACGGATGACGGATTTATAAAAAGAGTTTGTAACTTTGGAGATTAACCTAACCGCATAAACACAAACCCTTTAATCCATACCTGATATGAAAAGAATTGCATTTTTAGGAGCTCTCACGAGTGCGCTTTGCTTGAGCGTTTTTTCGGCATGGTCGGCTCCGGGCGCAGGTGCCGCCCCGGGCTCGCATGTCGCCACGCCCGCAGCCTCGGCCAAAACCGCAACCACGGCAACAGTCCCGACCCCGGCAACGATCACAGTCACAGCCCCGGCCGAAACCGAAATCAAAACCGAAACCGCCGCGTTGGACGAAGCCCTGCCCGTCCGCGGGCTCGCCATCGCCGCGCCGACCCGCGACGGAATGGATCTGTTCGTCAAGTTCATCGAACAGGAGCTCGCACCGGCGCACTTCAACCTGCTGATTCTGCGTGTGGACTGGAACTACGCCTACAAGAGCCATCCCGAACTGAGCGACCCCGATCCGCTGACCGAGGCCGATGTCAAACGCCTCGTCGACGTGTGTCGCCGCCACGGGATCCGCATCGCGCCGCAGATCAACCTGCTGGGTCACCAGTCGTGGGCCGAGACCACCTACGCGCTGCTTCGCGAGTATCCCCAGTTCGACGAGACGCCGCACGTCGACACTAAAAACTACACCGAATGGCCAAACGCCGACGGACTCTACTGCAAGAGCTACTGCCCGTTGCATCCCGACATGCCGCGGGTCGTCAACGCACTTATAGACGAGATCACGACGGTGTTCGAGACCGATCTGTTCCACGCCGGGATGGACGAGGTGTTCTACATCGCCGACGAGAGGTGTCCCCGCTGCGCCGGCCACGACCCGGCCGAACTTTTCGCCGGCGAAGTCACCCGAATCAGCAACCATCTGGCACTGACCGGCAAGCGGCTGATGATTTGGGGCGACAGGCTGTTGGATGGCGAGGCGACGGGCATGGGCATGTGGGAGGCGAGCATGAACGGCACCGCCCGCGCCGTAGACCTCATTCCGCGCGACGTGTTCGTCTGCGACTGGCACTACGAGAGGGCCGATCTGTCGGCCATCTATCTGGCGATGAAGGGTCTGGACGTCGCCACCTGCCCGTGGCGCAATCCCGAGCTCGCCGTCCGTCAGATGAACGACATTATCGGTTGGCGCCGGCAGACCACCGAGGCCACCAAAGCCCATCTGCGGGGGATTATCGAGACCGTCTGGTCCGATGCGGAGCAGTTTTTGCGGGAGTATTACGCCCTCGAATCGGAGGCGGGCGGGCAGGGCGAGACAGAAGAGCTTGGCAAACCGAACGAGCAGGGCGAGGCGGGCGAAGCGGGCGAGGTGGGCGAAGCGGGTGAGCCCGAGAGTGACGGCTATTCGAATGCCGCCACCCTCAAGCGACTGATGGAGGAGTTCCGCAGGTTGTAGGAGAAGTTCCGCAGATTGTAGCGGGCTGGCGTCGAATCCGAAAATAACGTTTCCGAAAACAACGGCATTTATGCCAAAATAGCAATGCGCACCTTATATATAAGGTGCGCATTGTTTATGCCCGCAATATGCCGAGTCTACTTTTCGGTGTTTTCACCCTCTTCCCAAACGGTGGTGCCTTTGAGGGCGGCCTTGGCGTGGTTGAGAATGCCCACGTCGACGCGGGTGCCTTCCAACTGAGCCTCTATGACGGCCTGCACCGAGTCGTACAGATCCTTGCCGTTGCCGAAAATCAGATTGCAGACAAGTTTGTCGATCAGCCCGTCGTGGCCGACGATCTGATTCAGTACGGGGTTGGGCACGCACATCCACGCACCGATCACCTGATAGTTGATTTCGGGAGTGGGGTCGGTCAGGGTGAGTATAACTCCGTGGTAGGCGTTCTTAGCTATGGTCAGCGTGTCGCCCGTGGTTCCGGTAACCAACTGCTTGAGCATGTTGCCGGCCTTGGCGACCGACACTTTGAACTTGGGGTCGAGGTGCGGCTTGAGGATTTCGGCGAGCTCCTCGATGTTGGCCACCTGTTTTCTGATCTTGAATGTTGTTGCTACTGCCATTTTATTTTAAGTTAGAATTAGGGTGCAAAGTTAGTGACAATCAGGCTTATTGCAAAATTTATTTTCGATTATCCGAGCCACAGTCGTGCCGTCGCCCGCCATTGTCCGAGCCGTACTCTCCCCTCTGCCCCGACAATTACCCGAGCCCCATCTCGGCGGCTATGGCTTCGAGTCGGGCATCCAACTCCGCCTCCACGCGATCGAAATCGTCGACCGAGGGCAGGGGAGCGCGTACCCCGAAGTAGTACTTGATCTTGGGCTCTGTGCCCGACGGACGCACCGACACCTTGGTGCCGTCGGCCGTGAAAAACTGCAACACGTTGGAGTACTCGCCGTCGACCGGGGTCTGCAACACGTCGACCACCCTCACCACCGGCGAGCCCAAGATAGTGGCGGGGGGAGCGGAACGATACGAAGCCATCATGGCGGCTATCTCGGCGGCGCCCTCGATCCCGCGGCGGGTGACCGTGGCCAGGCTCTCCTTGTAGAATCCGAACTCGACATACATCGAGCGCAGCCACTCCAACAGCGTCATACCCTTCGAGCGGGCCCAAGCGGCGGCTTCGGCGGCCAGCGAACAGGCGCTCACCCCATCTTTATCGCGAACGAAGTCGCCAGCCATAAATCCGAAACTCTCCTCGCCGCCGCCTATATACTGCTCCACACCCTCCTTTTCGCGCACCACTTTGGCGATGTACTTGAAGCCGGTGAGGCAGTCGTAGCACCGCGCGCCGAACTTGGCGGCCACGGCGGGAATCATCTCCGAGGTGACGATGGTGCGGACTACGAACTCGCGACCCGTGAGCTTTCCCCGCTCCGCCCAACCCGTCAAAAGATACGAAGCCAACAGGGCACAGGTCTGATTGCCGTTGAGCAGCACGAAGCCGTCGTTTTCGTCCCTCACGGCGATGGCCACCCGGTCGGCGTCGGGGTCTGTCGCAAGCACAAGTTCGGCCCCTATCTCTTCGGCCAGGTCGATGGCCATCTTCATCGTCGCCCGCTCCTCGGGATTGGGATATTCGACCGTCGGGAAGTCGCCGTCGAGGATACTCTGCTCGGGCACCACCGTCACGTTGGTGAAGCCGAACCGCCGCAGCGACTCGGGCACGAGCCGCACCCCCGCGCCGTGCAGCGGGGTGTAGACGATCTTCATGTCGTGAAACTTTTCGACCGCCTCGGGAGCAAGGGCCAGCGAGTGCACCTTATTAAGGTAGACTTCGTCGAAGTCGCGCCCCAGAGGTTTGATGTTTTCGGGATTGGCGCCGATCTTCACCTGGGACGGATCCTTTATGCGCCCCACCTCGTCGATAATGTTTTTGTCGTGGGGTTCTGTCACCTGCGATCCGTCGCTCCAGTAGGCCTTGTAGCCGTTGTACTCGCGCGGATTGTGCGACGCGGTGACCATCACCCCGCTGTGGCAACCGAGTTCGCGAATGGCGAAACTGAGCTCGGGGGTAGGGCGCAACGAGTCGAACAGCCACACCTTGAAGCCATTGGAGGCGAATATGTCGGCCACCCGCTCGGCAAACGCGCGGCTGTTGTGGCGCGAGTCGTGACCCACGACGACTTTTATGTGTCCGTTACGCCCGTCCGCGCTGCCGGCTCCAATGGTTCCGGGGGTTCCGCCCGTTTCGCCCGTTTCGCCCGTTTCGCCCGGGAAACACTTCGCCAAATAGTTGGCCAGTCCCTGGGTAGCCATCCCGACGGTGTAGAT
>JAITWI010000025.1 GCA_031285345.1 Alistipes sp.
AGGAGCGGCGACAGGAGCGGCAACAGGAGCGGCAACAGGAGCAACCAAGGCAGCGACTAAGGTTGCTAATCAAATAGTTTAACGAAGCGAGCCCGCCATTATGTGGCGGGCTCGCTTTATTTTGTTCCCGAGTGCGTTGTTTGGGGTAAAAATAGCATATATTTGTGTCGCTTTTTTTGATAAGCGACCGCCGAATCTGTAAAATACTAACGATGAAACTATATCCGAAAACCCTGTTTCTGAACCTCAAGGACGACGTCCGCACCTGGAAATGGTGGTCGGAGTGGCTGGTGATAACCTTGGGCTGTGTGATCATGGCGCTGGCGTTCATCCTGTTTATGTATCCCTATAAGATCACTCCGGGCGGGGTGTGGGGCATGAGCACGGTGCTGCACGAGATTTTTCCGGCTGTTTCGCAGGGTTGGTTCGGATATATGATCAACATTCCGCTGCTGCTGGCGGGGTTCGCTGTGTTCGGCGGGGTGTTTGGTGCGAAGACGGTGTACGCGTCGCTCGTGGTGCCGTTCTTCATGCTGGTTTTTCCCCACTTTTTGTTTCCCGACGTGGCGGAGCAAACAGCCCAGACGCTGCTGTGGGGCAGGCTCGATCTGTCGCAGCATCTTATTTTGCCGACCATCTTCGGGGGGATACTGATAGGCGTGGCGGTGGGTCTTGTGATCCGCTCGCGAGCCACGACGGGCGGGACGGATATCGTGGGGATGTTGATCCAGCGCTATTGGCACATCAAATTCTCGACCGGCATCATGATGGCCGACGCGTTCGTGGTTATGTCGAGCATCGTGGTGTTGGTGGGCGTCAAGGGCGAAAGTCCCACGCTGCCGCTCTACTCGATGGTGGCGATATATGTGGCCATCAAGGTGATAGACCTGGTGGTGGACGGTTTCAACAACGAAAAGATATTGTTCATCGTAACCGACCGGCAGGAGGAGGTGCGCCACTTCATTTTGCACGAACTTAACCGCGGCGGCACGGTGATCAAGGGCTCGGGGCTCTATACGGGCGGCGAGAAGAACATGATATTTCTGGTGATCAGCCAGCGCGAGATATTTCCGGTCAAGCAGCGGCTGCGGGAGATCGACCCGGCGATGTTCGTGGTGGTGGCCGACGCCAACGAGACCCTCGGGCAGGGTTTCCGGCCGTGGAAGGATATGAAGGGGGCGTAATCACCTAAACATGTCGTGATACAAAAAACCGACCTTAACCGCACTCACTAACCAACAAATCAATATGAAAAACTTTACAACCAAATTTGCGCGCGCCTGCGTTATGACGGGCGTCGCGACCTCGTTGCTGCTGTCGGGCTGTACGGCCATGCGGGACGACATCGACAACCTCAAGGATCGGGTCGAGACGCTCGAAGAGATCGTCGACGCACTCAACCAAAAGCAGCAGAACGGATTCCTCGTCGAGGACGTCACCGAACTTCAGCCGGCAGGCTCGGGGTGGCTGGTGACCTTCACCGACGGCTCGTCGATCGAGATCCGTAACGGCGCGAAGGGTGACCAGGGCGAAGAGGGCGAAACCGGTCCGCAAGGTCCGCAGGGCCCGCAGGGCGGAAAAGGCGACAAGGGCGACGGCGGCATCGAAGTGCGCGTCAACGCCGACGGCTCGGTAACGTTCGTCATGAACGACGGACAGAACACCGAATACACATTCGCGCGCCACTCGACGGCAACTTCGTTCGAGCTGACGTTGCCCGTGGCGGTGGAGTTCGTGGAGTCACAGAGCGTCGAGGTGACCTTCCGCGTCAATCCGTCGACCGCCTGGATTCCGACCGGCGAGGGCGAGGCGATAGCGAAATGGACACTCGACGAAACGGGCAAAGGCGCCATCAGCACCCGCGCGGGCTCCAATCCGTCCGAGGTGTTCGCCATAGAGAGCATAGTGGCCGACGAAGGTCGCAAGGGGCAATACGTGGCCACTATCGCGGGCGACTTCTCGAAACACGACGCCGCCCAAACGGCCGAATACTATATGATGATGGTGCTGAACAACAACGGCGGCACCGATGCGGCGAACGACACCCACATATCGTCGCGCTCGTTCATCGCCCGGTTCGTGGAGAAAGTCCGCGCGGTGGTGATAGAGGGCGATATGGAGGTCGACGGCGGCGAGGTGCACTGGGCGCTGATGGACGACGGACTGTTCGTCGTGAGCGGCCAGGGCGCTATGCTCGGCCACACCAGCAACTCGCAACGCCCATGGTACGCGCAGAGGAACAACATCACCGAGGTGGTGATAGGCGAGGGGGTTACGACCGTCGGCCGCAACGCGTTCTACCAGTGCAAGAGCCTCACCAAGGTAACGCTGCCCGAAAGTCTCGAAATCATAGACCAGCACGCGTTCTACGACTGTTCGCTGCTGGAAAACGTGGCCATCCCCGGTGGCGTGACCGCAATAAACAACAGCGCCTTCGCCCGCTGCATAGCCTTCACCGAGGCCGTGATTCCCGACCACGTGACCACCATCGGCAACAGCCTGTTCGACGGCTGCAAAAACATCACCGCGGCCACGATCGGCAGCGGCATCACCAAGTTAGGCAACAACACATTCTCCGGCACCGCCATCACGGGCATCGTGATCCCCGGAACCATCGTCGACGCGGGCATGAGCACTTTCCAAAACTGCGCGAGCCTCGTCGAAGTTACCATTGAAGAGGGCGTGACGACGTTCGGCATGTCGTGCTTCATGGGTTGCACCGCGCTGTTGGACGTCGTGCTTCCGAACAGCGCCAAGACGCTCAGCACCAACACCTTCAACGGATGCTCGGCGCTCCGAAGCGTGAAGATGGGCAGCGGCGTGACCACCATCGGCAACAACGTGTTCAACAGCCCCGTGCTCTATAACGTGGAGATCGGCGCCGCCATGCCTCCCGCCCTGGGGACGGGCAACTTCCCGGCGACGGACGACCTGTTGATGGTTCCCGCCGGAGCGGTGGCCGACTACAACGAAACGGCTTGGGCCGCGGCGTTCGCCACCATAGCCGACGAGACTCCGCGCGTGCGGCTCTCGCATCTCTACGCCGCCGACTTCTGGCCCGAGAACGACCTGAACGGCAGTCCGGCGCAGGTGAACGGCCTCACCATAAGGCTCACCACCGGCAACCCCGACGATGCGAAAAACCAACGTCTCTACTACGACATCAACTTTTGGCTCGACTGCGCGCCGCTGGATATGTCCGACTACTCGATCGACATCCCCGAAGGCACCTACAACGTGTCGGGCGACGGCGGCGTGAGCACCCTTTGGAACGAATTCGCCCAGGTGACCCCGTTCGTCTACGGCGAGAGGGGCGCCACGCTCAAGATAGCAGGCGGAGCCATGGTCGTCGACGGCGACAGCGACCACTACGACATCGCCTTCGACTTCACCCTGTCCGACGGCTCGGAGTTCCACGCCGATTGGAGCGGACCGATGGCCGTAAGCAACCCCTGGAAGCCGATATTCTCATCGTTCACCGAGGATCAGAACTTCGGCACGGTGGCGCTCGACGCAATGCAGTTCTATCCCGACGGATTAGGCGACGGCACGGTGGACGGCTACATGTTCCACGCCGTCACCCCCGGCATCACCTCCGACAGAGAGTTGGGCTACCTGGGCACCGGATGGGTGATTCAGGCTCAAATCAGCGCCACCATCGGCTCGGAGGGGCACATTCCCGACGGCGACTACACTCTCGCGCCCGACACCGACCGCAGCCCGTGGCGCATGCTCGAAGGCACGATGCCCGAGATGAACGCCCTGATCGGCAGCTGGGCGGTGCACTACGTGGACAGCCGCATGGTGGGTCGCGCGCCGCTCAAGAACGGCACCTTCTCTTCGACCCGCGGTGAGGACGGCGTGTATTCGATCGGCATCGACGCCACCGACGACCGCGGCAACACCATCGTCGGCTCCATAGAGGGAGATCCCCAGGTGACGCGGTACACGGTCCGCTGACGTGTCTATTAGCGAGTCGTTCGCGGCCGGTTCTCGGGCCGCGAACAGG
>JAITWI010000076.1 GCA_031285345.1 Alistipes sp.
TACAGCACCTACTTCAACGAGACGGTAGGCAAAACAGTGCCCAACAAATACCCGAGCATAAACAATCTGTCGACCGACGGCAGGGTCATTACCGGCTCGATAAGGGACAACACGACCAATGGAGCGAACATGTCCACCCCGTTCAACTACAACATAGAAACAGGCGAGACCAACGTCGCCGCCGACCACTATTCGACCGGAACATACACCACACCCGACGGCGGGCTTGTGTATGGGTTGAATTACGAACGCAACACCTACGACACGTTCGTGTGGAAGAACGGGGTCGAGACAGACATGTACGACTGGCTGCTTAACGGCCACGGCGTCGATATTTCCGAAGCTGCACAGCAGCTGTTGCTGCAAGACATATCGCAGGATGGCCGCGTCGTCGTCGGCCGAAATATCGACGCCAACGGCATGAGCGAAGTGGTGATCATCTCTCTGTAACGCGCCGGGCAGTAGGGCGCCAATAGTTAGGCCGGAACCCCACAAGGGTTCCGGCCTTTTTGTTTAGTTATGCAAGCGGTATTTACAGCATCGCGATTTGGCAGTAGCTGTCGTAGCGGCGCATCACCTTGCGCACGAAGCCGATGGTTTGGGCGCTGTCGGAAAACGCGCCGCACCGCACCGCCTCGTCGCCGTAGTATTCGGGTTCGCTTTTCAGCCGCAGGTATTTAGCCACCACACTCCACGAGTTGTGGTTTTCGCCATACTTGACGGCCAGCCGGCGGGCGTCCAACACGTGCCCCAGACCGCAATTGTAGCTGGCCAGCACGATCGACAGGCGGTCGTGTTCCGATATCGAGCGCGGAAAACGGAGCGTCTCCGATATCTGCCCCAAAAGACCCACGCCCAACGCCACGTTCGTGTGCGGATCGTGCATTTCGGAGCGCGGGACGCGAAATCCGCGCGCCACCGACGGCATCACCTGCATGAGCCCCACGGCCCCCGCCCTCGACACCGCGTCGCTTCTGAAGCGCGATTCGGCGTAGGCTATCGCCGAGACGAAGCGCCAGTCGAAGCCGCTCTCTTCGGCCACCCGCCTTATCACGGGGTCGTATTCGGATATGATCGTCCTGTCGGGCGTCCACAGCGCGCCCCCGGCGTAAGATTCGGTTCCGGGTAGGGATATGCCGCGCCCGTAGGCGGCAGGTGCCGATATGCCGCGCCCGCGGGTGGCGGAAACGGAGGCGGCAGGTGTGGAAGTAGCGGGTGTGGATGCGTCGGATGCGGCAGGGCCCCCGGGCTGTGCCTCACTCACACCGCCCGAAATAGCCGCATTCGCGTCGCCCGACATAGCCGCACTCGCGTCGCCCGACGTTGCCATGGCGAGCGTAGTTAACAATAAAAAGGTTTTACAGGTCATCGTCGATTGCTTTGCGGGCAGAAATCGTGCCGCAATGCGAGCCTTCGGAGGTCGTTTGGCGACCCCGCCTATCATTCGAGCGTCCCTCGATCGCAGAGATTCCCCTTCAAACAGAAGAGCCCCCTCGATCGCAGAGGTTCCCCCTAAACAGAAGATCCTCCCCGGAGGTCGTTTGAAAATCGAAAATTTCAAACGCTCCCCTTAGTCGTAGAAGTTCCACGAGAGTCCCAACTTGAAGACCCGATTGTTCATCGGATAGTGAGGCACGCTAAAGTAGTTCCTCGCCCCGAACATGTCGTCGTTCAGGTGTTGCATCTTCAAAATGATCCTCATGCGTTTCCATTTCGCGGTGACGAACAGATCCATCCAGATATATTCGCCCAACTCCTTCTCCCTTTGATTGTAGAACTGCCCCACGCCCGGATTGTAGCCCGGAGCGTAGTAGCGCGTGTTGGCGCGCACGTCGACCCCCGTCTGGAGCCTGAGTACGTCCTTGACGACGCTGAAATCAAAAAAGTAGGAGAGATAGCCCGCGACCATCGGAACCGGAACCACGCTCTGATTAGTGCTCCAGTGCAGCATTACCCTGTGGTTGAGATTCACCGAATTGGTGCCTTTGCCGACACCTATCCGCAAATCTTCGCGAAGATACACGCCCGTGACGCTCACAACGTCCGACGCCTGCGCCGGTAGTGCGTCCGCGCCGTAGTACACCTTGCCTGAAAGGATACTCTGCGAGGCTGTCGCCGTAAAACCGATGTGCGGTATGTTGAGCGACGCGTCGAAACGGGTCTCATTCTCCTTCGAAAAGGAGTTTTTCCACTCGTAGTGGTTCGATATAAAATTCTGCTCCCAATAGCTCGGGTTCAGGGAAGAGAAGCGAAACCGCCCCGAAATCGAGATCGGCCGCTCCTTTATGAACAGTCTGGCGACTATGCCGCCCTCCGCCTCGACGTCGCCCGAAGCGCTGCCGAAGGGATTGTACTTAAAACGGGCGTCCCAGTCGAAATATTGCCTCACTCGGCCGTTTATTCCGGCGTAGGCGTAGTATTCGGTCTGCTTGACGTTTTTGCCGTCGGGGCCGTTGAGGAATTCGCCCTGTCTGCGCGGGTCGAACATGTAGAACTGCCTCATGTCGACCCCCACCCCGCCGTCGATGGTGGCTATGGCGCCGTTCCTGTCCCACGGCTGCAGCTGCACGAAGAGTCTGTTGGATAGGTTGCTCTCCATGATCGAGTCGCGGCTCATAGCGGGATGTAGCAGCCACTGGTCGTAGTACGGCAACGGGGGCCTCTGGTTTTGGGGATCCCGATAGACCGTTCCGGCGTAGGTGTCCTCGTATTTTCGCGTCCAGCGACTATATTCGAGCGAGTGGCCGATGTAGAACGCCGGTCGGTCGGCCATGGTGAAGTCCTCCTCGGTCATGCGCCTGAGGGGCACGCCGTAGGACTGGTGCAGAAAGACGGTGTTGCTCTTGACCCAGTTCTTGGGGTCGGACATTCGCATCGGAAGGTTGTCCGACATGTCGAACTCCGTTATGTTGTCTATCACGTCCCCGTCGTCGACAAGGCCGCCGTTCTCGCGGTTGTAGATCGAGTTCCACACATATCCCGCGTGCACGGTGTAGCGCTTGCCGGTGTGGTTGAAGCCCAGCGACAGTATCTTGTCCCTCGTCGCCTGCCACGAGTAGATGCCCTTTGTGCCCAGACTTTTGAAGTCGACGTTGAACCCCGTCTGCGGCGAGATGTTTTGGGCGTGGAAGATCGAGAAGTTCTCCTCCTGCTTGGCCTTTTGGCCCGCCATCACGTAGCCCGCTTGGGTGAACGCCTGCTTGACGTTGAAGAATGGCATCGAGGCCGGAGAGCGAAAATACGCCGCCCACGGATCGGCGAACGTGTTGTGGCGGCTCTCCCGCCGGTCGAAAAAGTTGAGATATTGCGACGGAGCCCCCAGGTTGCCCAGATAGGCGCTACCCACCCCTTCCCTCATAAACGGAAAGTCGATCTGAAAATCGGCCTGCAACGTGTCGATGCTGCCCACCGTGAGTCGGTTGCGGTCGGGCTCCACCGTCCAACGGATGTTCTGTCGGGCGCGCTGGTCGTTGTCGAAAAAGTAGGACTCCAACGGTTTCCGTTCGCGTTTTTTTTCAAGCGTGTCGGCCGCTGGGTCGACCTCGCTGCCCTCGCCGAAGAAGGGGGTGTTCTCATCCTCGGCGCCGGTTTGCTGCCTCTGACCCGGAGGACCCTGCCTTTGCGTGGTGCCGCCCCTCTGACCGGGCATTTGACCGCCCCCCTGTTGACCCGGCATTTGGCCGCCGAACTGACCGGGCATACCCGGCATGCCGCCCTGGTTCGTCGGGGGATACTGCGTCGGCATCTGAGCCGACGCCGAAGCGGCGGAGAGCACCATAGCCCCCGCCAAAAACACGCCGCAAATTTTCCCGATGATTCCCGTCATACTCTCTGTTCGCGGGTTTTGCAAAAGCCGCAAAACCGGGGCGAAGTTACAAAATTTTACGACTCCGCAGATAAAAATGACGCGCCGCCCCCATTGCCACGTACAATCCCACGGCCAGAGGAATGCCTCCGATGCCGAAAACGACCAACAGAGCCGCCGAAAAGGCGATGAACACCCAACGAATTTCGTTGCCGGCCCAGCCGAAGTCTGAAAACTTGAGCGAAAACATCTTCAACGGGCAGATCAACGCGTAGCTCACAACGGCGACGAACACGACGATCGCTTCGCGCGGCGGGAATATCTGCCCCCGATACCACATCCACCCCAGCGCGACCGTTGCCAGCGCGGCGGCGGGAACGGGCAACCCCGTGAACTCGTCCCCTTGCGGCTCATCTTTTTGAACGGTGGCTTTTTGCGGCTCATCTTTTTGAACGGTGGCCTTGTGCACCGTGGCTTTTTTCGCGGCAGCAGGTTGCGTCCCGGCCGTCGCCGCTCCACCCTTCGCCGTCGCGCTCTTCGTCGCGACCCTACTCACCGCGACACCACTCGCCGTAGCCCTACTCGCCGC
Source organism: Alistipes sp. (assembly GCA_031285345.1). GTDB lineage: Bacteria > Bacteroidota > Bacteroidia > Bacteroidales > Rikenellaceae > UBA940. The sequence goes on from JAITWI010000076.1 coordinate 4,395, forward strand.
GACCCTCTTCGGCCCCGTTTTTTGCATCCCGTCGACGTTGAACCGCGCCAATCGCAGCGCCGAAAACAGAGCCACAGCAAACACCGCCCAGCCCACGCCGTCCGTCAGCCACTCGGGCACGCCGCCGAAAACAGAGGGCGAGTAGCGGTACACGGTGAACAGCACGGCCGAGGGCGCCACCCCGAAGCTCACCACGTCGGCCAGCGAATCGAGCTGCGCCCCCAGGTCGGAGTACTGCCCCGTGAGGCGCGCCGCAAGACCGTCGGCAAAGTCGCACACCGCGGCGGCCGCAATCAGCCAAAACGCAAGGTTGAGCCGTCCGCCCGTCGACAGGGCCGCCACCGTGGCCGCACACCCGAGGGCGAGATTGGCGAGGGTTATTAAATTCGGCAGGGTGAACATTCTGTTTTTCATTATCGGTGTGGTTTTTATTTTTACGAGAGATTCCGCAAAGTTAAGAAATGTTTGAAATTTTTGCGCTACCTTTACGCCTATTCTTTATGAAACGCACATGTCTAACTTCGAAAAAACGAGTCCTCACATAGCTATGAATAACAACACACACCTGGTCATAATGGCGGGAGGGGTCGGCAGCCGCTTTTGGCCCGTCAGCCGCGAAGCGATGCCCAAGCAGTTCCTCGACATTTTGGGGATCGGCAAATCGTTCCTGCGCCAAACCTACGAACGGTTTTTGCCCATCGTGCCGGCGGAGAACATCCTCGTCGTCACGGGCGAGCAGTATCGCGGTATCGTGGCCGAGCAGATTCCCGAACTCGCGCCCGAGCAGATTCTGGGCGAGCCGTTGGGTCGCAACACCGCCCCCTGCATCGCCTACGCCGCGTTTCGTCTGAAGGCCGTCAGCCCCGATTCGGTGATGATAGTCACCCCGGCCGACCACTTCATCACCGGCGAGCGGGAGTTCGAGCGTGCGATAACCGACAGCGTCGAGTTCGCCCGCGCCAACGACGCCATGATGACCATCGGCATCACCCCCACCCGCCCCGACACCGGCTACGGCTACATTCAGGTCGAGGAAAAACGCGAGGGCGGAATCTGCAAGGTGCGCACCTTCACCGAGAAACCGGGCGAGGAGATGGCCAAAGTGTTCGTCGACAGCGGCGAGTTTTTGTGGAACTCAGGCATCTTCGTCTGGAAAACCGCCACTATTTTGCAGGCGTTTTCGGAGCATTTGGACGAGGTGTATCAACTTTTCGCCTCCTCGGAGGACGATTTCGGCACCCCGCGCGAGGCCGACACCGTGCGCCTGATCTATCCCGAAACGCGCAACATATCAATCGACTACGGGGTGATAGAGAAGGCTGACAACGTATACGTCCGCCGCAGCGACTTCGGCTGGAGCGACGTGGGCACCTGGAACTCGCTCTACTCCAACCTGCCCCACGACGAGCGCGGCAACGCCCTGTTCGGCCAAAGCCGCGCCTCTTACGGTGGGGGTGGCGTTTCGGGGCGGCCGGGCAACGGCGGTTCCGGGAGCTCCGGCGGCGTCGGTTCGGGCGGTTCCGGTTCGGGGCGGCCGGGCGGCGTTGGTTCGGGCGGTTCCGGCGGTTCCGGCGGTTCCGGCGACGCGGTAGAAAAACTGATCAAACTGTCGAACACGTCGGGGACGATTATTCGCGCTCCGCGGGGCAAGGTGGCGGTCGTCGACGGCCTGAGGGACTACGTGGTGGTCGACACGCCCGACGTGCTGCTCGTGTGGCCGCGCGAAAAGGAGCAGGAGATCAAACAGGTGGTCAACGACCTGCGCTTCGACGACGGCGAGGAGTTTTTGTAATGGCTGGCGGCAGTTCCAATTCGCCTCGCCACATAAGAAACACCGCACCGCGCAAGAAAAGAACCGCCGCCCAAAACTCGGTGAGGCCTCAAGGACCTCCAAAAAAAGAGGCCACCCCAAAAATCAAGCCACCCAAGCACCTCAAAAAAGAGGCCGCTCCCAACCCGGGGCGGCCTCTTCAATTATAATTTCCGAGCCGAACTTATTTGGCTCTCTGGAAACTCATCGCGCCTTCGCGGGCAAGCTCGATCGAGTAGGCGTTGTACGCCGGAGCTTTGCGGAGACCGAAAGAAGGAGCGGCGGGAGCCCTGCGACCTGCGGGAGGAGCAGCGATGGACGACATGGCGCCGACGATGGTGCCGGTGATGGCGTTACCCGCATCGTCCACACAATCGACCACCATTGTGTAATCCACACCGTCGTTGCTAATGACAACCTCGCCGGATACGATGGGACCCACGGCGATAGCATCGTCGTTTTCATACTGGCTGAGCCAGAAGCCGACCAAATTCCCCGCCTGATCTTGTCCTTGGAGGATGACACCTATATCGTTCCCTCCGATGGTGTATGTGCCGGAAGGAATGGTTGCTCCGGTATTGAGGGCGGCGTGCGGTTGGAGACCCATAAACCATCCATTTCCTAATATCATGTCCGTCACGGGATCGATGGTCACGCCATCGGACATTGCAGTGAAAACATACGCATCCATGCTACCGTCGCCAAACGCGTTTGCATAATATGTACCGCCGGAAATCGCGACGGTACCGAAGTCCGTGTCTTCGGTGAAGTCGGACATGGGAGCGATCGGATTGCGCACTTCGAGCGCGCCGGTGTACGTTGCCTGGAACTGAGTCGTGTTCTGGGCCGCGTCTTCAACCGTCATATCCATCGTGATGGTGTAGTTGTCAGGGGTTCCGGTGATTACCACCTCGCCCGACACAGGCGAAAACTGCGCTACAATATAACCGTCTGCCGCGTCGATGATCGAGGACCTATACGTTCCGAACGTCACGCTGCCATTGATAATGACACCGGGTGCAAGGGCGTCCATATCTGCCAGCGGATATGTGCCTGCAAAATCGACATACTCGCCGCCCGCCTCCAGCAAAGCCGGATCCATAGTCAAAAGTAACGTCGTCTGATTGCCCGAGATCGTCTCGTCGAGATTATCGAATATAATTTGGAAAAGATAGGCCTGTTCATACGAGGGCAACGTCGTATTTCCCAAGACACTCCCGGCGGCATATTCAAAAACGAGGGGTTCGATCACCGGAGGCTCATCTGAATACGTGTGTTCGCGGGTCACCTCATCTCGCGGTGTGATCGAAGCGCCCGCGGTCACGAAAACCAGTTCGCCGGCGGGAGTGACGTCGAGCGTGTAGTTGACCTCATACTGCATGCCTTTCAGATACTCGTCGTTGAAAGTCTGGGTGAATTCCCTGCCGTCGAAGTTGAACACGAACGTGGTCGGCTCCCGATTTTCCGTAGGAAGCACCAGCGCTTCGAAAGAGGCCGAAGTGGCGGTGCTACCCGTCTTGACCATCGTGTTGGATGCAATGTTCGTGTAATAAATATTCCCGGTATTGGCGCCGTCGATCACCATGTTACCCTCGGTGGGCAGACCTTCCAGATCGACCGTTATCTCCGCGAAATCGGCGGCGGTCAGCTCCGACTCGGGAGTGGCGACGACCGTCATCACGATCTTGGAGTATATATACTCGAAGTCGAGTTCGACGGCGTTCGTCGAGGCGGCCTTACCCTTCGCGTTGGTGGAGAAGAGCACCTCGTTGGGCAGCTTGCTTCCGTCGGTCTCTACGTTGAGCTTAATGGTCGGGCCGTTGCTCAGGTCCACTATCTCATTGTCGAAGCACCAGGGATAGAAGGCCATGAAGTCCACGTTGCCCCTTTCGGGATAGCGCATCTCTTCGGAAGGGGTTACGGTGCCGTCGGCCGCCACGGCGGCGTCGACGTTGTAGTAGATGGCCTCGTCGATCCCTTTGCCTGCGGGATTCATAAAGATACCGATTCGGTCGTTGGTTTCCCACTGGTCATTGGCCACGCGGGTGCCGATCTGCTTTTGGTTGATGTCGGAGGTGAAGGTCACCTCGGTGCCTTGGGGCCGGGGATTTTCGTTGCGCTTGCACGAGGCGAAAGCGACGCCCACGAGAGCGGTCAACAGGAACAGTTTTTTCATGCTTTTGTTGGTTTTAGAGATTAGTATTAGGTGTTATAGGTTTGGTTCGATGTCGGGGGTGGCGCTTTCGGCTGGGTGGCTGGGTGGCTGGGTGGCTTGGTGGCTTGGTGGCTTGGTGGCCGGTCGGCTGCCCTGCTTGGTGGGTCGGTTTAGGCGGGATTTTTTCGGTTGGCAGAAAGTTTAGTCGGTTATGTATAGGTGAGTGTCGGTTTTAAGCGGTTTTAGGCGGGCTATCTCGATGGATTGATTTTCGGCGGGAGACGGCTTTCAGTGAGCGCCGGGCAAGTCTGTTTAGTCAGGTTTTTGGGGGGCAAGTCGCTTTTAGGCGGGGTGGATTGGTTATCGGGATGCGTTTTTTCGGCGGCTGTCTTGGCAAGCCGGTTTAGGCGCCTATTAGCGGCCTGTCGGTTTTAAGGTAGGTTTTTAAAGGTAGGTTTTTTAAGGTTTTGTAAGCCCTTCGCACGCTAATCGTCCCGCCGCATCCTGCCGCACTCGGCCTCTCCCCGCCGCGCCCGGTCTCTTGCGAACTTGAACGCCATTCGGGTGCAATGTAGTAAAAAAATTTAACAAAACAAGCGTTTGGTGAAAAATTATCATAAAAAGACGAAGGCCGTGCGATGGGGGTTGTTATACGCCCCATCACACGGCCTTAGCGCCCTTAAGGCTCGCGACTAAAGCTGATAAAGATAGCGCCTGATGCTCTTCTTGGGGGTTTTTTCGAACTCGGTGGGATATATCACCACACCCGCCACCCGCTCGTAGGGGGCGACCAGGGTGTTGAGCTCGGCCAGATTGCGCTCCATGATCTCGGGGATGGCCTCCGGGGCGACGCCTTCGGCCCGGGCGGTCTCGTAGTCGGGGCACACCAGCGCCGTGAGCCTGCCCCCGCGCTCGACGATGAGCGACTCCATCACCAGATGAAGGTTGTTGAGTTTGGCCTCTATCTGCTCGGGATAGATGTTCTGACCGCTGGCCGACAGGATCATGGTTTTGCTGCGGCCGCGGATGTAGAGCGTGCCGTCGGGATCCATCGTACCCATGTCGCCCGTGTGGAACCAACCGTCGTGCAAGACCTCGCGCGTGGCGGCTTCGTTTTTGTAGTACCCCTTCATCACGTTTTCGCCCCTGACGAGAATCTCGCCGGCAATCGTCGAGGGATCGGGCGAGTCGACCCTCACCTCTAAGTAATCTTTCAGATAGCGCCCCACCGAGCCCGACTTGAAACCCGTCCACCATGTGTAGCTCACAAGGGGGCCCATCTCGGTCATGCCGTAACCCACCGTGACGGGGAATTTTATCTGCATCAGGAAACTCTCCGTCTCGGGATTTATCGGCGCGCCGCCCACGATGAACTCCCTCACCTGCCCGCCGAACGCGTCCAGCAGTCTCTTGCGGATCGAGGAGTAGATGGCCTTGTCGACGAGCGGAAGTTTCAACGCCAGCTGCATCCGCCCCGTTTCGAGCATCGGGGCTATCTGTTTGCGGTATATCTTCTCCAGCACCAGCGGAACGCAGCAGATGACGTGGGGTTTGACCGCGGCCATGGCCTCCATAAGAATCTTTGCGGCGGGAATCTTGCCCAGCAGCGTCACGTGCGCCCCTTCGGCCATCGGGCTCAGAAAGTCGAACGCGCAGCCATAGGCGTGGGCCAGCGGCAGAAACGACAGGATGCGGCTGCCGGGCAGATAAATCTTTTCGTCTATGGCGAACTGCACGTTGGCCGCGAGGTTGTTCACCGTCAGCATCACCCCCTTGCTAAAGCCGGTGGTGCCGCTGGTGTAGTTGAGCAGAATGACCCGGTCGCCGGGAATGTCGGGATAGGCGATGTCGTCGGCCGAAAACCCGTCGGGATACCTCTCGTCGAAGTGGCGGCCGATCTCTTTCTGGAATTTGGTCAGCGAATGGCCGTCCCGCTCCCAGATGCAGTGGAAGTCGGTGAGCGAAAACACCGCCTCGATCCGCTCCACCTGCTCGGGCTCTATCACGTCCCAAAAGTTGTCGCCCACCATCATTAGGCGGCTCTCCGAGTGGTTGATGATGTGCACTATGTCGCCCCCGTTGAAGTCCTGCAAGATGGGCACTATCACCGCCCCGTAGCTCATCGCGGCCAGATAGGTGACGCACCAGCGTGGATTGGCGCGACCCAACAGGGCTATTTTGTCGCCCTGCTTGATGCCCGCCCGCTCCAGCAGCAGATGGATGCGTGCGATCTCGCGCGCCATCTCGAAGTAGGTGAAACTCTCTTTTTTGAAGTAGTCGGTCAGGGCGGGGCGCTCGCGGTTGTCGCGAAAGCTGCGCTCGTAGATCTTTATAAGGTTGACGTCCAACATGGCTACTCTTTTTTAGCGGGTGGTCTTCTGTTGTCGAATATGTATATTTTGGATTCGGTGCCGGCGCGGAGGCGTTTGATGTTCTTGCGGTGGGTGACGATGAGCAGCACCGCCACCACGCACGAAAAAATTATCAGCGTCAAGCTGCCGTTGGTCTTGGGCGACACGAGAATGAACACCGGAAAGCAGAGCCCCGCTATCATCGACGAGAGCGACACGTAGTGCGTGGCGATCAGCACCAACACCCACACCCCCAGGCACAACATCACCGACGAGGGGTCCATGCCCATCACCGCGCCCGCCAGAGTGGCCACACCCTTGCCGCCGCGAAAGCCCGCGAACACCGGGAAAATGTGCCCCACAACGGCGCAGATCACCAACAGCACCTTGATGTTGTAGATGTCGTTGGGGGTTATGCCCGCGTGGTAGGCGGCCAGGATCGACAGCGACACCGCCACGTAGCCCTTCAAAAAGTCGATCGCGAAGACCGGAATCGCCGCCCTGCGACCCAACACGCGCAGGGTATTGGTCGTGCCGGCGTTGCGGCTGCCGTGCTGGCGCACGTCCACGCCGTAGAAATGCCTGCCTATCCACACCGCACTCGGAATGGAACCCAACAGATACGCCGTGACGGCGAGGACTATAATGGTGTATATCATTTACTATCAGTTGAAAATCGAAAGTCTAAGGGCTTATGCCAAAAACAAAGATAGAAATTTATATCTTTGCACCTAATGACCGATCAAAAAAACATCACCATAAGAAACAAGCGTGCCACGTTCGACTACGAGATAATCGAGCAGTGGACGGCGGGTATAGTGTTGACAGGCACCGAAATCAAGTCGCTGCGCCTCGGCAAGGCGTCGCTGGTCGATTCGTACTGCTTTTTCGACCGCGGCGAGCTGTGGTTGCGCGGGCTCAACATATCGCTCTACCACTGGGGCACCTACAACAACCATCAGCCCAAGCGCGACCGAAAACTGCTGCTCAACGCCAAGGAACTTCGCAAAATGGAGCGCGCCGGGCAGGACGTGGGGTTGACTATCGCCGCGCTGAAGATTTTCATCAACGAGCGGGGGCTGGCCAAGGTGGCTATCGGTCTCGCGCGCGGCCGCAAAAGCTACGACAAGCGCGAATATTTGAAGGAAAAAGATGCAAAACGCGAGATCGAACGTGTCCACAGATAGATACATACTCTGCATCGAGACCGGCACCGATGTCTGCTCGGTGGGGTTGGCGCGTGTGGGCGAAAAGGCTGGGGCGGATGCGGGGTTGGCGCTGACAACCGAATCGGCCGATGAACCCCTGAAGGCCGAGATTATCGCCCTTCGCGAAACGGCCGGCGACAGGGATCACGCGCGGCGGATCGCGGTTTTTACGCAGGAGGTGCTGGCCCAGGCGAGCCTGCAAGCCAAAGACCTGTCGGCGGTGGCGGTGAGCAAGGGCCCGGGGTCGTACACGGGTTTGAGGATCGGCGTTTCGTTCGCCAAGGGGCTGTGCTACGGGCTGGGCATTCCGCTCATCGGGGTGGGCTCGCTGGACAGTTTGTGCGCCGTCGCCATGTCCGAAAGCGTGCGGCAGTCGGGCGTTTTCCACGAAAACCACGAAAACCACGAAAACGGCGGAGACCGCGGCGGCCTATACGTGCCGATGATCGACGCGAGAAGGATGGAGGTCTATGGCCGGGTTTTTGATGCCCACGGAGCGGCGCTGACCCCGGTCGAGGCGTGGGTGATAGACGAAAACAGTTTGGCGGAGTGGCGCGAGCGCAACCAGGGCGGCAAATCAGGCGACAGAGGCGATGTGATAATTTTCGGCGACGGAGCCGAAAAGTGCCGCGAGACACTCCCGTGGGCGTGCTACGTCGATGTGCACCCCTCGGCCTCGGGGATGGTGCGACTCGCCGCCGAAGCGTTCACTGCGGGCGATTTTGAGGACATCGCCTACTTCGAGCCCTTTTATTTGAAGGATTTTGTGATAACCACCTCTAAAAAGAAGCTATTATGACGCCTCGCAACGACAAACAGCAACAGTTGGACATCCGCTATCTTCGCATGGCGCGCGTGTGGGCTGAAAACTCCTACTGCGTCAGGCGCAAGGTGGGGGCGCTCATCGTCAAGGACAAG
>JAITWI010000011.1 GCA_031285345.1 Alistipes sp.
CGCTCATAGTCAAGGACAAGATGATAATCTCGGACGGCTACAACGGCACCCCGTCGGGATTCGAGAACGTGTGCGAGGACGAAATCACCGGCCTGACCAAGCCCTACGTGCTGCACGCCGAGGCCAACGCCATAACCAAGGTGGCCAAAAGCGCCAACAACTGCGACGGGGCCACGCTCTACATCACCGCCTCGCCCTGCATGGAGTGCTCGAAGCTGATTATCCAGGCGGGCATCCGGCGGGTGGTATACTGCGACGACTACCACTCGGCCGAGGGCATCGAACTGCTGCACCGGGTGGGCATCGAGACCGAAAAAATAACGATTAACGAACAATAGAAAGGTATGAGAAAAGAGATTATCCTACTCACCGCGAACATCATCCTGATTGCCGCGTTGTCGGCGCTCTCGTCGTGCGGCGGAAAGAACGGCAAAGGAGTTCCGGCCTACCTCGACGAGGGCAAACCCATCGAGGTGCGCATCGACGACGCGCTGGAGCGCATGACGTTGGATGAGAAGATAGATATGCTGCACGCGCAGTCGAAGTTTTCGTCGCCCGGAGTTCCGCGCCTCGGCATTCCGGAGGTGTGGACGGCCGACGGTCCCCACGGCATCCGCGAGGAGGTGGAGTGGGACGAGTGGTGGGGAGCCGGTTGGACCAACGACAGCTGCACCGCGTTTCCGGCGCTGACCGCTCTGGCGGCGACGTGGGACAGGGAGATGTCGGCACTCTATGGCACAAGCGTCGGCGAGGAGGCGCGCTACCGGGGTAAGAACGTGCTGCTGGGCCCGGGGGTCAACATATATCGCACGCCGCTCAACGGCCGCAACTTCGAGTATATGGGCGAAGACCCGTTCCTCGCCTCGCAGATGGTGGTGCCTTATGTGAAAGGGGTGCAGGCCCAGGGCGTGGCGGCGTGCGTCAAACACTTCGCGCTCAACAATCAGGAGGTCGACCGCAACAGCGTCGACGTGTCGGTGAGCGACCGGGCGCTGTATGAAATTTATCTGCCGGCGTTCCGGGCGGCCGTCGAGCAGGGCGGCGCGTGGGCGATCATGGGGTCGTACAACAAATACAGGGATGTGTGGTGCTGCGAGAACGAGTTTCTGCTCAACGACATTTTGAAGGAGGAGTGGAACTTCGACGGGGTTGTGATATCGGACTGGGGCGGGGTGCACACCACCGCTCTGGCGGCCACCGGGGGGCTCGACATGGAGTTCGGAACGATGCCCGTGCTGCCCGATTCCGTTGCGATGGCCGACATGGCCGCGGCGGGGGCGAACGGTCGGGAGGTTCGCAAACCCGACTACGACGACTACTTCATGGGACGTCCGCTGAAGGCGCTGGTCGAAAGCGGCGAGGTTTCGGAGAAGGTGATCGACGACAAGGTACGCCGCATACTGCGCCTCATTATGCGCACCACGATGGACAGGTCGCGTCCGTTCGGTTCGTTCGCAACGCCGGAGCACTTCGCCGCCGCGCGCAAGATCGCCGAGGAGGGGATAGTGCTGTTGAAAAACGACCCGGCCGGGGTAGCTGCCGTCCGGACGACCGACACTACGGCGCGCGAAGAGAGGCGTGAACGCACCCGCGGAGACAAGAAGGTGTTGCCGCTCGACCCCGAGGGAACCGGCAAGATTTTGGTGGTGGGCGAAAACGCAACCCGCTGGATGACCATCGGCGGCGGCAGTTCGTCGTTGAAGGCGAAATATGAGATAACTCCCCTCGAAGGATTGCGGGCGCGGTTCGGCGACCGGGTGGAATATATGCAGGGCTATCGGAGCGGCGAGATTGTGTGGACCGAAAACGGCGCGGTGCAGATCGGCGGCGGGGTGGAGCAGCTGGAAGAGGTTGTGGTGGCGGCGGCTCGTGCCGAGGCTGTTGTTTTTGTCGGCGGGCTCAACAAAGACCCCGGGCAGGATTGCGAGGGCGACGACCGCGCTTCGATGGCGCTGCCCTACGGTCAGGACGCGCTGATCGAGGCTCTGGTGGCGGCCAATCCGCGCACGGCGGTGGTGATAGTGAGCGGCAACGCGGTCGAGATGCCGTGGCTGGATAGGGTTCCGGCGGTGGTGCAGGGCTGGTTTTTGGGTAGCGAGGCGGGCAATGCGCTGGCGGCGGTGCTGTCGGGCGACGTCAACCCCTCGGGCAAGTTGCCCTTCACCTACTACTCGTCGCTGGCCGACTGCGGGGCGCATACTTTGGGCGACTACCCCGGCACCGACAACCGCGAAAACTACATGGACGACATCTGGGTGGGCTACCGCTACACCGACATGAAGGGCGAGGGCGCCTCTCCGAATTTTCCGTTCGGCCACGGGCTCTCCTACACCGAATTCGAATATAGCGACGTGGAGGCCGACCGCGACGTAATCTCGCCCGACGGCACGGTGCGCGTATCGGTTCGGGTGCGCAACGTGGGTTCGATGGCCGGCGCGGAGATCGTGCAGCTCTACATCGGCGACGAACACGCCTCGGTCGCCCGGCCCATCAAGGAGCTCAAGGGCTTCGAGAAGGTTAGACTGCGTCCCGGCCAGAGCACCCGCGTGACCTTCACCGTGGAGGCCGACGCGCTGTCGTTCTTCGACGCCGACAACCACCGCTGGACGCTCGAAAAGGGCAACTTCACCGCCTACGTGGCCGCCTCGGCGGGAGACGTCCGCGGCCTGGTGGAGTTTTCGGTGCTGTAATTTTTGGGGCGGTCGGGATCGGGTTCCGGGGCGATGGTGGCCGTGACTGGGGCGATGGTGACTGTGCCCGGGGATGCGACATTATGAACTAAAAATAGCCGACAAACCTTAATACATTGAATATGAAACAGCTATTTTACACGGCCGTCGCCTGCCTGCTGCTCGCGAGCCTTGCCGCCTGTCCGGGACGCGCGCAAAACAACAACCCGACTACGAACGAAATGAATGGCGAAAAGATCGTTCTGCCCGCGCCGGCCGAGTCGGGCGCCACGCTTTTAGATGCGTTGCGGGCCCGTTCGTCGGTTCGCTCCTACGCCCCCGACGGTTTGTCGTTGGAGCAACTTTCGGGCGTGATGTGGGCCGCCGCCGGAGAGAACCGCCCGGGTGTGGACGGAGCTCCGGGTCGCCTCACCGCCCCCAGTGCCTCGGCCCGCTACCCGATCCGCACCTACGCCGTGTTGGCGCAGGGGATCTATCTCTATGACGCACCTTCGCATTCGTTGACCCTCGTCGCCCGGGGCGATCACCGTCGCGTGACCGGCATGCAGGATTTTGTCTACACCGCGCCGCTCAACATCGTCTACGTGGCCGATTTGGCGGCTTATGACGGGAATTACGGCTCGATGTCGGAGGCGGATCAGTTGCGGATCTGCGGAATGGACGCCATGGGTCAGTGCCAGAACGCCAACCTGTGGGCCGCCGCCAACGGCATGGGTGCCGTGACGCGCCTGATGGCTCCCGGGCCCGAGTTTTTGCGCGCCATCGATGCCCCGGGGACTTACCGTTTTGTGTTGGCGCAGACTGTCGGGGTGCCTGCGGTGAAGGAGCCTGCGATAGGGGCGACTGCGAAATAAAATCACGTTATGGTCAATTGGCAATTTTATCCTAAATCAGATCACATAACGCCTCATTTAAAGTGCGTTGTCGATGTTTTTGAAGCGCATTCAAATGACATCGACTCGCGTAAACATCAACTCAAAAGCGATGAAGTTTTGAAGGTACTCCGCGCCGACTTAATCGAGATCGGCTATCTTGTGGAGGCCTCGAAACGACAGGAAGAGAAAATCAAAGTTCCAGTGCTATTCGGGAGGAATGGGAAGTTGGAAAAATCCTTTGACGCGGATGCCTATAATTCTCGCGAGCGAACCGTCATCGAGGTTGAAGCGGGAAGGGCGGTGACCAACTATCAATTCTTAAAAGACCTGTTTCAGGCGTGCGTCATGCACGATGTCGATTACTTGGTCGTTGCGGCGAGAAACATCTATCGCGATACCAACAAAGATTTTGAAACCATAACGACCTTTTTCGATACGCTATACGCAAGTAATCGGCTCGTGCTGCCCCTGAAGGGGATTCTAATTGTTGGCTACTAAAAACAAAAAGTGTCCTCGTGTCAATAAGAGACAAAGTCGCCCGAAAGAATACTCTAGGGCAACTTTGTCTCCGTTGATGTAAAAAAGAAAGGCCCGAAAACCCACGTTGTAAAACGAATAAAGGTTCGGTGATTTCTGTGTTGCCCCTGCATGAAAAACCGTCCCCGAAAAAAATCATGGGCGACATACACAAAAAAAAGGGCCCCTCTTTCGGAAGGGCCTCTGACAAAAAAAGGAGCCCTTTTTCAAGGGCTCCTTAAGGAGGCGGCGACCTACTCTCCCACATTTTACTGCAGTACCATCGGCGCGGTT
>JAITWI010000065.1 GCA_031285345.1 Alistipes sp.
CCCGTCCGCCGGTCGCCACCAAAAGTATTGCTACTTTACGTGCTGCCCCTCGACTTGCATGTGTTAGGCCTGCCGCTAGCGTTCATCCTGAGCCAGGATCAAACTCTACATGATAAAAAATTTGTAAAACTTTTAGAGTCCTGACTACTTAAGTTTCTCTCGACATCGCAAACTCGCGCCCACGACCTCGAAAAGGAATTGAATAAACTTTAACTACATTTCTGTTTCTCTCTGTATATCAGTAAATCAAAGAACCAATTTCGTTCCCCCGCCGCGAAAACCCGTAAAGCATTTTCGTTCGGAAAGGGAGTGCAAAGGTAAACCGTTTTTTCGAACCTGCAAAACTTTCGGCGAAAATTTTTCAAAAAATGTTTTGCGACCGGTTTGAAAACCTCTTATGAACCTCCGCTAAACCGTCTCCACAACGCTCCGTTTCTCCGTTTTAGCGGGTGCAAAGATAACGGTAAATGATTCGCATTTCCAAATGTTTTTACAAAAATATTACAACTATTTTTCGGCCGCAAGTCTAACTATCAGTCTACCAACTCACACGCCGAAACACACCGCACACCCGAGGTGCACTTATTTCGCCTCCATTGCGCGCGGCGTGGAAAAATTGTTAATTTTGCAGATTCAAACATCACCGCAAGTACGATCCGCAAGTATGGAATACAACTTCAAAGAGATAGAGCCGCGCCGGCGGTCCGAGTGGCGCAAACACGACATATATAGGGTGTCGGTCGATCCGTCGCGTCCCAAATACTACGTGCTGGACATGTTCCCCTACCCCAGCGGGGCGGGGCTTCACGTCGGCCATCCGTTGGGCTACATCGCCAGCGACATATACACAAGGTATAAAAGGCTGTGCGGATTCAACGTGCTCCACCCTATGGGATTCGACGCGTTCGGGCTCCCGGCCGAGCAGTACGCCATCCAAACGGGGCAACATCCGGCGACTACCACGGCTCAAAACGTTGCCCGCTACCGCGAGCAGATGGACAAGATAGGCTTCAGCTACGACTGGTCGCGCCAGATCGAGACCTGCGACCCGGCATATTACAAATGGACGCAGTGGGCGTTCGTTAAGATGTTCGAGAGCTGGTACGACCCCGAGGCGGGTCGGGCGCGTCCCATTGCGGAGTTGCGCGCACTGAGGCCCGAACTCACCGAGGAGGATCTGATGGGTTACCGCCTTGCCTACCGCGCCGAGACGATGGTCAACTGGTGCGAGGCGCTGGGCACGGTGCTGGCCAACGACGAGGTTGTGGGCGGACTGTCGGAGCGCGGCGGCCATCCGGTCGAGCAGCGGCGGATGATGCAGTGGCTTTTGAGGGTGAGCGCCTATGCCGAGAGGCTGCTGGGCGGGCTCGACGGGCTCGAATGGAGCGACTCGCTCAAGGAGATTCAACGCGGCTGGATCGGCAAGAGCGTCGGCGCGCAGGTTTTTTTCAACGTGGCCGGCGGCGAAGAGGCAGCCTGCAACGATAACGGGCGAGGCGAGGCGGCCGGGCGTGAAAACGAAAACGGGCGAGGCGAGATAGACGGCGGCGAAAAATTAGAGGTCTTCACCACCCGCCCCGACACCATCTACGGCGTGACGTTCATGGTGATAGCCCCCGAGCACGAGCGCGCGCTGAAACTCACCACTCCCGCCCAAAAGGCCGAGGTCGAACGATACATCGCCGCAACTAAGAAGCGCTCGGAACGCGAACGCATCGCCGACACCAAAAAAGTGACGGGCGTCTTCACCGGATCGTACGCCGTCAACCCCTTCTCGGGCACCGAGATACCTATATATATAAGCGACTACGTGTTGGCTGGCTACGGCACGGGAGCGATAATGGCGGTACCGGCGCACGACAGCCGCGACTGGGCATTTGCCAAGCACTTCGACCTGCCGATAGTTCCGGTGGTGGAGGGCGGCGACGTGGCCGAAGCGAGCTACGACGCGAAGTCGGGCCAGATGATCAACTCGGATCTGATAAACGGGTTGGAGGTGAAGGATGCCATCGAAAAGATGTTCGACCAGATCGAGCGGCGCGGACTGGGTCGGCGCAAGGTGAACTACCGCCTCCGCGACGCGATTTTTTCGCGTCAGCGATATTGGGGCGAACCGATACCTATATATTACAAGGATGGCGTCGCGACCGCCGTGCCTCTCGAAAAACTGCCGTTGGAGCTTCCCGCCGTGAGCGATTTTTCGCCCACCCGCAGCGGCGAGCCTCCCTTGGCGCGGGTCGAGAATTGGACCTACGAGGGCTATCCTCTCGAAACGAGCACCATGCCCGGATTCGCCGGATCGAGCGCCTATTATATAAGGTATATGGATCCCGCGAACGACACGGCGCTGGTTTCGCGCGAGGCGGACGACTATTGGCGCAGTGTGGATCTCTACATGGGCGGCATCGAACACGCCACGGGACACCTTATCTATTCGCGCTTTTGGAACAAGTTTTTGTTCGACCTGGGCGTTGTGGCGGAGCAGGAGCCGTACAAAAAGTTGGTCAATCAGGGGATGATCCAGGGGCGGTCGAACTTCGTGTATCGCTTCGATTTTAGTGCGAAATTGATCCGCCCCATAATAGTGAAACACGGCTCCGAATATCTGTCGAAAGAGGAGAACCCGGATGCCGTAAAGGAGGCCGAGGCCGACTATCTGTTCCACGCCATCAAAGACGCCCCCTCCGTGTTTTTCTCGCTGGAGAAGTACGCCGGTTTCAAAGAGGGGACAATAACGAAGCGGGAACTGTACGACGCCGTCATGAGGATCCCGTTTTTCGCCGATCTCACAAGGGATTATAACACCGACATAGAGGTCGACTCCATAACCCTTACGCCGTTGCATGTGGACATTTCGCTGGTGAAGAACGACGTGCTGGATGTGGATGCGTTCCGCGCGTGGCGGCCCGAATTCGCCGGCGCGCAGTTCGTAACCGAAGAAAACGGCAAGTATGTGTGCGGTTGGGCGATCGAGAAGATGTCCAAGAGTATGTACAACGTGGTGAATCCCGATATGATCGTCGAGAACTACGGCGCCGACACGCTACGAATGTACGAGATGTTTCTCGGCCCGCTGGAGCAGTCCAAGCCGTGGGACACCAACGGCATCGACGGGGTGCATAAATTTCTGCGCCGGTTTTGGGGACTGTTTTGGAGTGACGGCGGTCGCGGTGCAAACGGAGTTCCCGTAAGCGGCAGCGTTCAAGGCGGCGGGGTTCCCGTAAGCGATGCGTTTCGTGTTTCGGACGCCGAACCCACCCCGGAGGAGTTGAAAACGCTGCACAAGACGATCAAAAAAGTGCGTGAGGATATCGAGAACTTCTCGCTCAACACCTCGGTGGCGGCGTTCATGGTGTGCCTCAACGAACTGGGCAAGTGCGACAAGCGCGCCGTTTTGGAGCCGCTGACCATCCTGTTGGCTCCGTTCGCACCCCACATCGCCGATGAGTTGTGGTCGCTGATGGGCCACGCGACCACTATCTTCGACGAAAAAATGCCGGAGTACAACCCCGAATACCTCGTCGAAAACAGCTTCGACTATCCGGTGTCGGTGAACGGCAAGCTGCGTTTCAAAAAGACGCTGCCGCTCGGGCTGACCGTCGCCGAAATAGAGGCCGCGACGCTCGAAGACGAAAACGCCGCCAAATGGCTGGAGGGCAAAGCGCCGAAAAAAATGATCGTCGTGCCGGGCAAGATAGTTAATATCGTTATATAGAACAGTTATGGATAAGAACAACATTTTGCGAATCATAAAAGAGTTCGGCCTGATCTTCGTCGGATGCATGATTTACGCCTTCGCGTGGGCGGGCATCATCGAGCCGGCGGGCGGCATGGGGGGTGGAGCGAGCGGCCTTTCGCTGCTCATCCAATACGCCACGGGCCTGCCTATGGGCGTCGGTTTCGCCATCATCAACTCGATATTGATACTGTTGGCGCTGGTGATATTGGGCAAAAACTTCGGCATCAAGAGCATCTGGGGCATAGGAACCATCGCGCTTTGGCTCAACATCTATGGCGCCGTTCTGCCCGACGACCTGTTGGGTCTGGCCGACGACAAGCTGCTCTCGTCGATCCTCGGGGGGGTAGTCTCGGGTCTCGGCGTGGCCATCTGCCTTATGCAGGGCGGCTCGACCGGCGGAACGGACATAGTGGCGATGATAATCAACAAATACCGCCGGGTGAGCTACGGGCGGATAGTTATCATGGGCGACGCGGTGATCATCGGCAGCGCGTATTTCGTGTATAACGCCAACCCCGACTTCGTCGGCAACCCGCTGGCGATGATCATCTACGGCTACGTGATGGTGGGCGTGTTCTCGTATACGGTCGACGCGTTTTTGGCCGGCAACCGCCAGTCGTCGCAGCTGTTCATCTTTTCGCGCCACCACGAGGAGATCGCCGATGGCATCACCCACCGGCTACACCGCGGGGTGACCATCATCGACGGCACGGGAGCCTACACCGGCCAGCAGTCTAAGATGTTGATAGTGATATGCCGCAAGTATGAGACCAACAACGTGATGCGGGTGGTGAAGCAACACGACCCCGAAGCGTTCGTGTCGGTGGGCAGCGTGATGGGGGTCTACGGCAAGGGATTCGAAAAGATAGAGGTAAAGAACAAAAAATCAGAATAACAATAACATTAACCGCCCTTCAAGGGCAACAGAAAAAAAACCCGGAAAGCAAATATGAAAACATTTATGACAATGGCCGCCAAAGCGATGGCCGCAATGGCGATGACGGCGATGGCCGCGTCGGTAATAGCGTTCGCCTCGTGCGACGACAAGAAAAAGCCCGAGCCCGTCGCGGTGACGAGCGTGGTGCTGGATGAGGAGACCCTCGAACTCGAAGTGAACGAAACCATCGCCCTCGAATACACCGTGCACCCCGAAGCCGCGACCGACAAAACGGTGACCTGGACGAGCGAATACCCCGAAACGGTCAAGGTGGAGGATGGCGTGATCACGGCCCTGAAAGCCGGCCACTCGACCATCACCGTAACGACTAACGACGGCAAAAAGACCGACTTCGTGGAGGTGACGGTGGAGGACGACTCGGTGCCCTACGTGAAGGCCCGGAGCGTGGAACTCGACAAATACGAACTCGAACTGGCCGTCGGCGGCAGCGCCAAGCTCACGGCCACCGTACTTCCCGAAGGCAACTCCAACAACACCCTGATGTGGAAGAACCTGACCCCCGACGTGGCGGCGATAGACGAGAACGGCGACGTGACGGTCCTCGGCCCCGGCATAGCGGCGATAGTGGCCGTGGTGATCGAAACGGACTTCGACGAGGAGTTGCAGGAGGAGTTTCAGTACGAGATCACCGCCACGTGCGAAGTGCGCGTCAAGGGAACCTACTCCGACCAGTTGGGCGCTGTAAGTTTCCGCACCCCGAGCACCTGGACGGTGGGCGGTGTCGAATGGAGCGACTACGTGACCGCCACCGGCTGCCAAAAGAGCGATTACGACGGCGGCTACTACATCGGCGACAAAGACTACGCAGTGAACATCGACTGTCGCCAAAACTTCACCCCGGGCATGGCCGACTACTTCTCGTGGGCGGCGGTGTACGCATACGAAGAGGCTCTCTGCCCCGCCGGATGGAGAATGCCCGTCTTCGAGGATCTGGTGGCGCTCAACGTAGCCCTCGGCGGACTCGGCGTGGAACAGAACACCTATGACGACGAAACGGGAGAACCCAGCGAACAGGAGGCCGCCGCGGTCAAAGCCCTCTCCGAGAAGTATATCAGCGACTGGGGCGGGGAGTACGCCGGTTTCACTACCCCCGGAAACAAAGCCTCGCAAGGCGCCGAGGGCTACATTTGGTCGACAACCACATACAGTGACGAATACAACAAACACGCGAACGTCCACACGACGTTCTACTCCGAAGTACAGACCAGCCCCATATCCTACCTCTTTAAGGGGGTCGGCTTGCCGGTGCGCTGCATCAAAGAAGATTAACAACTATTTATGAACGACAAAGCAAAACGACACTTAATAACCGCGGCCCTGCCCTACGCCAACGGGCCGATACACATAGGCCACCTTGCGGGGGTCTACATTCCGGCGGACATCTACGCCCGCTATCTGCGCGGCCGTGGCGAGGAGGTTATATGGGTGTGCGGTTCCGACGAGCACGGCGTGCCCATCACCATCAAGGCGCGCAAAGAGGGCGTCACGCCCCAGGCCGTGGTGGACAGATACCACGAGATCATAAAGAAGTCGTTCGCCGAATTGGGCATGTCGTTCGACATCTATTCGCGCACCTCGTCGGCGATGCACGCCCGGACGGCTTCGGATTTTTTCCGCACGCTGTATGACAAGGGCGAGTTCATCGAGCAGACCTCGGAGCAGTTCTTCGACCCCGAGGCGGGCATATTTTTGGCCGACCGCTACATCACCGGCGCCTGCCCCAAGTGCGGCGCGGAGGGTGCCTACGGCGATCAGTGCGAAAAGTGCGGCTCGACCCTCGCGGCCACCGAGCTTGTCAATCCCCGCAGCACCGTCTCGGGTGCGACGCCCGTTTTGCGCGAAACCAAGCACTGGTACCTGCCGTTGGATAAGCACGAGGCGTTTCTGCGGCAATGGATTCTCGAAGAGCACAAGGAGTGGAAGACCAATGTGTACGGCCAGTGCAAGAGCTGGCTCGACGCCGGTCTGCAGCCCCGCGCCGTGAGCCGCGACCTCGATTGGGGCATTCCCGTGCCGGTCGAAGGGGCCGAGGGAAAAGTTTTATATGTATGGTTCGACGCGCCGATAGGCTACATCTCTGCCACGCGCGAACTTACTCCCGAGTGGGAGAGGTGGTGGAAGAGTCCCGATACGCGGATGGTGCACTTCATCGGCAAGGACAACATCGTGTTCCACTGCATAGTCTTTCCGGCGATGCTCAGGGCGCACGGGTGCGATGCCGACGACAGCAGCTATATTCTGCCCGAGAACGTGCCTGCCAACGAGTTCCTCAACTTGGAGGGCGACAAGATATCCACCTCGCGCAACCACGCGGTGTGGCTGCACGAATATCTGGTCGATTTCCCCGGCAAGCAGGACGTGCTGCGCTATGTGCTCTGCGCCAATGCCCCCGAAACCAAAGACAACGACTTCACGTGGAGGGATTTTCAGGCGCGGGCCAACAACGAGCTCGTAGCCGTGCTCGGTAATTTCGTGAACAGGGCTCTGGTGCTGACGGGCAAATATTTCGAGGGCGCGGTGCCGGCCGCGGGTGAACTCACCGACTACGACCGCGACACTTTGGCCGAGTTGCCACGGTTGCGCGCGTCGCTCGAAAAGCATATCGAGACATATCGTTTCCGCGAGGCGCTGAAGGACGCGATGGACGTGGCGCGCCTGGGTAACAAATATTTGGCCGACACCGAGCCGTGGAAAGTCGTGAAAACGGACGCGAAAAGAGTGGAGACCATCCTGAATGTCGCCCTGCAAATCACCGCCAACTTGGCCGTCGCCATCGAACCGTTCATGCCATTCACGGCGTCTAAGATGTGGGCTATGTTGGGTGTCGAGAGGCTGAGTTGGGACGCACTCGGTCGCGCCGACCTACTGCCCGCCGGACACACGGTCACGCGCGAACCCGGGTTGCTGTTCGAAAAGATCGAGGACGAGGCCGTCGAGGCGCAACTTGCGAAATTGGCCGCGACCAAGGCCGCCAACGCCGCCGCCGAGGCCGCCGCAGCCGCCCCCGACCCGCAGAAGCCCGAAGTAACGTTCGACGAGTTCGAAAAGATGGACATCCGCGTCGGCACGGTTCTGGATGCAGCGCTGGTTCCTAAGACCAAAAAGTTGATGAAGCTAAAAATCGACACCGGCATCGACACGCGCGAGATCGTGAGCGGCATCGCCGAACACTTCACGCCCGAAGAGCTCATCGGCCGGCAGGTGACGGTGCTCGTCAACCTCGCCCCGAGGGAGCTCAAAGGCACCCTCAGTCGCGGGATGGTGCTGATGACCGAGAACGCCGAAGGCAAACTGACACTGGTGACGCCGACCGAAAAAGTGAACAACGGAGCCGTCGTAAGATAGCCCTCCCCGAACAAAAACAAACAACAAACTAAACCACAATTTATATCATGGAAAACATTGATTGGAAAAACCTGGGTTTCGGTTACCTCAAAACCGACTGGAACGTTCGCGTAACCTTTAAGGACGGCGCGTGGGGCCCCATCACCGCCACGCAGGACGAAAACGTATCTATCCACATGGCCTCGACCTGCCTGCATTACGGTCAGGAGGCGTTCGAAGGTCTCAAGGCCTTCAGGGGTGCGGACGGCAAGGTGCGCATCTTCCGCCTCGAAGAAAACGCCAAGCGCATGATTCGCAGCGCGGAGTACACCCTTATGGCCGCCCCGAGCGTCGAGCTCTTCAAGGAAGCTGTTTTGGAAGCCGTGCGCAGGAACGAAAAATTCATCCCTCCCTACGGCACCGGCGCGTCGCTCTACATCCGCCCGCTGCTCATCGGCACGGGCGCTCAGGTGGGCGTCAAACCGGCCAAGGAGTATATGCTGGTGGTGTTCGTCACTCCGGTTGGGCCCTACTTCAAGGAGGGTTTCCGCCCCATCAGCGTGATGGTGGACAGGTTCCACGACCGCGCGGCGCCTCTGGGCACCGGTACGGTGAAGGTGGGCGGCAACTACGCGGCCAGCCTTCTGTCGGGCGAAGAGGGTCACAGAGCGGGCTATCCGGCGGTGCTCTATCTCGACGCCAAGGAGAAGAAATATATCGACGAGTGCGGCGCGGCCAACTTCTTCGCCATCAAGGGCGGGTCGTACATCACCCCCAAGTCGTCGTCGATCCTGCCTTCGATCACCAATATGTCGCTGCGCACCCTCGCGGCAGAAGATTTTGGCCTGAAAGTTGAGGAACGCGAAGTTGCTTTCGACGAGGTTTCGACCTTCGAGGAGGCCGGAGCGTGCGGAACGGCGGCCGTGATCTCGCCCATCGGCAAGATATACGACCCGCAGAACGGCACCACCCACGTGATAGGCGACGGAGTGAACGCCGGCCCGTGGAGCCTGAGGCTGTACGAAAAACTTCGCGCCATCCAGATGGGCGAGGTGGAGGACATCCGCGGCTGGAACACCGTTTTGTAGGTTTTGGCGACGCGGCAGCGGCGAAAAGCAGTGCCGCGAAAAGCAGTGCCGCGAAAAGTTGCGCCGCAGAACGCGGAACGCAAGGCCGCGAAAAACGGTGCCGCGAAAAACAACGGACAATAGTAACACAACATTTAATCAATAAAAAGGAAAAAACGTTATGAAAAAATTATTTGTATTGTTGGCGATTTCGATCGCTTCGATCTCGATCGCTTCGGCTCAGAACTACGACAACGGCGTCGGTCTTCGTCTCGGCTGGGGCGGCGCGCTCGACTACAAGTGGAACTTCTCGGAAAAAAATTCGTGGGAATTCAACCTCGCGTTTCCCGCTTTCAACGGCATCAACGCATCTGCCGCCTATCAGTGGAACTGGCCTTTGACCTCGTGGGGTGCCACTGGTGCTAACGGTCAGGGCTTCAACGTCTACGTCGGCCCCGCGGCCGGAGTGGGCTATCTGGGTGCCGTAGGCTTCAGGGGCGTCATGCTGGGCGTGGGCGGCCACGGTGGTCTGGAATACAAGTTCGGCTTTCCGCTTGCGATCGGCGTCGACCTCAAACCTATGGTCACTTTCATCACCGGCGATTTTACCGGCGTGTGGGCCAACGGCTTCTGGGACTTCGGCCTGGTCGCTCGCTACACTTTCTAATCTGAATTTTCACCACAAAATATCCCGGGTTCCTTTGCGAGCCCGGGATGTTTATGCAACAACCCGATTACGGCGTTCGGCATAAGCGCCCTCGCCGCCGTCACACAAAATAACCCGAATGAAGATACAAACCGTTTTAACCGCCATCGCGATTTTTGCCCTGACGTGGGGCGCGTCTGCCTCCGCGTCGGCTCAGCGCAACACGCTCGAAATAAAAGATATTCCCCGCCTGCCTATCGACACCATCGCCACCGACCGCGTCGACGTGCGGGTGGTGACCTTCACCGACGGCACCTTTCGCCGCATTCCGGCCGATCCGGCGGATTTCAGATCGACGGGGGTTTACGACGCCCGGTGGGATACCATAAATCTGTTCGCCTATCGCGACGTGGAGTTGAGCGATCTGCCTTCGGTCATAATGCTGGAGGTGGCCGACAGCCTCGGCGTGAAGTTCCGCTCCCCGACGGTCGGGCGAGTGCTGTCGAAATATGGCCCGCGGGGCCGACGGGGCCACAACGGCATCGACATCGACGTCGACCACGGCCAACCGATCTACTCGGCGTTCGACGGCGTGGTGAGAGTTTCGCGCTGGAACTCGGGCGGATTCGGCAACCTTGTGATCATTCGCCATCCGAGCGGGCTGGAGACCTACTACGCCCACCTTTCTCGCCGCGCGGTGGTGGCCGGAGAGTGGGTGGCTGCGGGTTCGGTGATCGGCTACGGCGGCAAAACGGGGCGGGCATCGGGTCTGCATCTCCACTTCGAGGTGCGCTACTGCGACCAGACGTTCGACCCTTCGCACCTGATAGATTTCGCCACCGGGCGGCTGAAATATTATAGTTTCGCGCTGCAGAAAGATTTCTTCAACATCCGTTCGCGCGCCGTTGAGGGCATAGAGGCCGAGGTCGATTCGCTCCCTGCCACAAACGCCGCGGCCGACCCCGCGGCAACCCGCCTTCCCGCGGCGGCCGACTCGCTCGCAGCTGCGGCCCGACAAAAAAAGGCCGAGGAGGCGGTCTATCACACCATCAAAAGCGGCGACACACTCTACGGTCTCGCCCTGAGGAACGGCACCACTACCGCCGCCATCTGCCGCCTGAACGACATCACCCCCACCACCACCCTTCGCATAGGCCGGCGGCTGAGGATAAGGTAGTTGTCCCGCGCTGGCCGCCGACCGGTCCGCACTCCGATGCGGGCCGTTTTTTTGCGGGAAAATAAATGCCTACCTTTACACGTTTGTTTTGTCTGCAAAATGGAGAAAAATATCAGCATACGGGGCGCGAGGGTCAACAACCTCAAAAACATCGACCTCGACATTCCTCGCGACCGGCTCGTCGTGGTGACGGGTCTGAGCGGTAGTGGCAAGTCGTCGCTCGCCTTCGACACCATCTACGCCGAGGGGCAGCGCCGCTACATGGAGACGCTGTCGATCTACGCACGCCAATACGTAGGCACGATGGAGCGGCCCGACGTGGACAAGATCACCGGCCTGAGTCCCGTGGTGGCGATCGAACAGAAGACGACGAGCAAAAACCCACGCTCGACGGTCGGCACCATCACCGAGATCAACGACTTTCTGCGCCTGCTCTTCGCCCGTGCGTCGAGGGCTTACTCTCCCGAAACGGGCGAGCAGATGGTGCACTACACCGACGATCAGATAGCCCGGCAGATCGAAAGCAACTACGACGGCCAAAAAATCGCACTGCTGGCGCCCATAGTGAACGGGCGAAAAGGCCACTATCGCGAACTGTTCGAGGGGCTGGTGAAAAAAGGATTTACCCACGCACGCATCGACGACGAGATGCGCGAACTGACGGGAGGAATGAAGCTCGACCGCTACAAGGCTCACTCCATCGAACTGGTTATAGACCGTCTCGCCGTAAAGCCCGACAGCCTCGACACCTCCGATCGCCTCAAAAAAAGTTTAAAAGAGGCGATGCGTCAGGGCAAGGGCACGATGATGCTATACGACTACTCGGACGGCAAGACGCGCTACTACTCGCGCCACCTGATGTGCCCCTCGACGGGAGTGTCGCTACCCGACCCCGCACCCCACACATTTTCGTTCAACTCGCCTCAGGGTGCATGCCCCCATTGCGGCGGTTTGGGCGAGGAGGCGCGCTTCGACGTGGGCAAAATAATCCCCGATCACTCCAAGACCATAAAGCAAGGGGGCGTCGAGCCGCTGGGTAAATACAAGGCCGGGCATCTGTTCGCGATGATAGAGGCGCTGGGCAAGCGGCACGACTTCACTCTGGACAACCCGATATCGACGATTGGCGAGGCGGGATTGAACGCAGTTCTGTATGGCGATCCCGAGCCGCTGAAGATCGACGTGAGTTCGTTCCGTTACGGCGGCGAGCAGCAGATGACCTCGTGGGAGGGTGTGGCCGAGTGGCTCGAAACCCAGGACGCCGAGGGTCGCACCGACAAATGGCATACCGACAAGTGGAGGGAGCAGTTTTTGGTGCGCGAGGCGTGCTCGGCGTGCGGCGGCTCGCGTCTGCGGCCCGAGGCTTTGCTGTTCCGCATCGGCGACCACACCATAGCCGACCTGTCTGCGATGAGCATAGAGGAGTTCGCCGCGTGGATGGAGGGGGCCGACGCCCTGTTCAACGAACGCGAAAGAGCCATCGCCCGCGAAATCATAAAGGAGATCCGCGACCGGTTGGGATTTTTGGTCAGGGTGGGTCTGGGCTATCTGTCGCTCGGGCGTTCGTCGCGCTCGCTGTCGGGCGGCGAGAGTCAGCGAATACGTCTTGCCACGCAAATCGGTTCGCGCCTGGTCAACGTTCTCTATATTTTGGACGAGCCGAGCATAGGGCTCCACCAGCGCGACAACCGAAAACTCATCGCTTCGCTGGAAGAGCTTCGCGACGCCGGCAACTCGGTGATAGTGGTGGAGCACGACGAGGAGATGATTCGCAGCGCCGACTTTGTGGTAGACGTAGGGCCTTTGGCGGGGCGTCGCGGCGGTAACATAGTGGCCGCCGGGAGCGTCGACGATATTTTGGCCGCCCCCGATTCGATAACCGCCGACTATCTGACCGGGCGGCGGAAAATCGCAACACCGACGACGAGGCGGAAAGGGAACGGGCAGAAAATAACGGTTCGCCGCGCAAGGGGCAACAACCTCAAAGACGTGACGGTCGAGTTTCCGTTGGGGATGATGATCTGCGTGACGGGCGTAAGCGGTAGCGGCAAGTCGACCCTCGTGAACGACACCCTGCGACCCATTTTGAGCCGCCATCTCTACGGCTCCTACGCCCAGCCGCTGCCATGCGACGGGGTGGAGGGGATCGAAAACGTCGACAAGTTGGTGGTGGTCGACCAGTCGCCCATCGGCCGCACCCCACGCAGCAACCCCGCCACCTACTCCGGAGTTTTCGGCGACATCCGCAAACTGTTCGAGCAGACTCCCGACGCGCAGATCCGCGGCTTCGGAGCGGGCAGATTCTCTTTCAACGTCAAGGGCGGACGGTGCGACGAGTGCCGCGGCGCGGGGGTGCAGACCATCGAGATGAACTTTTTGCCCGACGTCTATGTGCGCTGCAAGGTGTGCGGCGGCCGGCGCTACAACCGCGAGACGTTGGAGGTGCGCTACAAGGGGCGCAACATTTTCGAAGTGTTGGACATGACCATCAACATGGCAGTCGAGTTCTTCGAGCACATACCTGTAATCTGTCGCAAACTGAAGGCTATCCAGAGCGTCGGCCTGGGCTATTTGAAGTTGGGTCAGCCCTGCACCACCCTCTCCGGCGGCGAGAGCCAACGCATCAAACTCTCCGCCGAGCTCGCCAAGACCGACACCGGCCGTACCTTATATATACTGGACGAACCGACCACCGGTTTGCACTTCGAGGATGTGCGCCAGTTGTTGGATGTGATGGCGCTGTTGGTCGACCGCGGCAACACGATGATAGTTATAGAGCACAACTTAGACGTGATAAAAACAGCCGACCGGATAGTCGACATCGGCCCCGAGGGTGGCGCTTCGGGCGGGCGCGTTGTCGCTTTCGGCACTCCCGAACAGGTGGCCCGTTGCGCCGAAAGCTACACCGGGCAGTTTCTTAAAGAGATTTTGACAACAAAATAGCCTCTATCCTATCGACTATATTGACGGCGGCGGATAGTTTGCTTTCAAGGGGGTAGGTGGTTTTAATCACACCACCATCAATCTCTCCGACCGCGACCTGCGTTTTCGATTCCAACGGGTATGCGGTTTTGATAACGGTTTCGGTGGCGGTCGTTGCGATTGCGGCGGCTGCGGTGCAGGCGGTGGCTGCGGGATCTGCGGGAGCGGTTGTTGTTGTGGTGGTGTAGGCGGCGGCAGCAGGAGCGGCGGGAGCAGTTGTTGTTGTGGCTGCGGGAGCGGTTGTTGTGGTGGTGGTGGTGGTGGCCGCCGCGATGGCAGTCGAGCGCTCGAATATGGTGATGCGATTGGTGTCGCCTCCGAACCCCGCACCCGGGTCGCGCAGCGAGTTCAACACTATTATATCCAGGTTTTTACGCTCCATTTTACCGAGGGCGTTGGTCTGTTCGTCGTCGGTCTCCAGAGCAAATCCCACCAACAGTTGTCCGGGAAGTTTCGTCCGTCCCAACTCGGCGGCGATGTCTTTCGTCGGCCGCAGCACAAGCGAAATCGTGCCTTCAATTCTCCCCGTGTCGCCCGCTCCGTCGGTCGTTTCACCGCCTACACCGTGATTCGTTCCGTCTCCCACCGCATCATCCGTTCCGCCGCCAGCCCCGCCCGCAAACACTCCGCCGGCCTCCTTTTTGATTTTGCTCGCGGCGGGAAACGCGGGGGTGTAGTCGGCCACGGCGGCGCACATCACCGCGCCGTCCACAGAAGGCCAAAGCGCCACGCACTCGCGATACATATCCTCAGCCGAAACCACGTCCACGCGCCGTACACCGGCCGGCACCGGCAACGCGACAGGTCCGCTCACCAGCGTCACCTCGGCGCCGCGCGCAGCCAACTCCGCCGCGATGGCATAACCCATTTTGCCGGTCGAGTGGTTGGATATGAAGCGCACCGGGTCGATCGCCTCCACCGTCGGCCCGGCCGTGACAAGAAATTTTTGGCCTTTCAGCATCGCAAAACGAAAATGGATAAAACAGCCGGCTCGATCAGCAGAGCACGCCGTCGAGAAAGTCTACGATCTCCTCCGGTTCGGCCATCCGCCCTTTGCCCGACAGGCCGCTCGCCAGTTCGCCGTCGCCCGGCTCTACCACCTCCACCCCGAGGGCGCGAAGGGTGGCTATGTTGGCCTGGGTCGTGGGATGGGCATACATTTCGAGATCCATCGCCGGAGCGATCACGATCGGACATCGCGCCGACAAGTAGGTGGTGAGCAACAAGTTGTCGGCTATTCCGGCGGCCATTTTGGCCAATGTGTTGGCTGTCGCCGGAGCTACGACAAACGCGTCGGCCCACTCGCCGAGCGACACATGGCTGTTCCACTCGCCGTTCTCGGGATTGAAAAACTCCACCAAAATGGGGTTGCGCGACAGGGTGGCCATCGTCAAGGGGGTGATGAACTGCTTGGCCAGCGGGGTCATCACCACCCGCACCTCGGCGCCCGCCTTCACCAGCCCACGAACCAACGAAGCGGCCTTATAAGCCGCTATGCTGCCCGTCACTCCGACGATTATGTGTTTGCCTTCGAGCATTTTGCGAATTATTTAACTTCTTTTTGACCAGCAAAAAGAAGCAAAAACTGGCCCGTGTTCGCGCGCTCCTGCTCCCATCTCGTCTAACGCGGTACAAAAGTCAGTGCCCAACTTTTGAAAGCCACGTTAGCCTCGACTCCGCGACGGCTCGCGCAAAGACGGGAGTGCTCCTCCGTAGTCGATAAAAATCACCTCTCCGTTTCAATCGAAGCATCCACAGGAGCCGCCTCGACGGCCAATTCGGCCGCGACGGGCTCGGGACGATTTTCGTGGAAGTAAAGCTCGCCGCCCAAAAACTCCTCGGTGGCGATGAGGGTGGCCTTGGGCATGCGCTCGTAGAAACGCGATATCTCGATCTGCTCGCGGTTTTCGAAGGTCTCCTCAAGGGAGTCTCCCGTCGTCGAGAACTCCTCCAACTTGCGCTTGAGTTCCTCCTTCAGCCCCGAGGATATCTGGTTGGCGCGCTTCGATATGATAGCCACCGATTCGTACACGTTGCCGGTGGGGGCGTCGATGTCGGCCAGTTTGCGGGTGACGGTGTTGCCCGGTATGTTCTTTTTAGTTTCCATCTGTTTGCGTTGTTGTTGTCTCTTTCGTCTGTTCTGTGATATATTCGAGCGCCTCTTCGCTCATCTTCTTCACCTCGTCGAGGTGTTCGGTTTCGGGAAATTCGGAGATCAGGTTGTAGTAGTTGTCCATCATCGACATGTATCGGTCGGTCATCTGACTCGCGACGGAGTTGCGGGCGAAAAGATAGGCCGAACGGGTGGCCAGATACATCAACTCCTCGCGGTAGGGCGATTCGGGGAATTCGTCGATGGCATTGTTCAGAGCCCTCACGGCCGCCTTGTACTGCCCGATGGTGTAGTAGAGCCTGGCATTCTCGAACGACTTGACATAAAGTTTGCGGCGCAACTCAAGCGTCCTCTCGTCGCACTCCTTCTTTTTAACGGTGTTCGGATAGCGACCCTCGTACTCGGCTATGGCGGCCATGGCCCTCAGAGTGGCGGTCTGGTCGTGCTCGGGGTCGGACGAGGCGTGATAGAAACCCATCGCGTACATATATTCGGCATCTTCGAGGAATATGCTCGACGGAAAGCGGCGGCGGAAACGGTCGAATATCTGTTCGCTGGTGGCGAAGTCCATCGACTTGAAGAACGAGCACCCCAGGTAGTACTCCAGCGAATCCTCCTGCGGCGTACCGGCCAGCGTCTGCGACTGGAACGCCGCGCTCAGCAGGTTTTGCGCCTTGGTGTAGTTGAGCATCGAGTTGTAGTCCTTGCCTTTTTTCTTCATGCGATAGTAGCGCAGCCCCTCGGTGTACATAAGCTTGTAGCTCGTGCTTTTGAGCAGTTGGCTGTAACGCGGGTGCTTGCCCTCTCTCACCTCGATCTCGGTCTTGGCGGTGGCACGTTCGGCAATGCGGCGCTGACGCTCCTCGCGGCGCTCCTCTTTGGTTGGCTTTTTGTCCTGAGCGACGGTCGTGTTGACGGCGGCCGCGGCAAGCAGGACGGAGAACAATATTGTGCGCAATATCTTCATAAGGCGACAAAGTTATTAATTTTTAATCAAAGGCGGAAATGTTTTGCAAATTTACGAGTTCCGCCTTCAACGCGCGGGGCAGTTTGGCCACGACCAAATTGTAGGAGTTGCGAATCTGCTCCCTCAAAAACGCCTCGGTCAGGTCGCCGTCCGTGCGCACCGTGTTCCAGTGCACCTTGCTGGCGTGATAGCCGGGCAGCACCTCGGGATAGACCTCGCGCAGCTCTATGGCGCGCGCCGGATCGCACTTGACGTTGAACCAACGAAAGTTACCCATGCCGGCGTAGGCGAACATCTTGCCCATCACCTTGAACACCAACGTATCCTCGTCGAAGGGGGTGCACTCCGTCGTCGCGGGCAGCGACAGACAGTAGTCTCTGAATTCCAATACATCCATATCTCGATATGTAGCCGATTTATCCGTTTTATCCGTCCGCAACGCAAGGTACGGCTTTTACTCGGAATTGCAAGTTTTTTGTACCTTTGCTCCGACCCACGCGAGCGAGCATTATGGACGATCTGAAAAAACTTCTCCACAAGGAGTGCCTTTACAGGATGAACGACCGGACTATGGACGCGTTCCTCGCCCCCATGACCGAGATCGAGCTCAAAAACAACGAACACCTGATCCGCTACGGCAAGTTCGACGACAACGTCTACGTCGTCCGAGAGGGCATCCTGAGGTTCGCCTACTTCGACGGGCTCAAGGAGATGACCTTCGGATTCTCCACTCCGGGCACCGTGATTATCCAATACCACTCGTTCTACCGGCGCGAACCGTCGTTTTTTCAGATCGAATCGTGCGGAAAATCGACCATCATGAAGATGTCGAGGGCCGATTACGACAAACTGTCGGCCTCGTCGGAGGATTTCAAAAACTGGATACTCTGCCTGCAATCGGCTCAACTGTGGCTCTACGAACGCAAACTTGCGGTGATGAACGGAACCGCCCGCGAAAGGTTCGACGCGCTGGTGCGCCACCGCCCCGAAATCCTCGAAAAAGTCTCCATGAAGGTGATCGCATCCTACATCGGCATCACCCCCTCGTCGCTCAGCAGACTGAAAAGAGAGACGAAAAAGGAGGGTAAATAGCGCACTCTTGCCATAGGACAACTTTTTTAGGTTTCACAGGCCGTACTTTTGCTTTTGTCGCGATCGACCTTAATCGCGGCTGAACTCTATAAAACATACGACCTATGAAAAAACTACACACATTATTCCTGTTTGTCGCCCTGGCGGCTATCTCATTCTCGTCGTGCGGCGAGAACAAAGAACCCGAACCCGGGCCCGAAACAGTAGCCGTGACGGGCGTCACCCTCGACATCGAGTCCGACGTTATCTCGATCGGAGAGACCCTTGTCCTCACCCAAACCATCGCTCCGAGCAACGCCTCGGTGAAGTCGGTGACGTGGGACAGCTCCGACAAAACCGTGGCGACCGTCACCGACGGCGTGGTGAAAGGTTTGGCCGTCGGCAAAACCACCATCACGGTAACAACGCTGGACGGCGGCCTTGAGGCCGAATGCGCGATCGAAGTGGCGGAGAATGTCGTGCCGGTGGAGAGAGTGGTCGTGGACATTCCCTCTAAGATTCTCGAAAGGGGCGAAGAGTTGCAGCTCGCGGCCACCGTGTTGCCTTCGACCGCCACCAACAAGGGCTTCTCGTGGAGCAGCGAAGACCCCACCGTTGCCACCGTTTCGCAGACCGGCCTCGTGAAGGCGGTAAAGGGCGGCTTCACCAAGATTGTAGCCACGACCGTCGATAACGCCAAGACCGCGGCGTGCGAACTCACCGTCAACGTTCCCGTGGAGGGAATCTCGCTCGACAAGACCGAGAAGACAACCGTTGCCGTCGGCGGAACCACCCCGTTCACCGTCATCTTCGATCCCGTCGACGCGACCGTGCAGGAGTTCACATTCATGCTCGACAAAGTGGAGGGCGAAGATATCGCCACCGCCGCCATCGACCCGACCGACCCGCTGAAAATCGTGGTCACGGGCGTGAAGACCGGCGGCACCTACCTTCGCGTAAGCACTGTGGACGGCAAAAACACGACCTCCTGCGCCATCGAAGTGGTGCAGTTGGTCGAAGGGATCACGCTTACGCCCGACGACGCGGCGCTGTTTGTCGGCGGCAGCACAACCCTCACGGTGGACTTCACCCCCGAAACCACGACCGACAAACGTTTCAAAGTAGAGAGCGACGACACCTCTGTGGCCACGGCGGCTATCGACCCGGAGGACGGCTCGAAGGTTATCGTAACCGCCATCGGCGATGGCCAGGCCTCGATCACAGTCACCTCGCTGGCCGACGAGACAAAAACCGCCACCTGCGTCGTTACGGTCGAGACCCCCTCGAATACCGTGGAAAGCATCTCCGTCGACCAGCCGACCCTGACCGTGCTGTCGAGAGGTGCGACCCAAATTCTCATCGCCACCGTATCGCCCGAAACCGCCACCAACAAAGAGTTCACGGTAGAGAGTTCCGTTCCCACCGTCGCCACCGCGGCGATCGACCCCGCCGACCAGACCAAAGTGATCGTCACGGGCGTCAAGGCGGGCGAAACCACAATTACGCTGACCACCGTCGACCAGAGCAAAACCGCCACATGCGTGGTGACGGTCGAAGCCGCGCCCCACATCTTCGGCACCATATCGTTCGAATCGGCCACGACTTACACCGTCGGCAACCAGATTTGGAGCGACTACGTGACCGCCACCTACTGTAAGAAGGGCACCTTCTCAGGAACGAGCGCCGACACCCCCGACTGCCGCCAAAACACCGGCTACTACGACCTGTTCTCGTGGAGCGCGCTGGCCAACTTCGGCGACGTGCTTTGCCCCGACGGTTGGAGGGCGCCGGTCTTAGATGACTTCAACGCCCTTGCGCAAACGCTCAATGGTTCGACTGCAAACCATGTCGACACAGACGGTAAGTATATCTCGGAGTGGGGAGGAGAATATGGCGGAGGTTTCGTTACAAACAATATGGAGGCTCCGGGAAGTCGTGGATACCTGTGGGGTGCAAGCGTTCATGCACCTTGGACCGACCGTGGGACATACTTTCTAATCTCGCCCGCTCCCTCGTTTACGCAAATCGCGGGAATGCAGATCGCGCGAGGAAACGGATATGGCATCCGCTGCGTAAAAAACGTCGAATAACTTAACGATAGCATAAAAACATTATGAAAAAACTGAATAAACTATTTGCGTTCGCACTGATGGGTGCGTTCGCAGCGGGCGCTACCGCCTGTGACCCCGAACCCAAAGAGGAACCGAAGGACGGCCCGATCAACCTGTCCGTAGAAAACGGTCTCGAATTCGAAGCCGAGGGCGGCTCGCGAGTGGTGGAGATCGGCGGCAAAAATTGGACCGCCACCGCCTCCGACGAGTCGTGGATCGACGTGGAGAGCGAAGAGGGGCGGATTACCGTGGTCGTGACCGAAAACGAGGGCGACGAACCGCGCACGGGCTCGGTGACGGTGGAAAACGAAGAGGACACCAAGACCATCGCCATCACCCAGAGCGCCAAAGTCACCGACGGCTCGCTCGCGGTGAACTGCGAAGACGAGTTGCTCTTCGCCCACAAGGGAGAGACCCGGATCGTGGTGGTGGAGAGTGCGCTTCCGTGGACGATAGAGGCCGAGGCGACCTCGTTTTCCGAAGAGGACGAAGAGGGGTGGTTCACCGTGACCAACGACGAGAGCACCATCACCATCGCCCTCGGTGGCAACGACCAGCCCAGAATAGAGCCCATAGAGCGAACCGGCACCATCACCGTGAGCAACGGCGTTACCTCGAAGGTCATCGAGGTGAAGCAGGCTCTGGGCGCCCAGACGGTCTATTTGACCTCATCGTCCTCCGTGGCGATGCTGGTGGGTGGACAGGAGACCATCGAAGTGGTGGTCGCTCCGGCCAACACAACCGACAAGAGAGTGACGTGGAAGAGCTCCGACCAGACCGTCGCAACGGTAGAGAACGGCGTGGTGAAGGCCTTGAAGGTGGGAACCTCCAACGTGACCGCCACCACCGTCGACGGAGGCTTCACCACCACGTGCACCGTAACCGTAGTGGGCGATTGGACTCCCGGCACAGTTCGCTTCCGTTCGTCCGAAACGTGGACGGTGGGCACGCAGGAGTGGAGCGACGTCGTTATGGCCTCGGGTGCCGAAAAGACATCGTTTATGGGCAACTTCCCCGACGGTCGCGAGAATGGCGAGTTCGGCCACCTGTTTTCGAAGCACGCGGTTCATGAGTTCGGCGAGCAGTTGTGCCCCGAATCGTGGAGAGTACCCACGAACGACGATTTTGTGACGCTCGACAAAGCTCTGGGCGGTTTGGGTACGATTTTTCAGTCTTCGATGGACCTTATGAACAACTACTTCTCGCAGTGGGGGGCGGAATGGGCCGGATATGCCTACAACAACTATGTGGTCGCTCAGGCCACGTGGGATGAGGCTGGCCAGCGATGGCTCGGCGGCGGAGTGGGCTACTGGTCGGATGACGCGGCTGGCAGCGGACTCTATATTGTCAACATCGACCCACCTTCGTCGCCCCTTCCGAGCATCTCGCCCAACTCGGGTTGGTCGGCGGTAAACTACGGTTTCCCGGTGCGCTGCGTGAGGTAGCTTTCGGCTGCACGCTGCGAGAAACATATTTCGGGTGTACTGCGCGAGGTAGCTTCCGGCTGCGCTGCGAGAAACGACTCATATTACAAAAACACCCCCGCCTCGGCAATGAGGCGGGGGTGTTTGTTTGATGTTGGTTTCTGCAGTTACTTTCCGATACAGAAATAATGGGTTCCCGCATAATTATCTTATTGTCAAATTATTGCTCCGCCATTGCTGTGCTTTGAGTTGCAAATATGCGGCAAACTATTTTTCGGTCATTTATTTGAGGGTTATTGCTCCTCTTTTTCTTAATTTGATGTGATCAGCAAATTAACGGACTCCACTTGCCCATTAATTTCAAATGTGAGGCTGACAGAATATTCATCGTTAGCATAAGTGTAATTTTCGCCCCTTGAAATTGGATTGGGAAAGGAAGACGGTAATTGCAAGGATAGTATTTCGAAAATCGACGATATACATTCTGTGAACTTCTGTACCGCCAGATCTTTCTTTTCTGAACTGTAAATTGATAACGTCAATTCCAACTTATGGATATGGAACTCTTTCCCCTGTAAAGAGAGCAACAAGTTTGACAGCCCATGTGGGCTGATTTTATAATAGCTTGGACTACAATAAAATTCGTCAAAACCGTGCAGTTTATCCCATTCACTGAATTCCCCCAATCCTAAACTTGTCAATTTTTGGCGGCAGGCATTGATGTCATTAAACAGGCCTATTCTCATTTTGTTTACAATGGGTTGTTTCTTGTATGCGGGAGCCGAAGATACTTGCTTGATATATTCCCGACAACTAACGTTCTCCTCAAAAGCAAGTAGTGCCAGCTTTTTCCATATCCTATGCACTCTGTTGAAACTAAAATGGCCATAATAAAGGATAAAAAATTTAATTTTCAGTCTCTCTATTGTGTTCCTATCTCGAAACAATACATTGTTGGCTACGAACATCATTTCATATTTCATCCATAAAGCAAGGATCCAAAAACATGGGATGGAGAGAATCGTCAAAAAAATAGGTAGCATAAATTGCGTCAATACATCTACCCAGAGAACCGATCCGAATTCAATTACCGTTTTGTAGATCGAAAATCCTAAATAGAGCAAACCAATCAGCCCTAAGAGTACGTTAAAGCACGAATTAACCTTCTTGTGTGCTTCATTTGTTTTCGCGGAATGCTCGGAATAGACGCTTAATATAGTCAGCGTGAAGACACAAGGGAATAATAATATTTCAACCGACAGACTGAACGAATATAGATTGGCAAAGAACTCAACAAAAACGGTAGATGCAAACGTGCTCTTGAATAACCTCCAAAAATAACGGCCATCTCTTACTTTATCCAGACCAAAGAATACACCTATTGCGGTGAATAAGAACCATATAATTGTGTCTTTCAAAAGAGAGATGTCCCAAAACCCGCATCGCCACAGGATAAAGACAAGGGCAGAGGCATAGATTAATAGTGACAGGTATGAAAAAACAAGGCCTGGAGCAAATGCGGCTTTCGCAATATTTTTCAGGTGAAATCTATGCTTATCCCATATCAGAAAAGCCACAAACAGAACTGCCAACCAAATAATTAAAACTAATTCCCTTGTCGAAAATATGTCAAGCAAGACTTTCATGTTATGTCAATGTAAAAAAATAGGCAGTTAGTATTCTCCCGAAATATCCGCAAACCGATTGAAGAACGCTTTGAGTTTTTCGAGGACGATTTCGCGTTTGCGGGTGCGGTCGCCTGTGGGTGAAAAGCGCGATACTCCGGCGGGCAGGATTCGGGCGATGGCCGTGCCTGTTTGCGGCACATAACCATCACGGAAAGCGTTGGCGACAAAGCGATACGTCTCATCGCGGTTCAGATTTTCTTCGGCGATAATACGATCCAACTCCTCCTGCCGCTTCTCATCGACAAACTTTTGCCAATCATCGTCGATCTGCGTAGCGGGCGACAGCGAGGCGATGAATTGCTCAATCAGCTCCTTTTTGTTGCGTAGCTCCACACTCGAATCTATGGCTTTGCCGATTGAAACGATGATCTCCTTGTCTTCCAAGTGGCTTTCGTGATACTTGCGAATCAGCTCCAGAATGTAGTCGATATTGATCTCCACCTGCTTGATGAGTTCCATCTCGAAAACAATGTCGTCGTTCACATTCTCGCTGTCGCCTTTTGTCGTGCGCCGGAACAGATTGTAGAGGTCGATATACATACTGTGATAGTCCTGCACATCGCGCTCGGTCAGAATTTCGTTGCCTGTAAACTCATCGAACGTGGCGAGGATGTTTCTCACTTTCAGGATTGCGCCATAGAGTTTAATGAACTCTTTTTGAGCCTGTTCGCTTTCGATAGGCTGGCCAATGGGGTATTGCTCCTGTAATTCGGTCACCAAATCAGTATATCCGCGAATATC
>JAITWI010000010.1 GCA_031285345.1 Alistipes sp.
TAGAGGCGGAATCCCGATATGTGGCCGTCGGCGTCCCAGATGCACTCATAGCGACCCCACTCCTCGCCGTTGGCGTAACCGATCGTGTGGGAGAGGCGACCCTCGGCGTCGTAGATCACGTCGTAGTCCTTGGAGGCGTTTTCGTAGTCCGACCAGTATTCGATCGCCTGACCGTTGCGGTTGAGCACCGCCCAGTTGGAGCGGGTGGCGCCGTACCACTTGGAGATGCGGTCGGACTGCCACAAAACGTTGTAGGAGGAGACATACATGCCCGGGCACTCCTCCTCGTTTTTGACGAGGCGCTTCTCAGAGTCGTAGAAGAAAGAGTTGATCAACATGGGGACGTGAGATTCGGGGGAGGCCGGCGTGCGGACGACCTTTGTGATGAGTCCGCTGGTGTCGGTGTCGATGGTGGGAAGGTCGTCGCCCACGTCGCCGTCATTCT
Organism: Alistipes sp.; assembly: GCA_031285345.1. GTDB lineage: Bacteria > Bacteroidota > Bacteroidia > Bacteroidales > Rikenellaceae > UBA940. The sequence continues at coordinate 446 of JAITWI010000010.1, forward strand.
CGCACGAGACGAGTGCCGCCGCGAGCGCTGCCGCCGTAAGCGTTGCTGTGAGCGTTGCCGTGAGCGTTGCCATAAGCGTTGCCGTGAGCGTTGCCGTGAGCGTTGCCGTCGCGAAACGAGCGAACGGGAGTAGAAACTTTTTCATAATATTTGAGGTTTTTTGGTGCTTAAAACAACTTTTAAACAACTTCTTAGGGGCCGTGGTACAAAAAGTGTGCAAAAACAGCTATCTTCGCAAATTATGAGAGCGGAAAACACAAGCGACCTCGAATTCGAGAACACAATCCGCCCGCGGGAGTTAGGGGCGTTCAGCGGTCAGGACAAGACGGTGGACAACCTGCGGGTGTTTATCCGCGCGGCGCTGATGAGGGGCGAATCGCTCGATCACGTGCTGCTGCACGGCCCTCCGGGGTTGGGCAAAACCACCCTGGCCAACATCATCTCAAACGAAATGGGGGCGGCTATGCGCGTCACCTCGGGGCCGGTGTTGGACAAGCCGGGCGATCTGGCGGGGTTGCTCACAAATTTGAGCCGCGGCGACGTGCTGTTTATAGACGAGATCCACCGCCTGAGTCCCATCGTGGAGGAGTATCTCTACTCGGCGATGGAGGATTTTCGTATAGACATAGTGCTGGACAAGGGCCCCTCGGCGCGCTCGATTCAGATAGAGCTCAATCCGTTTACTCTGATCGGCGCCACCACGCGGAGCGGGCTTTTGACCTCGCCCCTGCGCGCGCGGTTCGGGATTCAGTGCCACCTTGAGTATTACGACGCGGCGGTGCTGACGGGTATCGTGAGGCGGTCGGCGGGAATATTGGGTATCGGCATAGACGACGACGCGGCGGGGGAGATAGCCCGACGCAGTCGCGGGACGCCCCGAATCGCAAATGCTTTGCTTAGGCGCGTTCGCGACTTCGCCATGGTGCAAGGGAGCGGCCACATCGACCTTGAGATAACACGGGTGGCTTTGGGCGCGTTGAATATTGATACGCGCGGGCTCGACACGATGGATAACCGCATATTGTCGACTATTATTCAGAAATTTCGCGGCGGGCCGGTCGGGCTGGGTACCATAGCCACGGCGGTGGGAGAAGAGGCGGGCACGATAGAGGAGGTGTATGAGCCGTTCCTTATAAAGGAGGGGTTTTTGAAGCGCACCCCCCGCGGCAGGGAGGCTACCGAGTTGGCCTACACGCATTTGGGGTTGTCGAGATTTCCGACGGCGGACGAGGGGAGTTTGTTTTAGGAGGCTGCTGCGCTTTCCGACGGCGGACGAGGGGAGTTTGTTTTAGAGACGGAAAAGGCCGACAATCTTGTCGGCCTTTTTATAGAAGTTTTTTTGTCTCGGTTTTAGCTCAGTTTCTCAAGCAGCGCGCGAAGGCCCGCCTCGCGGCCGATGATGGCCGGCAGGTCGGCGATGGCGACCCTCTCCTGCGACATAGTGTCGCGGCGGCGGATGGTGACCGTGCCGTCCTCGGCCGACTGATGATCCACCGTGATGCAGAACGGCGTGCCGATGGCGTCCTGGCGGCGGTAGCGCTTGCCGTTGCTGTCCTTCTCGTCGTACTGCACGTTGTGGTCGAACTTGAGCGCGTCGATGATGCCGCGGGCGATTTCGGGCAGGCCGTCCTTTTTGACGAGCGGCAACACGGCCGCCTTGACGGGAGCCAGCGGAGCCGGAATGCGCATCACCACGCGAGACTCGCCGCCCTCCAGCGCCTCCTCGGTGTAGGCCGCAGACAAAACCTGAAGCACCATCCTGTCCACCCCGATGGAGGTTTCGACCACATAGGGCACGTAGTTTTCGCCCGTTTCGGGGTCGAAGTACTGCATCTTGCGGCCGCTGAAGGTTTGGTGCTGGGTGAGGTCGAAATCGGTGCGCGAGTGGATGCCCTCCACCTCCTTGAAGCCGAACGGGAAGCGGAACTCGACGTCGGCGGCGGCGTTGGCGTAGTGGGCGAGCTTTTCGTGGTTATGGAACCTGTACATCTCGTCGCCGAAGCCCAGAGCGCGGTGCCAGCGCATGCGGAACTCCTTCCAGTACTCGTACCACTTCATCTCCTCGCCCGGGCGCACGAAAAACTGCATCTCCATCTGCTCGAACTCCCGCATGCGGAAGATGAACTGGCGGGCGACGATCTCGTTGCGGAACGCCTTGCCGATCTGCGCGATGCCGAACGGAATTTTCATGCGGCCGGTCTTTTGGACGTTGAGGAAGTTGACGAAGATGCCCTGCGCAGTTTCGGGCCTCAGATAGACCGTGCCTGCACCTTCGGCCACCGAGCCCATCTTGGTGTCGAACATGAGGTTGAATTGCCGCACGTCGGTCCAGTTGCGGGTGCCTGAAACGGGATCGACTATCTCGGCGTCTATAATAACCTGCCGCAGTTCGGCCAAATCGTTGTTCGTCAGCGCGTTCACCATCCGTTCGTTGATGCGGTCTCTTTCGGCTTGCAGCTCCACCACGCGGGGCGAGGTCGAGCGGTACTGCGCCTCGTCGAACGACTCGCCGAAGCGTTTGCGCGCCTTTTCGACCTCTTTCTCTATTTTTTCTTCGATTTTGGCGATGTGATCCTCCAGCAGAACGTCGGCACGATAGCGTTTTTTGGAGTCCTTGTTGTCGATCAGAGGGTCGTTGAACGCGCCCACGTGGCCGCTCGCCTCCCACGTGCGGGGGTGCATGAAGATGGCCGCGTCGATGCCCACGATGTTCTCCCGCAGGCGCGTCATCGCCTCCCACCAGTAGGCCTTGATGTTGTTTTTGAGCTCCACGCCCATCTGGCCGTAGTCGTAAACGGCCGACAGTCCGTCGTCTCTCTCGCTCGACGGGAAAATAAACCCGTACTCCTTGGAGTGGGCGATAAGTTTTTTGAAAAGTTATTCCTGTGTCATTCTTTACCGTAAATTTTTCACAAGGTACAAAATTAGCGGATTTTTTTATAACTTTGTCTATATATGAAGTATATATCGATTTTTCTGCTCGCGGTAACCTTTTCGGTTTCGTGTGCGACCCAAACAAAGACGTGGACGAAGGCTAACTATCGCAACCACATTGCAAATCGCGAAGACCCTGCCGTCTGGGATATGCAAATGTTGGAAGTGGACGTCAGGGATATGCCGTTAATGTACGATCCGGAGCTTCCGATGAACGGAGTATTCCCCGAACCGCTCTATTCCGTGCAAATGGAGAATACATGGACCGCCACCGGTAATGATGGTGGCGAAGTGCGGATCGAGGAGCGCAAAATCTTTTACGAATTTTTCTACACCGGCAGAAACGTCAATAACACCCGGTATATCGGAGAGGCGGAGGATGAAGTTTTCTTTCTGATTCTTGTGCTGACCGATACCGATGAGAATGAGTACATTTCCGATATATCGTCGCGCAACAATCCCGATGTTATGGGACAGGGGCGTTTCAATCTGAAAAATTCGGAAGTGGACTACATCGCTTTTCTTACGGCCGACCGCAATAATTACGCGATCGTGAACGGCCGTCTGTTCGACCTGAGGTTCGGGCGTATTGTGCTTATCGCCCCGCAAAAGGACGGCTCGTTCCGTTCAATGCAGTTGTCGTCCCCTATAATGAGCTCGGACGATGTGGAAGGATGTGTGGAATCGCTGGTTGGGAAGCGGAAACCGCAGAAGTTTTTCCTTGCGCCGGGAAACATCGAGTAAGCACCCGGCCTTATTTCAGCCATTCAGTCTATTATAGTGGCAAAGCAGTAATTTGTCGTTGTCGTCGTAGAGGTGCATGCCGCCGCCGAGGCACCAGCGCCACATGCGGCAGTCGGCGCACTGCTCTTTTCGTGTCCATTCCCGGCGGCGGAATTTTTGGAATTTCTCGTTCCATACCGTCATGAAGTCGTCGGTGTAGATGTTGCCCTGATGGTGGGCGGCGCGAATCGACGTGCAGCCCGAAATGGCGCCGTCGATGCGGATGCTGCCGGTGGTCACCCCCGCCGAGCAGTGGTAGAAGTTGTCGCGAACCTCGGTCTCGTAGCCACCCAGGAAGCCCTCGCAGGCGTAGTCGAGCCTGATGCGCCCTTCGCGCCGCGTCTGGCGGATGAACTCCATAAGTTCGGTGAACTGGGCGTCGGTGAGTTGCAGGGCGGGGTCGGTGGCGGCGCGGCCGACGGGGAAAATGGTGAACACCCGCCACGCCTTCACCCCCTCGGCGATGAGGAATTCGCGGAACTCGGGCAACCGTTTCAGGCTTTCGGCCGTCACGCAGGTCACCACGTCGTAGGCGACGGACGGTTCTTTGGTGATCAGCCGCAGGGCGCGCAGGGCGTTTTCGTAGCTCTTGGGGTGGCGGCGGATGTAGATGTGATCCCGTTCGAAGCCATCGAGGCTGAGCGTTATAGAGTGGAGTCCGGCTTTCAAAAGGCTGGCGAACCGCGCCTCGTCTAACAGCATGCCGTTGGTGACCATGCCCCACGGATAACCGCGGCGGTAGACCTCAAGCCCCGCCTTTTCGAGGTCGCGGCGCATGAGCACCTCGCCGCCCGAGAAGACGATCATCACCTTGTGGGGGTCGACGTGGGGGGTTATCGAATCGAGCGCCTTGAGGAAATCCTCGATCGGCATGTCGGGGTGGGCGGGGTGTGCCGGTTGCGCAGAGTGTGCCGGTTGCGGTTGCGGTTGCGGTGCCGGTGCGGTTGGTGCGGTTGGTGCGGCGCCTGCCTGGGTGGTTTTGGTCGCCGCGTTCAACACATGATCGCTCTTGCAGTCGCTCCCGCAGTGGCGGCAGTCGAGGTTACAGCGCAGCGTGCACTCCCAAAACAGGGTGCGCAGGGGGTGGCGTTCGACCTGATCACGATATAATTTGGAGAACAACCCCAGACCCAGTCTCTTTCGCAGACCCAGTCGCTGCGGATGTGCCAATCGCAACTCCAATCCTGAGACATTCGGTGTCTTCATTCCACTCTGCTCATTAATTGCATCCGGTGCATTTTCTGTGTCCGTATCAAATATCATCCGACGCTTTACGCTCTTTGCGCCTCTCTTCACGAAGTTGTCGTCTTATTGCACGAGGTGGTCCGTACATGGTCACCACAGGCTTAATATAATCCTTAATATAATCGGCCTCCATAACAATATTCAGGGTGTCGGCCTTGATCTCTACTACATTAGCCTTGTATCCCAAATATCTGAATTCGAGCGTATCTCCAATAATTGCCTCAATAGAATATTCTCCGTTGTAATCTGTAAGCACCGCCGCTTCCGTAGCTCCCCTTTTAATTACTCTTGCCGCAATCACTGGGTCGCCTGTCTTCTCATCGACGACCGTGCCCGTAATCGTACCGCTAACGACAGAACGGCTCTCCTGTTCCGGCTTGGGTGCAAGTCCGGCATGCGGAGCTACGAGCGGCTCCGGCTCGGACTCTGATTCTGGTTCAGATTCCGGCGCGGTATCGGCACCCGTCTCCGCTTCCGCTTCCGCTTCCGCTTCCGGCTCGACAATCTCCGGACGCGGCAGGAACGGCACGTTGGGCACGCCATACATCACGCGCATCATGGTGGTGTCGGCGCCGAAGCGCAGATCGCCCTCACCCGACTCCGACGTCGAGGCTCCCTCGTCCGGCGCCGAAGCAACGGCACGGCTTTTTTGGGCGCGGGGCGCACATCCGGTCGCCGCGCCCACAGCGCCGCCAAACCCCAACACGACCAGCGCCGAGGCTAAAATCTTACTCGTTTTCATCTATTCTTCTACCACTATCGCTTCTTCCAACACAAAATCGACCGTTTTGGCCATCTTCCCGATATACCAACCATCGCCGCCGACGTAATCCTCTTTTTCTATCTCTATCGTTTCGGTTTCGGTGGCAAATTTGCCGCCGTTAGCTTCGCCGTCGATGTCTTCGGCAACCACGGAGAAGGTTATTCCCGAGCCGCCCATGTCGCCGAACTCTATATCATACTCGCCGCGCGAGTCGGTTATGCCGACCGCGATTTCGTTGTCGTTCCAGCCCGACTTGACCACGATCTTGACGTCCCTCAACGGAGCGTTGTACTCGTTGGTGACCGCGCCCTTGAACTCAAACTCGGCGTGGGGCGTGCCGTACATGTCTCTCTGCTCTCCGAAATCGTCGCACCCCGCGAAGCCCAACAGCGCCAAAAGTCCCGAAATAATTTTGCCTGTTTTCATGATTTTATCTCAATTTAACGTTCGTCAACAGGCGACAAGATAGATATAATTTCTTATATTTGCACTCGGCGGCGGCACAAAATGGCTAAAAACGACGACAAACAGGCGACAAGACCCGACTACGGGCGGTCGATGTTCATCTTTATCAACGTGTTGGTGTGGGTGATCATCCTCTGTTTCCCGTTTCTGTTGGCCACGCGCGACGGCGCCCTCGTGAGGCTCGACCGATATGTGATATACAGTTGGATCCCGCTGATGTTCATGTTGGCGTTCTACTTCAACTACTACTTTTTGGTCGACAAGCTCATATTCGAGAAGCGGCGGTGGGTGCTGTTCCTGCTCTGCAACTTTGTGATGATAGTGCTGGTGGCGAGCCTCTCCAACATCTTGCAGGAGTTTTATCTGACGCGAATAGTGGACGCTGCCGAGCCGCAGGAGCGGTTCACCATGTTGACCTGGATAATCCGCGACGGGCTGGTGTTGATGTTGGTGGTGGGGCTGAGCGTCGCGCTGAAGATGGTGATGGCGTGGCGACAGCACGAGCAGGAGCGCGCACGGCTGGAGGCCGAGAAGCGAGACGCCGAACTTGCAAACCTCAGGAGCCAGCTCAACCCCCACTTTTTGTTCAACACACTCAACAACATATACGGCCTGACGCTGTCGGACGGCGAAAAGGCGCGCGAGGCGATCATCTCGCTGAGCGCCATCATGCGCTACATTCTCTATACGAACGACGCCTTGGTGCCGTTGGACAAGGAGTTGGAGTTCATCCGCAACTACGTAGGACTGATGAGGCTGCGAACCGGAGCCGGAATGGAAATCGCGGTCGACATGCCCTCCGACACCCGCGGCGCGGCAATTGCACCGCTTATGTTCATGACGCTGGTGGAGAACGGCTTCAAACACGGCGTCTCTCCCGACTCGCCCTCGTTTTTGCGCATAGCCATCTCGATCGAATCCACCTCCCGCGGGCGGCAGGCGGTGGTGTGCACGGTGGAGAACAGCGACTTTCCGAAAACCGACCTCGACCGCAGCGGCTCGGGCATAGGGCTCGATAATCTGCGCCGGCGGCTCGCGCTACTCTACCCCGGGGAGCATGAACTTTCGCTCGACAGGCACGACGGCATCCACACCGCAAAATTAGACATAACGCTATGAAACTTACCTGCATCATCGTCGACGACGAGCCCCTCGCGCTCGATATTTTGGAAGACCACGTTCGCCGCACCCCAGCCCTGTCGCTGATGGGGCGTTTCGCAGGAAGCGCCGACGCCCTGAGCCTCTTGGGTGCACAGGGAGGCGACGGCGGACGGGGCATAGACCTGGCGTTTCTCGACATCCAAATGCCGGGGATGAACGGCATAGACCTGGCCAAGACGATAGGCGATAAAACCCGCGTGATATTCACCACCGCGTTCCCGCAATACGCTCTGGAGGGGTTTAGGGTCGACGCGCTCGACTATCTTTTGAAACCGGTCAGTTTCGGCGAATTCACCCGGTCGGTAGAGAAGGCCGTAGAGTGGTTCGACGTCAGACGGGCGGCCGAAGCCGCGTCGAACGGGGGCGAGCCGCGGGTTATAGTAGTCAAATCGGCATATAAACAGTTCGTCATTCCGCTCGACAACATAGTCTACATAGAGGGCATCCGCGACTACATTCGCATCCACACCATGGACGCGGCGGGCATGGTCGGCGCGGTGCAGACGCTCATGAACATGAAGACCGTGGAGGAGATGTTGCCGCGCAGCCGCTTCGCACGCGTGCACCGCAGCTACATAGTCAACCTCGACAGGATAGAAAAGATCGAACGGGCGCACCTTGTGCTACACACCTCGACCCGCTCGGAGGCGGTGTCGATCCCAATCTCCGACACCTACAAGGAGACTTTCGCGCAGTCGCTCGCCGGAAGGGCGGTGTGAATTAATACAGTGTGAGAATTATAGCGGCGGCCGACAGCAATGTCACCGCAGCCCCTATAAGCCCTATCGCGAAAACCCGCCCCCAAGAGAACACACGCCCGCCGGCAACCCGATGGGCGTCTATCTTTTTGCCCTGAAACCTATCGACCAACAGATAGGCGACGCCTGTGTAAATTGCGGGGATAATATAATTGGGTATTTTATCCATCACCGCGTCCGGAAGCAAAAATATTACGCCGAAAACGATTACCGTAGCTGCGACGGCATAAATCCACGCCGTTTTTGCGCGCTGCGGTTCGTCGAACGCTTTGAAATTGGCGGCGGCCATATATCCTGCGGCTAACGGTCCTCCCAACATCGAAGCGAGCCAAAACTGATTATTTTTGTACACAGACAGAATCGAGACGCTGTCGGGCATCGGAACGCGCTCCTCTTCGATGAACTTTTTGGATTCGCTCATCTCCGGAGTCAAAGCGCCCCTTCTCTCCAGTTCATTAAGCGCGATAAGCCGCTCCTCGGACGAATAGAAAGAAACATCCTTGCAGATCATCGACAGTTCGCGATCTGTCTTTTGGTGAATGTTTTCCTGAAATCCGATTTTCATAATTTACGTTTGGTTTAAGATTTTCCCGTTTTGCATCGCTCCGACAACGAAGACGATAAAATGTGCTAATTCAGGTTCTCGAAATCGAGGCCGTCTATCTCGTTCGCGCGGCGTATAATAATATTGCGCAACTCGTCTAATTCCACGTTCCACATGTCGCGCATGTAAGCCTCGACGAAAGTCAGCTTTGCGCCGATAAGCGCCCGTCCCTCGGCGCTCGCCTGCGACAGCCGCTGTTGCCACTGCTCGGGCGTGGAGGTGATGTAGATAGAGTAGGTCTGCGCAAAATCGTCCTCCGGAGAGCGCATGGCGTACGGATCGACGAATCCCGCGTCGAGAGCCTCCTCTTCGTCCACGTCGATCGGCCCCTCGCCGATGTAGCCGCCGGGGGCTATGCCCGCCCACTCTGCGTCGTAGGGTTTTGCGGCGAACAGATTGTGGACGAAATCGTGATTTATGGAAGCGAAATATACGCTTAACAAATTGTCGGGATCGAGGTCGCTCTGGGAACCCGTCAATACGTTGACGCCGCCCAAGATCATCTCTATATTTTTTAAATCCTCATTAAGGGTGTTCCACATTCCGCCGCCGAACAATTGAATCCGGCGATGGGCATATTTTCCGATCATTTCGGTCGAACCGCTCGCCTCGTCGTAGGCCTCCACCCACAGGTGTTTCAGCAGCACCGACATGATTTTTGAGGCCTCGACGGATGCGGGATATGTATATTGCTGTTGGCCGTGCGATGGACTCACGTCGCTCAACCGATACCGGATGTCTATCCCGTAGGGCAAAAGGAACTCGTTGTAGAGCCAATTGTCGAACTCGGTGGGTGAGCCGTGGGTTGGGCCGGGAGCCTCGCCCGGGGCGTATATGTCTCGTTTGACGTATGTATATACGCGGCACTGCTCGGCGCTCAACTCCCCTATCGTTGCTCCGGCTCCTTTGTGGTATACCGGGGTTACGCATATCTGCATATTGTCGTAACCCGGATAAACTATGCGGCACTCGGCGTGGGCGGTGTCGTTGAACCACAGATCCTTAGACGTGTGGATCATGTCGCCCGACACCCGCCACGTGAACGACCCGTCGGAGCGGACGTCGTCGAACGGGAGAAGCAACTTCGTCCCCCCGTGGCCGTCCTCTTCGAACACGAGAAGCCGGAACTCGTCGTCGATGGGATAATCTTGCTCGGGCATATCGTAATTCGCGCCGTATGGACCAGCCTTGGTATCGAGTTCCCACACGCCCACCAAGCTGTCCTTGTATCGGTATGGAGACTCGCCCGAGGGCGTTTCGCACGACGAAAACGCGCCGCTCGAAAGGGCCGCGAGAGCCGTGAGCGCTACGGATGCTAAAATTTGCAGTTGTTTTTTCATAATTTACGTTTGGTTTAAGGTTTTTGTGGGGGTGGCAACTTTTTTGGCATTGCTTTTTTGGCGCTCCATCTCCGGCGTTACATACGTTCCGGCACGGCGATGCCCAACAGGCGCATGCCGCGTTTGATGACAGCGGCCACCTGTTCGGATAGACGGAGGCGAAAATCGCGCGCCGCCGGGTCGGTCTCGCGAAGGATCGAGTGGTCGTGGTAGTAGCCGTTGTAGGCCTTGGCCAGGTCGTAGACGTAGGCCGCCACGACGCTCGGCGCAAAGTTATCGCCCGCCGCCTGCACCGCCGACGGGTAGTCCGACAGCATCTTGATGAGCTCCAACTCCTCGGGGAGGATGTTTTCGGAGACGGAAGCGCTGCCACTCCCCGAAGCGGCGGTTGCGGCGTAGTCGATTCCGCTATCGGCCGCCTTGCGAAGCACCGACCGGATGCGCGCGTGGGTGTATTGGATGAACGGCCCGGTGTTGCCGTTGAAGTCGATCGACTCGCGCGGATCGAACAGCATGGTCTTGCGCGGATCGACCTTGAGGATGAAATATTTGAGCGCCCCGAGGCCCACCGTTTCAGCGATGGCGGAGGCCTCTTCGGCACTAAGACCGTCTAACTTGCCCAACTCGGCCGACATGTCGCGCGCCGTTTCGACCATCCCCTCGACCAGGTCGTCGGCGTCGACCACCGTTCCCTCGCGCGACTTCATCTTGCCCTCGGGCAGCTCCACCATCCCGTAGGAGAGGTGATAGATGGCCTCCGCCCACGAGTAGCCGAGTTTTGAGAGCACCAATTTGAGCACCTGAAAGTGGTAGTTCTGCTCGTTGCCCACGACGTAGACGAGGCTGTCGAGATTTTCGTCCGTGAAGCGCCGGAGCGCCGTGCCCAGGTCCTGGGTCATGTAGACGGATGTGCCGTCGGCGCGCAGAAGAAGTTTTTCGTCCAGCCCGTCGGCGGTGAGGTCGCACCACACCGAGCCGTCGTCGCGGCGGTAGAAAACGCCCTTGGCCAGACCCTCCTCGACCAACGCCTTGCCCAAAAGGTAGGTCTGCGACTCGTAGTACATGCGGTCGAAATCGACGCCCAGGCGCTTGTAGGTCTTCTCGAAGCCGTCGTACACCCAGCCGTTCATCGTCTGCCACAGGGTGTAAACCTCGGGGTCGTGTGCCTCCCATTGACGGAGCATCTGTTGCGCGTCGGTGAGCAGCGACTCGTCTTTTTTGAGTTCGTCGTTGAACTTGACGTAGTATTTGCCGACTAAGTGGTCGCCCTTCAGGCCGCTCGACTCAGGGGTTTCGCCGCCGCCGAACCGTTGCCACGCCAACATCGACTTGCAGATGTGGATGCCGCGGTCGTTCACAAGGTTGGCTTTGAGCACCGTGTTGCCGCACTCTTTAAGGATTTCGGCCACCGACCAGCCTAAAAGGTTGTTGCGGATGTGCCCGAGGTGGAGCGGCTTGTTGGTGTTGGGGCTCGAATACTCGACCATAATTGTTTTTCCGGTGGCAGCGCCGCGCCCGAACGACGGATCGCCGCAGATTTCGCCAAACCGCGCCGCCCAAAACGACGGCTTGAGCGAGATGTTGAGGAAGCCCTTGATGACGTTGAACGCGTCGACGTCGGGGTGGTTGGCGGTGAGATATTCGCCTATTTCGGCGGCGGTGGCGTCGGGCGACTTGCGCGACGCCTTGAGCAGCGGGAATACCACCAGCGTGTAGTCGCCGGTGAACTCCTTGCGGGTCTTGGATATCTGCACCAACGCCTCGTCGGTCACTCCGTATAGTTTTTCGACAGCCTCTGCCGCCGCCTGTCCGATGTTCTGTTCGATGTTCATTTATATCTCGATTTTGTCGTCAAAGGTACGCAAAAAAAGTTGTATTTTTGCACTCACATGAAACCGATAGTGTACATAGCGACGGTCGTACTGGCATCCGGCTGCGCCCGTCCGGCCTACGTCGCCAAGAGTGACGCCGCGATGGCTGGGATGCAGGGCTCACCCGCGCGTGTGACGGAAATCCTGTACGATAGCCCGACCGACGCGTCGCTGCTGCCCGACACACTGGGGATGTTCGACATCCGCACCGAGATGCTCTACAACCGCGCCGGCAACATCACCCGCATGGTCTCTTTCCGCGGGCCTGACAGCCTGCGGGTCTCCGAGGAGGTCTATTTCTACGACCCGTCCGGTGAGCGCCTCGAACGCTCCGAGACCTACGACCCCGCGAGTCGCGGAACAATCGCCGTGATCTATGAGTACAACTCCGCGGGCCGGCTCACGAGAGAGGTCGAGTCCAACGGCTTCTACCGTTTCGACTACACGTACAACGACCACGGCTACCCCAAAACGCAGACCACCGATTCCGAATCGGGAAGAGAGACAGTCATTGCACGCTACAAGTACGATGCGCATGGCCGACTGAAAAGGCTTAGCGGCGAGCGGCGTGAGAAATACCGCTACCACTCCGACGGCACGCTCGCCGAGGTTCGCTCGGGGCGCAACTCCATCGACAGCTACAACAAACATGGTGACCTCGTGTCGATGGCCGTCAAGATTAACAGGCGTAACCGGAAGGGACGAGTGTTCGATCGGGTTTCGGTGACGCTGACCGCCGAGTATGAATACGACGCGCGCGGCAACTGGACACGACGGGAGATGTTCTACCTGGGCTCGTTGCAAAGCGTCGCCGTGCGCGAGATAACGTACCACGACGAGGAGACACAAAAAGGGATTACGGACGAATGAAGATAGGCAAAACAGATTTGGGAGAGCGGCCGCTGCTGCTGGCGCCGATGGAGGACGTCACCGACCCGTCGTTCCGGGCTATGTGCAAGGACTTCGGTGCGGATATGATGTACACCGAGTTTATTTCGTCGGACGGACTCGTTCGCGACGCGGCAAAGTCGCTGGCCAAACTCGCCATTTCGGATGAGGAGCGCCCTGTCGGCGTGCAGATATACGGCCACCTGATAGAGCCGATGGTGGAGGCGGCGCGGATGGCGGCGAGCGTGCGGCCCGAGGTGGTGGATATAAACTTCGGCTGTCCGGTCAAGAAGATCGCCGGGCGCGGGGCGGGCAGCGGCATGATGCGCGAGCCCGACAAGATGGTCGAGATGACGCGCCAAATAGTGCGTGCGGTGGAGCCGACGGGCATTCCGGTGACGGTGAAGACGCGTCTGGGGTGGGACGAGGAGTCGAAAAACATAGAGGAGTTGGCGGTGCGGTTGCAGGACGCTGGCATCGCCGCGCTCACGATCCACGGCCGCACCAGAGCTCAGATGTACAAGGGCGAGGCCGATTGGACGCTCATAGGGGCGGTGCGCGCGAATCCGCTCGTGAAAATTCCCATCATAGGCAACGGCGATATCTCGTCGCCTTTACAGGCTCGGGAGGCGTTCGAAAAGTATGGCGTGGACGGGGTGATGATCGGTCGCGCGACCTATGGCAGGCCGTGGATCTTTCGCGAGATTCGCCATTTTTTGACCACCGGCGAGTTGCTGCCTCAGCCGGGGGTGGTCGAGCGGGTGGAGATTGCGCGACGGCATCTGTTGAGGTCGATAGAGGCGAAGGGCGAAAAGGGCGGGGTGCTGGAGATGCGGCGCCATCTGTCGTGCTACTTCAAGGGGCTGCCCGACTTCAAGCCCACGCGCCTGAAGCTCGTCACGGAACTCGACGTGGCCGAACTTTTGCGGGTTTTGGACTCCGTGGCCGAGCGCTGGGGCGACTACGACATGTCGGCCGCCGTGCCGGGGTTGTGGAGTTAATGGTGAGAATATTTATTGAGTATAAGGCGTAAACCGAGTGAAGGACTCCAGTAAAAACGGCGTCCAAATAGAGCTCGAACTTCGAAAAAAACAGCCTGACTTAAGAATATCCTAAGCCTAACAAGATATGCTATTTGTATCTACCTCTACGCAATATACCAACGAATTCGGTTAGACGCGCATAATTGTCTGCGTAGCCACCAAAGCAATACCGGAGTTTCCAACATTTGTCTTTCCAAATAGCATCATTATTTATAGCCCGGTTTCTTTTATCAAGGTAAACCACTTCAATGCGATCTTCATAAACGCCACACACAACCGCGTCTAAATATTGATTAATACAGATCCATTCACCCGACTTTATATCTATATCCACTACTTTAATATTAAAATTTCAAGGCAAACACAAGTGTGTTCATTAAATTAATCATTATAATTACAGCAAAATAATATCAAATGAAGATCTTAGCAATCAACGGCAGCCCGCGGGCGAATGGTAACACGGCGCTCGCGCTGCGGGAAATGACGCGCGAATTCGAAGCGGCGGGAGTTGCGGCGGGCGCCGAAAACGGCACCCTCAGCGGCACCCTCAGCGGCACCCTCAGCGGCACTCCCAGCGGCACCCTCAGCGGCACTCCCAGCGTCATCGAGACCGAGATTCTGCACGTCGGCCACAAACTGATTCGCGGCTGCATGGCGTGCGGGGCGTGCGGTCGCAACAAGGACGAGCGCTGCATCATGGGCGACGACCCGGTGAACGAGGCGATCCAGAAGATCAAGTCGGCCGACGCGCTGATTTTGGGTTCGCCGGTGCACTACGCGGGCATCGCCGGCACGATGAAGAGCCTGTGCGACAGGGTGTTCTACGTGGCGGCGGCAAATGGCGGACTGTTTCGCGGCAAACCCGCGGCGGCGGTCGTGGCGGTGCGGCGCACGGGCGGATCGGCGGCGTGGCAGGGGCTCAACTACTACCTCACCATATCGGGCATGCCCATCGCCGGGTCGAGCTACTGGAGCGTGGTGCATGGCGCGCTGCCGGGCGAGGCGGCCCAGGACGAGGAGGGTTTGCAAACGTTGCGCAACGCCGCTCGAAACATCGCCGCGATGCTGCACGAAAAAGAGGCCTTGCGCCTCGCCTCGATCGACGTTCCCGCGCCCGAGTACCTACGCGGCGCGAGGACAAATTTTATTCGGTAGTTCCGGTGGCGGCGCCCGTGCCGCCCTGAGGCACCCGTGCAGCCCGTGCCTCCTTTGCCGCGAAACCGCTAATCCACGGAACCGCGGAACTGCGGAACCGCACAAGATAGTTTTGGCACCCTCTTTGCAAAAACCGTAATCAAAATTCACCTCATTGATTATGGAAAAGAAAAGTTGCGGGTGCGAGACGCACTCCAAAGAGAAATTTAACGCCGGTCTGAGAAAAAACGCCGAGAAGATCGTTTCCACCGTCGAGGGTTATTCGAAGGCCGACCGCACAAAACGTGGCGCCGACGTGAAGGCCGCTTTTCCGGCCGAAAAAGCCAAAACAGGTGGCAAAACAGGTGGTAAAACACCCACCCCGGCGGGAATGTCGACAGGTTCTCACGACGGCGACCAGTGCTGAACGCGAGCCAAAACGACCGACGTCTATAAACAGAACCAACAAAATCGAGCACTCCCGAAACTTTTCGGAGGTGCTTGATTTTTGCAAAACACGTTATCGCGCGTTCAGGATGTCGCTCGTGTAGTCGCGCCAATCCTCACGCGGCATGTCGCCGAGATAGAAATCGGGCTGGATGCCGATGTCGTCTATTACCATGTCGGGAAGCCACAGAGCTCGCGAAGTAGCATACACAAGTCGATACAGCCCGTCGGGAGAATCGACCTCCGTCACGTTCGAAATGTCGAGTGCGCCGTAGGTCTGAACGCCGAACAGTTTCACCTTCATGCTTTGCCGCGCGTGCAGCAGAAACTCCTCGGTAGAGCTTCCGCACATCTCGTCCACGATAACGCCCACGTTGGCGGGATAACGATGGACGGTATCTTGTCGGGAAACCGTAGCCTTTTCGCCCCACGGATTGTAGAACTTGCCGGGATTGGCCTCCAGACTGTCCAATATTCGCCTGCTCCAGGAGTCTTCGTCGTCCTCCTTGTCGATGCGAACCTTTGCCCAGTACTCATTATTGAGCGGCGTCGAGAGAAACTCCACTCTTAAATTCCGCACCGGATTGGTGTACAGAAACGGAGTCAACTCATCCCAACTGTAGTCCGCGCCGCCGCCGTTGCCCCGCAAGTCGATGATGAGGTTCTCGGTGCTAAGGATCAGCTCGCGATTGCGGTCGACGACCGAGTCGATAATAGGTTTGGCCCACCTCATGAAACTCGGAATGCGCATGTAGAGGGTAGTCTCGTTGATCTTTTCGACAAAGAAACGGGAGGCGCGCTCGGCCAACTGTTCGGCGGTGGGCGGGGCGTTGCGGTCGGGTTCCAATTTAGCTGTCGGGGAGAGATAGCCCAGAGCGATATGCCCCCGGCGGAAGAATCGGAGCCACTCCTGCAACGCCTGCCGGCAATCGCCGTGGGTATTCGCCGCATCGACCTTTTCGAGCGCCAGGGCGTTGTGCAGATCGTAGGCGGCCTGGCCCTTCTTCTCCAAAACGTAGCCGAATCCGGCGTCGTTCTCCTCGAACGTGCTCTTCACCCAGTCGAAATGCTCCCTGCAATTGCACTCGGGCACAGCCGCCGGCGACGGCGGAATATCCTGCGCGGCTGCCGGTTGCGCGGTTGGGGATTGCGCTTCGATGGGTTGCGCGGTTGCATGTTGCGCGTCGGCACTACAAGGTTCGGCCGTCACGACCGTCAGCGCCGCGGCACAAATCAAAAATGCCTTCACAATCACGGCTTTTTAGATCGGTCAGTCCAAAATCTCGACCTTCAGGTTGCGGAACCACACGTCGTCGCCGTGGTCTTGCAGGCCGATGTAGCCGCCCACCAAGTTGCCCTCGTCGTCCTTACCCAACTTTGCGGTCAGCAGGTCGTACGCCAGCGGCCAGTAGGGGTTGGTGCTCGAAAATTTGCTGGCTTCGATCAGCGCCGTCCACTCGGGCGTCCACAGATGGTACTCCACCACCGGCTCGTCGTTCTGATAGTGGATCACGGTGCCCTTGTAGACCATGATTCCGGCGGTGTTCCATTCGCCGAAAGGCTTGGCGTTCTGCGGCTTGGCCGGCAGCATGTCGTAGAGCGAGGCCGAGGCGCGGTTGCCGTCCACGCCCAGGCGCGCATCCGGATGGTTGGCGTTGTCGAGGATCTGGTACTCCGGCGCCGAGATGTAGATGGGCTCTCCGGGCAGCTCCTTAACATAGAAGAACACCCCCGAGTTGGCCCCCTTGGCCACTTTGTACTCGAACGTCAGACGGAAGTTGATGTAGGGCACGGTGTAGATGATGTTGGCGTCGCCCTCGCCCGTTCCGTTGCCGTTGATCTTCATCGCGCCCTGGTCGATGGTCCATCTTTCGGGCATATCTTCGCGACCGTAGCCCCTCCATCCCTCGAAGTTTTCGCCGTTGAAGATGCTCACCACGTCGGCGCTCTCTTCGGCGATCTCCGTTGCGGCGGCTTGCTCCTCCGCGGCCGCCTTTTTCTTGTTGCCCCAACACGACGATAAAACGGCCATAACTGCAAGCGCTGTCAAAATAGTTCCTGTTTTCATTTTTTTATTTTTTAAAATTATTTGGGCATATCCACTAAGTTCCACCCCTCGCGGTAGTTGTGCCGGATCAGCCCCTGGGCAAATTGGCGCGCGTTCACCGGATCGGTGTAGGTTTTGTTGAACGTCGGGTGACCGTCGGCGATGCTGAATCCGTCTTCGATCATGGTTCGGATGGTCTCGTCGGGCCCGATGTTGGTGAAGCGCATGCCCGGCCCGTCCCATTCGAGGGTCTTGTTGAGCCCCTGCAACCTGACCGCCAGCACCCCCATCACCACCATCTCGTTGAACGGCCCCGCCTCCGAGAAGTCGGAGTTGGTCTTCACCCGGTTGGCCGGAGATTCGCGGCAGGCTCTCAAAAAGTCGACACCGTGACCCTCGACGTCGCCCTCAACGCGCCGCGCCACTTTAGGAGCGGAGGGTTTGCGCCCGCTCAGCAGCCACGGATCGCGACCGTAGCAGCCGCAGATCAGCACATCCTTGGTGCCGTAGAATATCACGCCGCCGCCGTTGTTGTTGAGGCTCACGCCGTCGGGCATTCCGTCGGGTCGCGGAGGGGTCAGACCCCCGTCATACCAGGTGACCGTCACCTCGGGCATCTGCGTATTGCCCACCGCCTCGCGCGCCGGGAAGGTGAGCTTCACCATCTGGGCGTTGGGTGCGCACTCGGTCAACAGCGGCGTCGACGAACCCTGCACCTTGGTGGGATAGCCCAACGCCAACCCCTTGAACACAGGATGGAGAATGTGGCAGGCCATGTCGCCCAGCGCTCCGGTGCCGAAGTCCCACCAGCCGCGCCAATTCCACGGATGGTAGATCTTGTTGAACGGCCGGGTCGGTGCCGGCCCTATGAACAGATCCCAGTCGAGCGTATCGGGCACGGCGTCCACCCCCTTGGGTCTCATCAGCCCCTGGGGCCATATCGGACGGTCGGTGAAGGCGTCCACGCGGGTCACCTCGCCTATCTCGCCGTTCCAGATCCAGTCGCAAACCAGAGCCACACCTTCGCCCGACGAGCCCTGGTTGCCCATCTGGGTGGCCACGCGATGGTGGGCGGCGAGGTTGGTGAGAAGGCGGGACTCATACACCGAGTGGGTGAGCGGTTTTTCGAGGTAGACGTGCTTGCCCAAACTCATGGCCGCTCCGGCTACCAGCGCGTGGGTGTGGTCGGCCGTGGCCACCATCACCGCGTCGATGTCGCCCGGCATCTCGTCCAGCATCCGCCGGTAGTCCCGATATCTTTGGGCCGCGGGGTAACGGTCGAACGTTCCGGCGGCATACTTCCAGTCGACGTCGCACAGAGCCACTATATTGGCTCCGTCGCCCAGCTCGCGCAGCACCGAGGCGCCCCTGCCGCCCACGCCGACGCCAGCCACGTTGACCTTGTCGGACGGCGCCGTGCGACCTACTACACTGCCCAACACCGAGCCCGGCACGATAGTCAGTCCCGCCACCCCGGCGGCACCTGTTTTCAGGAAATTTCTCCTTGACATTTTTGTTGCCATATCAGTTTTGTTTTAGGTTTTAGATACTTTTCACGAATGGAGCGACATTGAGGAAGTCGAAGCTCTTTTCGACGCAAATTTCGGCCGGCAGTTCGTAGCGTTCGACCTCGACGAAGAAATCTTTCATCCCTCGGGCGTATGCCGCCGCGAATATCGACCCGAAATCGAGCGTGCCGCTGTTTCCTATAATGCTCTCGTCCTTGATGTGTAGCACCGGGAAGCGGCCGGGATAGCGATTCAGATAGTCCACCGGATCCTTGCCGCCGCGGGCCACCCAATACACGTCCAACTCGTAGACGACGTCGGAGGAGGTGCTCGTCAACATGCGGTCGAAGATGGTCGTTCCCTCGATCTCTCCGAATTCGCCCGAATGGTTGTGGTAGCCCAGCGTGAGCCCTTCGGTCTTGGCCAACGCGGCGACGCGGTTGAAGTATTCGCACAGAGCGTCCAACTCCGCCGGCGTCTCGCCCAAAGCGATCGACGGGATCACCACATAGCGGCAGCCCATCGCCTTGTGGTCGGCAATGGCGCGGCTCCACCACTCGTCGCTGCGCGGCTCGCCGCCGCCTATGTGGGCGCTGGTGACCTTCATGCCCAGCCCCTCGACCAGAGCGCGGAACTCGGCGGGGGTGTGGCCGTAGATTTTGCCGTCGTCGTACGACGCGGTTTCCAGTTCGGCGTAGCCCATCGCGGCGATCTTTTTGAGCGTCCCGGCGGGATCCTGCGCCATCGCGTCGCGAAGGGAGTAGAGTTGAAGCCCGATCCGTTTGGTCGGCGGAGGCGAGGCGCACCCTTCGCTGCCGACAAGGGCGGATATGATGCCGCCGCCCACGACCGCTCCCGCGAGGGTCAGCGCGCCTTTCTTTAGGAAATCTCTTCTGTCCATTGGGGTTTTGATATTAAGTCGGTGAATGTTGTCGGTTTGAAATTTCGGAACTGTCGGTCGGAAAATTTCGGAGTGTCGGTCGGAAATTCGGAGGAGAAGCCTTAGGGTCTGTTTAAAAATATTACTGAGGCCGAAGTTAGAAAAAATTTACATAACTCGCAAAAAATGGGGTGCGATTTTGCGCTGCCGACGAAAATTTGTTACCTTGCACTCTCGTACGTTAAACTCTCAAAAACTTTAATGACAATGGAAGAATCCAAAGTAACAGACGTTCCGGGCGTCGCCGAAAAGCCCTCTCTACCGTTCGACGTAGCCGACATTCACAACATCGAGACCGCCGCCTGGTGGGGTCGTTTTTTGGCCATAGTGCAGTTCGTCATGCTGGGGCTGGGGACGCTGGGGGTGTTGCTTGCGCTGCTTGCCGTGGCGGGCGTCGGCGCCGCCGTTCCGGGACTGGGGATGATGGGCGCGGCGTCGGTCGTGTCGCTCTCGGTCTGCCTTGTGGCGATTTTGGTGGCGTTCGTGCCGGCGTTCTACCTCTACCGTTCGTCGGTGCGCGCACTCGCGGCGGTCAAGGGCGGCAGCGGCACGGCGATGTCGGAGGCGATATTCAACCTGCGCCGTCTGGCCGTTTTCCAGGGCATTATGGTGATCGCCGTGATAGTCGTCTATCTGTTTATGATACCCATGGCGATATTTTCGTAGCCCCTCGGGGGGAGCGGAGAGGCCGCGCAAGAGAGGCCGGATGCTTTGGGCGTCCGGCCTTTTTGCACCCCGGCGGTATCAGGCTCAGGGTTTTGGCACACTTTGTGAACGCGGCTGAACGAACATAAGAAGTTGTTTGAAATTTTCCACTCTCGCTCTTTGTTGCTCTTTTCGCCCCGTTTTTTGCCCGAAAAAACGTTACATAGTCCCGCTATGCGCCTGTTTTCGGGCAAAAAACAGAACAAAAACCGCGGCAAAATAGCTTCGGTGGAAAAATTCAAACAACTTCTAAAAAACCTTAAAAGATTATGAAAAAGTTTATTTACGTCGCGGTGTGCTTCGCCGCGGTAGCCACTCTCGGCTCATGCAAGAAAAAAGTGACCTCCACGCCCGGCATGGCGGCCAAGCACTACGTCGAACAGATGTGCTGCGACAACTACGAAGATTTCGTCGAGGCGATCGTATTCACCGAACCGGTCGAACCCGCGACTCAGGCCGCTCCGGCCGCCTCTGCCGACAAGGCGACGCAAAAAGCCACCCGTAGGGCGATCAGCAAATCGCACGCCGACCAGCTTCGTGCCGTCCACCACCCCGACGTAACCGACAGGGGCGGAGTGAAAGAGGTGCGCATAGTATCCGAAACCCCCGCCGAGGACAATCTGTCTACCGCGGTGGTGCTGTCGAGCCACTACAACGACGGCACCGTCGAGACCATCAACGTCGATATGGTCAACGAGAACAAAATGTGGAAAATCCGCGAAACTCCCTACAAGGAGATTTGGAAGGCCACCAACGCCGACGGCGACACCGAGACCATAAAGATTCGTAGCGGCCACGACCGCGACTTTATCAAGGATAACGACAACGGCGAACGGCAGTTCGTCAAGAGCATCTTGCGTCGCGACGGCCCGGTGGAGAGAATAAAGACCCTCTCCGACGGCCGGCGTCACCGCGAGGTGATCAAACACATCACCGACGAGGAGGGGCGCGACCTTAGCAAACTGATCGTCGACGGCGACAAGATTGGGGTGAAAACCATCGACCACGCCAACAATACGGTCGTCAAGACCATCAGCAGCGTCGACGGAGAGCGCGAAAGCGCCCGCGAAGTGATAGAGAAGTGATTTGGGGGAAAGGGGGCGGTCGGGAGGAGGTCGGGAGGTTGGCTGGCGGGAGGTTGTCGGGAGGTGATGTCCCGGTAACGCCTCCGGGCTGCGGTCGAGAGGGTACCGGGAGGTCGTCGAGATGCGATGCCTCGGTGTCGCCTCCGATAAGCCCCCTCCGATAGATGATGTCTTCGTCGCCTCAAGAGAGCAACGGGAAGTAATCGGGAGGTTAGCGGAGATGGGTAGCGCCGCGGTAACGCCTCCGGGATGCGGTCGGGAGGGTACCGGGAGGTCGTCGAGATGCGATGCCTCGGTGTCGCCCCCGCTCACTTCGTTTCGTAAACAAAAGCCCCGCAACCTTATCAGGCGCGGGGCTTTTATATTGTGGTTACGGCTGTTACGCCTCGGGAGTCTCTTCCTTCGCGGCGGCGGGAGCGTTCTCGGCCTCGACCGTGAAGTTGATTGTGCCCCTCACGTTTTTGTGCAGGCGCGCTTCGGCGGTGTAGGAGCCCAGGGTCTTGAACGACTCGACGGTGATGACCTTCTTGTCGAGTTCGATACCCTTTGCGGCCATCGCCTCGGCGATCATCTGCGAGGTGATCGAGCCGAAAATCTTGCCGTCCGCGGCCTTGACCTTGAACACGAGCGGCAGGTTGACCAACTTGTCGGCCAGCGCCTGTGCGTCGGCTTGAATCTTGGCGTCTTTGTGAGCCCTCTGTTTGAGGTTTTCGACAAGCACTTTGCGCGCGGCCACCGTGGCGACCCGGGCGTAACCCTGCGGAATGAGGAAGTTGTTGGCGTAACCGGGTTTAACCTCCACTATGTCGTTTGCGTAGCCTACTTTGTCTACGTCTTTGATGAGTATGATCTGCATAATTCTGTCCTCCTCGTTTTTACTTCATCATGTCGGTTACGAACGGCAGAAGGGCGAGGTGACGGGCGCGCTTGACAGCCTGGGCCACTTTCTTCTGGAATTTCTGCGAGGTTCCGGTCAGGCGGCGGGGAAGGATCTTGCCCTGCTCGTTGAGGAACTTCTTGAGAAATTCGGGGTCCTTGTAGTCGACGTACTTGATGCCTAACTTTTTGAAGCGGCAATATTTCTTCTTCTTCACATCCACCGACAGCGGATTGAGATAGCGTACTTCTGATTGGTTGGGTGCTGCCATGGCTTATTCCTCCACTGTTTTAACGGTTTCTTCTGTTGCGGCTTCGGCCTTGGGGGCCATTGCTGCCTCGTGAGCCTTGCCGGCGAGTTTGGCGCGGCGACGGGCCGAATACTCGATCGCGTGCTTGTCCTGACGGAAGGTGAGGAAACGGATCACGCGCTCGTCGCGGCGATACTGCGTTTCGAGAGTTTCGATGATGGTACCTTCGGCCTCGAACTCGACGAGGAAGTAGAACCCGGTGGACTTTTTCTGAATCGGATATTCGAGTTTTTTCAAACCCCACTCTTCCGTGTTCGTGATCTGTCCGCCGTTCTCGGTAATGATACCCTGGAATTTGCCCAGCAGCTCTTTCGTCTGCGCGTCGGAAAGCACCGGCGTGGCAATGAAAACGGTTTCGTAACTGTTCATTTGTTGTTTTTTAGTTAATTCGTGCAAAAATTGCGGGGCAAAGATACGAAATAATCGGTAATGAAGAATTAAAAATCAATATTTATTTCTTTAATACGCATCTCGCGCCAAAACGGCCGTCTACCAAAACAGCCCCTTGAATAGTTTGATCACCTGTCTCGACACGACATCCTCGCTCGCCGGTTCGCTCTCTCCCGTCACACTGTTGTAGAATGCGATGTTGTCGCGCTCGCTGTCCACTATGATGGCGTGCATCGTCGAATTTGCTTTTTGCACATTTGTGGTGCCGACCACCATGCCGCCCGACAAAACGCCGACCAGAATAGCGACTCCCACACCTTTAGCCACCTGTTTGCCGTAATTACCCTTGACTCGGGTGAAGCCCGTGTGGAGCAAAATCAGGCCGAACCGCTCTCCGTTGGCGGTCAAGAGGGCGTCTATCGCGGGGGTTATTCTTACGTTTTGAATCTCCTTCCGGTTTTCGGAGACCGATGACAGAAGCATATCCATCTCCTCTTGCAGGATTTCGCGTTCAACGGGATCGGAGACGATCATTTCGTCGAGTGCAACCCTCATTCTGTCCAATGTCTCGCTCACCAGTATTCCCGCATCCTCCGAAATCAATTCGTCGTATTGCGCCTCTTCGCCTCGCCAGACGAGGGCGATATCGGAAATGGTGCCCAACCTGGCCACGTCGTAAATCTCTGCGGGATCGACGTCCGAGGCCACGTACTTTGTAGCGGAACACGATGAAACTGCGGCTGCGATCACAAGCAGCGCAAACGAACAGGTCTTTCTCATTATTAAGTCGGTTTTAAGTGGTTTATCGGGCTTTGCTACTTCGGGGTTGAGAATCTTTTCAAATTTTGTCGATCTTGTCGATCTCGACGCAAAGGCCGGCGAAGATGTCGTCTACGGGGCCGCTGCCGGGGATGGCGGTGTATTTGCCTTGAGTGCGGTAATATTCGGCCACGGGGGCAGTCTGGGCGTTGTAGACGTCTATGCGGTTGCGGATGACGTTCTCGTCGGCGTCGTCGGCGCGGCCGCTCTCGGCCCCGCGTAGCAGAATACGCTTGACCAGCTCCTCCTCCGGAACGACCAACTCCAGCATCATGTCGATCCGCAGCCCGTTGCCGGCGAGGATCTCATCGAACGCCTCGGCCTGCGGGGTGGTGCGCGGAAAGCCGTCGAAGATGTTGCCGTCCACATCGCGATGGGTGCGAACGTAGTTCTCGATGATCTCGATAACCACCTGATCGGGAGCAAGTTCGCCGCGCGAGATGGCCTCCTTGACTTTCAACCCTAATGGCGTTTCGCCTCGGATCTCGGCGCGGATTATGTCACCCGTCGAGATGTGGTTGAGGTTGTATTTTTGGGCCAGCCGCGTCGCCTGAGTGCCCTTGCCCGCGCCCGGAGCGCCGAAAAGTACTATATTTATCATGGTGATGTTAGTTTTTTTTGGAAGGGCAAATATAGTAACTTTGCCGTTAAAATAACTGAATTATGAGGACTGAAATATCGGAATTGGGGAAATTCGGGCTGATGGAGCGACTTAACGGCGCGGCGAAGACTACGGCGGGGGCGAGGGCGGCGGGGGCTTCGGGCGATGACGGGGCGTTGCTCTCGTCGGCGTTGCTGCTGGAGGGGGTCGACTTCGACCTCACCTATTTTCCGCTCCGGCACCTTGGTTATAAGGCCGTCGCGGTCGGCGTGGGTGGTGTGTTGGCGGCGGGCGGAGTGCCGGTGGCGGTGAGGGTCGCGTTGGGCGTATCGGCCAAACTGTCGGTCGAGGATCTGGACGAGTTGTGGGCGGGAGTGCGGTTGGCGTGCGGCGAATTAGGGGCGGCGGTTGCTTTGGGCGACGTTAGGGCTTCGGTGACGGGGCTTGCGATTTCGGTTTCGGTGGCCGGACGGGCGGTTTTGACGGCAGGCAGCACGGCGGTGGCCGGACGGGCGGTTTTGGAGGCGAAAGAGTGTGTTCGTAAAAGCGATGCGGGGGCAGGCATAGGTCGAAGCGGCGCGCGGGAAAACGACCTCATCTGCATCACTCGCGACCTCGGGGCGGCCTATCTGGGGTTGCACCTGCTGGAGCGCGAAAAGCGTGCGTTGGCGGGAATCGCGGGAGCGGCAGGTTTTTCCGAAGCGGCTCGGCCGAAGTTCGAAGGCTACGAATATCTGCTCGAACGACAGCTCAAACCGCGCGCCCGCAAGGATATTGTCGACGCCCTCGCGGCTGAGGGTGTCGTTCCGACGGCTATGGCCGAAATTTCGGACGGATTGGCCGGCGATCTGATGCAAATTTGCCGGGCGTCGGAGGTCGGAGCGCGAGTCTACCTCGACCGGTTGCCCATAGCGCGCGAAAGTTACGCCCTGGCCGAGGAGCTCCACATCGACCCCGTGGTGGCAGCCATGAACGGCGGCGACGACCACGAGTTGCTATTCACCGTGCCGCTGGAGATGCGGGAACGCGTTGCGGGGCTCGGCGTAGAGATCGTCGGCCACATCACGGCGCCCGGCACTGGTGCGGCTCTGGTCACCCCCGACGGCAGCGACATTCCCCTGCGCTCGCAAGGGTTCAACGATTGAGGTTTTTCAGGTAAATTAATTTGGCCGTCTCGCGTATAAGCGCTACATTTGCGGTAGTGATCGACTAAATCATCAAACAACAACTAAAAAAACCAAATGAAAATGAAAAGATCCATCTTGCTCGCCCTCGCGGCGATCGTGTTCACCGCAGTAGGCGTTTCGGCGCAAACACCCGAAGAGTGGCAGGCCTCCGATGCCCGCATCGCCGAGATGCAGGAGCTCTCCGAACTGCCCAAAGCCACCAAACTCGCGTCCATAGACGGTTTGGCCACGGAATTGCACGACACCGCGATGGGCACCATCAAGATAACCGAATCGCTCAAGAGCCTTATGCAGGCGCCCGATCTGGCCCTGGCACTCGAACTCTCCGAGGGGATCAAAGCCGAAGCCACCGCTCTGTCCGACGCCGTGCAGAAAGTGGAGGCCGTTTTGGATGAAGTAAAGGGTATTCGCAACCCGCTGCAGATCGCAAGCGCCACCAAATCGGTGAACTACTCGCAGAAGGCGATCCGGCTCGTGGGTGAGGAGAACGTGTTCCACGCGAAAGTCATCGTCGGCATAATCGACTCGTTGCAGGGGGAATAACGGCAGGCCTAAACGGATTTATAACGGTGGCGGGGCTTCGGTTCCCGCCGTCGTTTTTTGTTTTTGGGGGGTGCCGGCTTTTTTAGTGCCGGGAGGTGGGAGTTGGGTTGGGTTGGGTTGGGTTGGGTTGGGTTGGGTTGGGTTGGGTTGGGTTGGGTTGGGTTGGGTTGGGTTGGGTCGTGCCGTGTCGGGAAGTGGGCGGTCGCACCCGTTATTCGGTCGTTATTCGCTTGCGCCACTCGGCGGGCACTTCGAGGGATTGCTGGCTTGGGCGCAGGAACTTGAAGTAGATTAAAGAATCAACTCCTTCATCTTGCTAACAATGGGATTTAGCATTTTAGCCACTTCCTTATGTTCTAATTGATAGTAATTTAAGTGGGTTCTATTGAATAAGTCGACAGCGATACAGAATTTTGAATTGACCTCACATTTCCCTAAAAAGATAATTTTCAGATACCGATGCAGAATATCGACAAACATTCCCAACTCAAAATCTTTAAATCCATTTTTTTTAGCTACAAACCAAATCGCTCCAATCTCCTTTTTGCCACTATTCTCGAAAGAGTAAACATAACTCGGCGCAGACTCTATCGGCAATCCGAATATTGGTATAATCTTATTCCCGTTACGCTGAGACAGGATTTTAATATCGTTTGATGGCCTCAATGTACTAAAATTGAAATCCTCAAAACGTTTTAATATGGAAATATTATGATTATACTGCTTAATCGTACCGCCGTGAAGAGAAGTGTCAGATAATAAATCCTGCAGCTCGTCAATCTTATCCGATATGCATTGAGTGTCATCGTCTCTAAAAGCCCTCTTAATAGTAGCTTCGGAGCGAACCCAATAATTTCGTGCGTCTGCGTCATCCTGTTTTTCGACAGAGTCTTTCAAGTTACGGATGAATGTTTTTCTTGTGTTTTCAGAAGTTTTTCTTCCAAACTCCACTAAATCTTTGATTCGTATTTTCTTCATTTCTCAATACAATAATTTGGATTTAACCACTCTCGGACAAAAAGTGTGCAATTCCTTTATTTGGCAGGTTTTTCATAAAAAACCTGCCAAATTGTCTTGTATCCAGATTATTAACCGCCAATTTGACATATGGCAGTGTGTTGTGTTATGCCATATGTAACAAAGGTTATTTTTTCATAATTCTGTCGCGCCACTCGGCGGGCACTTCGAGGGATTGCTGGGAGGTGAGGTCGAAAACCGCCAACACAGCCTCGCCCTCGGTGCAGACTACTTCCCGCAGACCCGAGCCTTTCGAGTTGCCATCGCCCTCCGCATTCGAAGCGCCCGAAGCAACCGAAGCAACAGCGACATCGGCGGCGCCCGTGTTGGGTCGCAACGCGACGATCTGCTGCCTTAGCGTTATGCTTTTGGTGCCGACGCGGTCGACCCACGTGCGCACCACCACCCTATCCTCGTAGCGCAGCTGGTCGACGAAATCGTGCCGCGTGGAGACGATTACGAGCGTGGGACTCGCGGCAAGCGAGTCGAGCCCAACCACGCGGCGGTAGTAGTCCATCTTGCCCAGGTCGAGATACTCGGTCTGGCGCACGTTGTTGACGTGGCGGAACATGTCGATGTCCGAAAATCGCGTCTGTATGGGGGTTTCTATAACTTTCATTTTTGCCTTTACTTGGGTTGCCGCGGGCGTCCGCTCACTCTCTGATTATTTTGATTTCGCCGCCCTCGCCCAGCGAGATTATCGACGAGGGTCGGCGCGTCGGGCGGCCTTCGAATTTTTGCGCCACCGCCATGTCGACCCCTTCGCGTATTTCGGCCGCGATTTCGTCGAACGTCAGCGGGGTAGCCTCGCCCGAGATGTTGGCCGAAGTGGAGACCAGCGGCCGGCCAAGGCGCCTCAACAGCGCGGTGCAAAATTCGTGACGCGGGACACGGATGCCCACAGTCCCCTCATCGGGAATCAACCCCGGCGCCACCCCGCATCCGCCCGGCAGAATGAGTGTCAGCGGATCCTCGGCCACCTCCAACAGCTGCCACGCCACCTCGGGCACGCGCCTCACATATCGCCCCACGTCATCCATCGAACCTACCAAAATCGTCATCGCGCGTTTGTCGGCCGAACGCTTCAGGGCGTAAACCCGCGCGACCGCCTCGCCGTTGGTGGCGTCGCAGCCTATGCCCCACACGGTGTCGGTGGGATATAATATGACGCCGCCCTTTTTGAGCACGTCGACGACACGTAAAACTTCATCTTTCATCGCTCGCAAAATTACAAATTTTTAGTAATTTTGCGCCATCTAAAAACACAAAGCAAATGGGACGCGCGTTCGAATATAGAAAAGCGACAAAGATGAAACGCTGGGGCAACATGGCCCGGGTGTTCACCAAATTAGGCAAGGGCATCGAGATGGCAGTCAAAGAGGGAGGGCCCGATCCGTCGGGGAACACCCGCCTGAGGATGCTCATCCAGACCGCCAAGAGCGAAAATATGCCCAAGGAGAATGTCGAGCGGGCGATCAAGCGCGCCGTGTCGAAGGACACCGCCGACTACAAGGAGGTGATCTTCGAGGGCTACGGCCCCGGCGGAATCGCCGTGCTGGTCGAAACGGCGACGGACAACAACACCCGAACCGTGGCCAACGTGCGCTCCTACTTCAACAAAAACGGCGGCACTTTGGGCACCAGCGGCTCGGTGGGCTTTATGTTCGACCACAAGTGCACCTTCAAATTCGCCAACACCAAAGGGGTCGATCCGGAGGAGCTGGAGCTCGAAATAATCGACTCGGGCGTCGATGAGATGGAGGTCGAGGAGGACGGCATCACGGTAGAGGCTCCGTTCGAGGCCTACGGTGCGGTGCAAAAATGGCTGGAGGACAACGGTTTCGAGATTATCAGCGGCGAGTTTCTGCGCCTGCCCACCGAGACCAAAGAGGTGACCGCCGAACAGCGCGAGCAGATGGAAAAACTGATCGACAAATTGGAGGAGGACGACGACGTGGTGAACGTGTTCCACACCATGAAGCCCGAGGAGTAGGGTTTTAGGGCGGGGAAGGCTCTCCGGGAGCAATGTGGGTCGGCTGGGAACGGGAATGGCCTGCCTGCCGGGAATAGGGCGGCTCTGTTTGGGGGCAGAAACGCCTGCCGGGAACGGTGTGGGTCGGCTGAGAACGGGATGGCCTTTTCGGGAACGAAAGACTTGTCGGGAATATGGCGGCTCTGTTTGGGGGCGAAGGAACTCCCGAAGATAACGGTAATGCCCACATAGAGGAAACCCCACCGGGAACGGGAACAGAAAAACTTACCCGCAACGAAAAAAGGCTCGCTCGGACGAAACCGGGCGGGCCTTTAATTTTTTGATGGTTTTCGAGCGTCGATCGACCTGTCTCCTGGCCTCGTCGACGTTTTTGATCGCGTCGACCGACCTGCTTCCTGGTCTCTTCGGCTGGTCTGCCTCTTGTTCTTGGTCTCTTCGACGTTTTTGGTCTGGTCGACCGATCTACTTCTTGGCCTCTTCGACGGAAACTTTGCGGAATTCTTTCAACAGTTTGGAGAGTTCAAGGGCGGATTTGCGCGCACGTGTACCGGCCGCTTTGTTGCCCTTTTCGACTTGAAGTTGAATGTTTTTCTGAAGACTTTCGATCTCAGCGTTGATTTTAGGAACCAAATTTTTCATAATCGCTAAAAATATTTAAGTTTATAAAATATGTCTGCCCGGTCGCAAAGGTGCTCTAAATAATTGAATTAACCAAATAACAGACCCTTTTTTTTCGAAATATCGACAAAACGACGCGCCCTTCCGACGATTTACCGGCCGTTTGTCGAAGATTTGCCGCCCCGACGATCGAAACCCGCTGCGAAAAGAGAAAAAACCGTAACTTTGACGCAAAGAAACGAGCCAAAGAATGAGACTTTCGGATCTACATACGGGACAGTCGGGACATATTATAAAGGTGTTGGGTCACGGGGGATTCCGCCGCCGGATAATGGAGATGGGATTCGTGCGCGGCCGGCGGGTCGAGGTGATCCTGAACGCCCCCCTGAAAGACCCCATAAAATATGGGCTGATGGGTTACGAGGTGTCGCTCAGGCGCAGCGAGGCGGCTATGATCGAGGTGGAGGTCGAAGGCGGGCCTCGATCCCGTGAAGTTAACGACCGTAACGCCGAGGCGGGATATAACGACTGCGCCGACGGCGAGTGCGAAACCGCTCCCCGGACGGCAGAGGGGCTCGTCGGGCGGGAGAGACAGATAGAGATCGCCCTGGTGGGCAACCCCAACAGCGGCAAATCGTCGCTCTACAACGCGCTGTCGGGCAGCCACGAGCATGTGGGAAATTACAGCGGCGTGACGGTCGAGGGCAAACGGGGGGCATTCTCCTTCCGCGGCTACGAATTCATCGTGTACGACCTGCCCGGAACCTACGCCCTGTCGCCATACTCGCCCGAGGAGTTGTATGTACGCCGCCATCTGACCGAGCGCATCCCCGACGTGATAGTGAACGTGGCGGCGGCGTCGAATCTCGAACGCAACCTATACCTCACCACCGAACTGATAGACATCGCCCAGGAGATGGTGATGGCGCTCAACATGTACGACGAGTTGGAACAGAGCGGAGCTACGTTGGATGTGGAGGCGCTGGAGACGCTGACCGGGGTGCCGATAGTGCCGGTGGTGGCGCGAGACGGCAGGGGGCTCGACGAGTTGTTGCAAACCGTGATCGACATTTACGAACATCGCTGCACCCGCTCGCGGCACGTTCACATAAACTACGGCGTTGCTATCGAGGACGCCCTGGGGAAACTGCGCGAAACCATGGCGGTCGATTTCGGCCACTTCCCAAAGCACTTCTCGCGGCGCTACCTGATGCTGAAATTTCTCGAAGGCGACGACTATGTGGAGCGGATGCTGGCCGAAGTGTGTCCGCACTACGGGGAGTGGACGCCGCTGAGGGACGAATTGGTCGCGCGGGTCGAAAAGGAGTTGGGCGAAGATATCG
This sequence comes from Alistipes sp., assembly GCA_031285345.1. Taxonomy (GTDB): domain Bacteria; phylum Bacteroidota; class Bacteroidia; order Bacteroidales; family Rikenellaceae; genus UBA940. The sequence continues at coordinate 31,865 of JAITWI010000010.1, forward strand.
CAACGGCCGTAACGGGCGAGAAGTACGGTTTTGTCGCGGGGGCGCTGCGCGAGACGCTTACCCCCGGGCGCGCGGATCAGATATCGACCACGGCCGCCATAGACGCCATCGTGACGCACAAACTGTGGGGATTTCCGGTCTTCTTTCTGCTGATGTGGCTGATGTTCGAGGCCACGTTCAAACTCGGACAATATCCGATGGGCTGGATCGAGGGCGGCGTGGAGTGGATCGGCGGCCTTGTGGGCGGCATCGTTCCCGCGGGGGCGCTGCACGACCTGTTGGTGGACGGGATTATCGGCGGAGTCGGGAGCGTGATAGTGTTTTTGCCCAACATTTTGATACTCTTTTTGTGCATCTCGTTCATGGAGGACTCGGGCTACATGGCTCGGGCGGCTTTCATAATGGACAAGGTGATGCACCGCATAGGCCTCCACGGCAAGTCGTTCATTCCCCTTGTGATGGGTTTCGGCTGCAACGTGCCGGGCATCATGGCGGCGCGGGCGATCGAGAGCCGCTCCAGCCGCATCATCACCGTGTTGATATCGCCTTTCATATCGTGCAGCGCGCGCCTGCCGATATACATCATGTTGACGGCGGCGTTCTTCCCTTCGCACGCGAGCCTGGTGCTGATATCCATATACGTGACGGGAATAGTGATGGCGGCTTTGACGGCCCTGCTGCTGCGCCGGACGATGTTCAAGCGCGACGACACCCCCTTTGTGATGGAGCTTCCGCCCTATCGCCTGCCCACGCTTCGCACCGTGGCGCGGCACATGTGGGGCAAGGGGCGTCAGTATCTGCGCAAGATGGGAGGGGTGATACTCGTCGCGTCGATCGCGGTGTGGCTGCTGAGCTACTACCCCCGCCCTTCGGTCGGCATGACCGCCGCTCAGCAGAGCGAACAGTCGTGGCTGGGCCGGGTGGGGCGTTTCGTCGAACCGGCGATGCGTCCGATTGGCATTCCGTGGAAAGGGACGGTCGCCCTGGTGGCCGGAGTGGGAGCCAAAGAGGTGACTGTGAGTACATTGGGCGTACTATATTCCGCCGAAACCAAGGCGGACACCAAAACCAAGACGGACGCCGAACCCGCGGCTGATGGGGCAAGTATAGAATCGGGAATTGACGTGGACGTGGACGTGGACGTGGAAGCGAAAGCGGAAGCGGGAGCGGGAGCGGCCATCGGAGCCGGGACGACCATGTCCGACTGGACGCCTCTCGGTGCGCTGTCGTTTATGATCTTCGCGTTGTTGTATTTTCCGTGTCTGGCGGCCCTGGCGGCAATTCGCAAGGAGGCGGGCGGAATGAGGTGGGTGGCTCTGTCGGTGGTGTACAACACCTTGGTGGCGTGGGTGGTGGCTTTTGCGATCCACGCCATCGGGGGACTATTCGTGTA
>JAITWI010000060.1 GCA_031285345.1 Alistipes sp.
TGATATCTACGCAGTTTCGCGCCGTGATAGCCGCCCACCGATCGGTGAAAACGCGACGTGACCGCCTCGTTGAACGGATTGCCGGAAGCGATGCCGAATTCGGGATATCCGGCCAGATTGAACACCCTGAAACTGAGCTCAGGATCGGCCATTATTTCGAGATCGGCCTCGTCCGGTGTGACCTCCACCCGCGAACGCGCGTGAAAATCGTCCCACTTCAGATAGCGCAAACCGACAGGCACAAGGTCGCACAAAACCAACACTCCGACAGCCGCGACCAGCACTCCGCGTTTAGCCGTCGCCGAGCCTACCGAAGAGGCTTCCGCCGCCTCCCGTTCGGTTTCCTGTCCGATTTCCCGTCCGGTTCCGCGTCCGGTTCCGCGTCCGGCCACCTGTCCAGTCTCCCGTCCGATTTCCCGCCCTGTCTCTTGTCCGGTTTTCGCGCGCATCGACACCCATATCCACACGACGGCAGCCGTGAGCAACACCAACATCAGCGACCGCCAGCAATCGGCCCTGAACATCGCCGCCCGCTCGCCCCACACTGCATCCTCAAGCCCCGGAACGCCGGAAAATTGCGCGTCTCCCGCCGCCGAAAAGTCGTAAAACATTCCCCCCGCCAGAGCGAAAAACAGCGCCGTGCCCCCGGTCAGCCCGAGCGACCACCAGAATCCCCTCATAAATCGCCGCCGTTCCGCCCCCTTCGCCGTCGCCGTCGAAAATTCACCCCTCCATAGCCCCGAAACCACCAGCGCGGCGACGAACGGCACACTCCACTGCAACACGGCCAGCGCCATCGCCACGGTGCGAAATTTGTTGTATCCGGGTAGTGTGGCGAAAGACAACTCAGTGAACCACATTGCGTTGCGTCCCCATGCAAGCAGCAACGCAAAAACACTCACCCCCAACACCCACCAACGAACCCGTCCGGGCAACACGAACATCCCCAACACGAACAGGAACACCATCACCGCCCCCAGGTAGGTGGGCCCTCCGGTGAAGGGTTGGTCGCCCCAGTAGCCCGGCAACTGAGTCGCGATCGACGGGCTTATTCCGTTGCGCCTCAACACTGAAGCGACCCGGCCATCGGCTTCGAAACCGCCCGACGAACCGCCTCCGCGGAAGTCCGGAATGAACATATTGAGGCTCTCGCCTATGCCGTAGCTCCACGCCGTGGCGTACTCCAGGTCGAGTCCGCCGCCGGAATCGCCGGAACCGTCCTCCGCCGCCCCTCCCGAAACTCCATCGTCGGAGCCATTAGAGCCGTCGGAGCCGCCCGAAACCAACTCCGATCCTCCGCGAATGGTGTCGGGCGAGTGTTCGAACGTATACCAAAGGTGGGTGAAGTTTGCTCCCACGGCCAACATCGCCGCTCCGGCCAACACAGCCGTGGCGATGCAAAACCGCCGCCACTCTTTAGTGCGTCGCGCCGTGGCAACCAACTCGCCTATCCAGAGCGCCACCACGACCAGCAAAAAATAGTAGGTTATCTGGTGGTGCGACGCGGCGATAGTCAGCGCGCCGAACAGAGCGGCCAGAGCCCCTCCGACCCATGGCCGAGCCCGCCGAAAAGTCGCGATAACCGCCCCGACGAGCATCGGCGCGTAGCCCATCGCCCTCATTTTGGTGATGTGGCCGGCCTCTATTATCAGTATGTTATAGGTCGAAAGCCCGTAGGCGACGGCGAACGGAATGCCCACCCACGGGTTCACCCCGCACATGAGCAGCATCAGCCAAAAGCCCGCCATCGCCAAAAACAGCAGCGCCACAGGCTCTCCCATGAAATTCATCGCCCCCTGCGCGGCGTTGCGCAGAAACATCGCCGGATACTTCACCGTGATGAGATAGGCCGGCATTCCGCCGAACATCCCGCCCGTCCATTGGGGATCCTCTCCATATTCGGCCCGATGCTCCGAAATGTCCGCCTTCATTCCCTCGTACATCTGCACGTCGGTCATTTGCAGCGTCTTGCCGCCGAACTGAGGCGCGAAATACAAAGCGCTCACGCCCCAAAACACAACCAGCGCCACGACGTAGGGCAGCGCCACCCGAAGCATATTCCCGATTTTCATATTTCGATAGATTCCAAACGACTTATATGGGACAAATATACGGCAAAGAGAGCGCAATCGCAAATTTTCATGCGACTGCGCTCCCATAACGCGGTGTCTCAAAAAAATTTACGGCGCCGGAACCACTGTCGGCGAGTTGGTCGAAGAGTCGATCTCCAGCGTGAAGGTCACATTATCGCCGTAAGCGGTCATCGCCTCGAAGACGAAGGTGTATACGCCGCGCGGAATGGTGGCCACCACACTGCCCGACACTATGGGCAACGATCGTGTGAGGGCTCCGTTTTCGATGTAGCTAAGCGTCGTTCCGCCCGCCTCGCTGCCCGACAGCACGGTGAACATCCCGTATGTGTCGTTTATCGGATAGGTGCGGTTGGGTATCATGCCCTGCCCTGCGTTGAGCGGACCGTGGAACACAGTCTCCAACAACCATCCTGTTCCGGTGGGGGTGGTGCCGTCCACCGTCACGCCGGGCGATTGGAACGCCTGAATCACCCATGCGTCCACCGAGCCGTCGCCGTAGAAGTTGGGGTTATAGGTCCACTTGGCCAAACCCGACAGAGTACCCATGTCGCCGCCGTCACCGGCCGGGGCAGTTGTGATGTCGGGCCCCGAGACCCAGGCGCTGCGTTTGCCGTCGGTGATGTTGGCCACCTGCCATGTGTAGGTGTTGTCGGGCAGCAGCAGTCCGTCCAGAACGAATCCGGGGGTGGACGCTTCGGGCCAAAACTCGACATACTCGCCGTCCAAGCCCTCCGACTCTTCGGTCAGATCGCCCTGAATGCGGAACGCCCAACCGTCGGCATCGCCCTTATCCCAGCTCAACGTGGCGCCTATGGGCCTCACGCTCTCTACCGCGAGTGCCGTGGGTTCCGCGACCGACTCGTCCTCCGCCGGCAGTCCGAACGGATTGGCGATTGCGAGCGCTCCCTCGTACGTGGCGGTGAAGCGGGTGTTGTTCTCAAGCTCTATGTCGAACGTCATGGAGTAGTTCTCGCCGCTGCCCGAAACGACCACGTTGCCGCCCGATATCGGCGCCGACACTCCACCCTTTTTGTTCACCACCTCCACGATGTTGGTGCCGCCGCCCAACACCACCGTGCCCGGAGCTTTGGTGTCGTTTATGGGGTAGGTGCCGGCCGGAATGTCGAGGCCGGAGGAGTACACCCCCTTGTCGACGGGCGCGGTGTAAAAGTCGACGTGCAGCTGCCAGCCGTCGCCGTCCCACTGCGGATCCTCAGTGTCGAAGTCCACTAAGAAGAAGCGGAAAGAGTCGCCGCCGCCGCCGTACAGGTCGCCGAAGTAACCCGTTTCGGTCCAGGTCGCAACGGGGCCGGAGTGAACGAACCCGGTGTCGATGTTGTTTTTGTGAGGCCAGTAGAACGGATTGCTTATGCCGATCTCGCCCTCGTACTTCGCAACGATGGTCTTGCCGCCGCGGGTCTTGACGTTGAACGATATCTTGTAGTAGCTGCCTTCGCCCTCGATGGTCATGGTGCTGGTGTCGAGCACACTTCCGTCGTACACGAAGTACCAATTGTCGTCCCCCTCGGGTGTGAGTTCGGCGATGTCGCCCTGATATATCTGCCACTCGTCGGTGCCGCCGTCGAAGCGGTACGTTCCGTTGGGTATGCGGATGTGCGAAACGTCGAAGTTGTCGTCCACCAGCGGCGAGTTGAAGCTCAGGGTGAACGTGTATCCTGGTGTGTCCATCGTGCTCCAATCGAGGCTATTGAGCCTCAGCTGAAAGTTCGACGAGCCGTTTTTGTAGTAGTCGGCCATGTATATCTGCGCGTCGTAGACCACCTCGCCCAGAATGTGGCCGGATTGAGTGACGGTGAACATTCCCGACGAGATAAGGCCGTCCGCTTCTTCGCCGTTTTCGTCCAACACCAGCGCCATCGAGTACTCGGTCACCTCGGGGTCGTGCTCGAAAGGATTGCCCGATATGGTGGCCACGTACTGCCCCGTCTTTTCTCCGTCGGGTTCGATGCTCTCGATGGCGAACGCCGCCGCGGGGTTGAGATAGCTCGCGCGGGTACCCACCTGGTCGAGCGTCCACATTGCGATAGCCTCGCCCGTGCCGGTGGGGATGGAGGCGGTCGAAGGATTGACGCGCACAAGCACCTCCACGGTCTGGGCGCCGTCGAACGCCACCACATCGGTCATCACCTCGATGCTCCGCAGATCGCTCCCGCGTCCGAAGGTGAACTCTTCGCCGTCGATGATGAACGTCACCGAACCGTCCTCTTCGACGCGCACCTCGACTCCGCCGTTCGCGATTTCGATCTGGGATCCGTCGCTAAACGTCACCAGCCACCCTTGGGCGGGCGGGTCCAGCGGCGTAACCTCCTCCACCATCAGCCCCTCAAGGTGTTTGGCTTCGAGGGCGGAGACGACCGCCTCGATCTCCGTCACCCGTTTTTTGAGGTCGTCCACCTCCTGTTGCAATCCCGCGGCGCATCCGGATGCAAGCAACATGACCGATACCGCGACCGGCGCGAAGGCCATGACGGCAAATTTTCGTAAAAACACGTTCATTCCCAAAGTAGTTTTAGTTTATAGTTAAGGTAGCCGTTAGACTAATCGCCACGGGGCCCGCGGCGAGGTCATCCGTTCGCAAAATTATCCAAACAAAAACAAAGGGGATGAAAGTATATTAACTCGCGTAATAAAAACTTAACGTTTTTCGTCGGGATCGGACGAAAAATCGTCCCGGTCGGTCGAAACCTCGCCACGAGATGACGAAAAGTTGCGTTTCAGATAGCTCAGATATTGGGGCGTGATGCCGATATACGACGCGATGACCTTCGCCGAGACCTTCTCCATAATCTCGGGTCGGTTCTTCATCAGCGCCTCGAACCGCTCCTTGGCGTCGCCGTTGACGATGGCCAGCTTCTTTTCGTTGAGCCACAGCTGTTCGACCGACATCCACATCACCCACTGGGCGAAGTCGTGCGACCGGCGCGTCAGTTCCACGAATCCTGGCTTCGATATCTTCATAAAAACGGAGTCGCAACACGCCTCGAACCGGAAGAACGACGGCTCGTGCTTGTAGAACGGGTAGTACGACCCCATCATCGTGCCCGGCGTGCCGAACGCCCAGGTCAACTCCTTGAATCCGTTAAAGTAGGCCACCCTTACGATGCCATTTTTGAGTATGTAGATGTTGCTGTCGAGCGCACCGTAGTCTATGAGCGGTTCGCCGGCGCGTAGCTCCACGACAGACATCGCCGCGAGGAACATATCCATCGTTTCGTCCCTCATGCGGTATGAGCATTCGGCGTTCAGCTGCTTTTTCAGTGTGTCCATGCGGTTACGATGCCGTCCACGGCAATTTATTTTGAGTGCCGGGCCTCGGACGGCAGCTTGTTCGGGTAAAGATAGCTATATATTTTTTGTTTTGCTATCTTTGCGTAGCTAAAAAACACATTCACAATGAGCACGACAGAAGAAATCCGCAGGCCGATCGTCGAACAATTGGCAGAGTACGAGCGTTTTATGGTGCGAAACATGCGCTCCGACAGCGAATATGTCGGCGGCATCCTCGACTACATTATCTCGGGCGGCGGCAAGGGGTTCCGGCCGATGACGGTGCTGCTGTGCGCCTCTTTGCACGCTCCGTCGGGACGTGGGGTGGATGCGGATGCTAACTCCGGTGCCGGTTCCGGTGTGCGGCGGACTGTGGGCGCGCGCACCTACCTGGCGGCGATGCTTGTCGAGATGATGCACACCGCCTCGCTGGTGCACGACGACGTGATAGACGAGAGCGACACCCGACGCGGCAGACCTTCGATGAGGGCGATGGCCGGTTCGCGGGCGGCGGTGATTGCGGGCGATATGATTCTGGCAAAAAGCATAGTTTGCGGCCTCGACAGCGCGCAGTACGACATTGTGGACTATGTGGTCAGGGCCATGTCGGAGCTGTGCGAGGGCGAACTGATCCAGAGCGAACAGAGCCGCAAATTGGAGATGACGCGAGAGATATACCTCGACATAATCGGCAAGAAGACCGCGGTGCTTTTCGGCGTAAGTGCCGGAGTGGGGGCGCTTTCCGTCGGTGCGCCGCGCGGCGCGGTGGCCGAGATGAGGGAGTTCGGCGAGCTGATCGGCAGGGCTTTCCAAATCAAGGACGATATTTTGGACTACGACGTTTCGGGCGACACCGGCAAACCAGCCTGCAACGACCTTCGGGAGCGTAAGATTACGCTCCCGCTGCTGGCCGTTTTGGAGCGCTCTTCGCCGGAGCGGCGCGCGGAGTTGTTGGCGCGTCTGGCCGCTGTGGCCGACGATCCGGAAAATATTGCCTATCTGCACGATACGGTCGTCGCCGAGGGCGGAATCGAGGAGGCCGAACGAGTGATGCGGTCGTATGTCGACCGTGCCGTCGTGATTCTCGCGCCATACCCTTCGTCGCCATGCAAAACGTCGCTGGAGATGCTCGCCGCATACGCCGCCGAACGAAAAAAATAGAGGACGGCTCCATGTTTTGTGGACTTTCCTAAGATTTCCGGATGCCCCGAGATTTCCGGATACGGGCAACACATTAAAACAGCCGAGGCTTCGATCTTCTTCGAGGCCTCGGCTGTTTTTTAATATGTAATTACGACTACTTCGCGACAACGCTCCGAGCCCGATCGACTCCCCGTCGGCGCTCGGTATTATTCGGCGACGCTCAACTTCGCCGGCGCTCAACATTATTCGGCGACGCTCCAGGTCGAGCCCGAGGCCAGCAACCCGTCTACGTTCTCGATTTTTGCGGAAGCACGGGCGTCCTCGACCTGACGGGCCACTTCGGCGTCGTAGGCGAGCGCATCGACCTGACGTATAATCCCCAAAGCCACAGGGTATTCGGGGTATGTCATGCCGGCCAAAAGGAAGTGGATCATCGGGTTGGCTGCGTGCGCGTCGTGCACCAAAATATCATCCTCCGAAACCGACCTGGTTTCGCCGCCGCCGGTCTCATACGACCATCCTCCCTCCGAAAGACGCACCACTCGCAACTTTTCGCCGTCGAAAACCAGACCCTTGTCGCGCGCGGCGCCGTATATCATCTTTTCGCCATGCTTCAAAAGGATCGTATTTTCGGCTCGCGTAGCCTTGTCGCCCACATAGGGCGCATGGGTTTTGTCGTTGAATATCACGCAGTTCACCAACGCCTCGATAACTGCCATTCCGCGATGGCGCGAACCCGCCACAAGCAACTCGGTGGTGAGCGCGACCTCGGCGTCCACCGACCGTGCGAAGAACGTTCCGCCCGCACCGATGGCAAGTTCGCCCGGTTTGAACGGCTTTTCGAACGTCCCGAACGGCGATGTCTTAGTTATCTTTCCGATCTTCGTCGTGGGCGAGTACTGACCCTTGGTCAGGCCGTATATCTCGTTGTTGAACAGCATCATGGTGAGGTCGACGTTGCGCCTCACCGCGTGGATGAAGTGGTTGCCGCCGATGGCCAGAGAGTCGCCGTCGCCCGTCGCCACCCAAACATTGAGTTCAGGATTGGCGGTTTTGACGCCCGTGGCGATCGCCGCCGCTCGGCCGTGGATGCCGTGGAACCCGTAGGTCTTCACGTAGTACGGGAATCGCGACGAGCAGCCTATGCCGCTTATCACCGCGAATTTCTCCTTGGGGACGCCGTCTTCGGTGGCTATGCGGGCCAAAGCCCCCTGCATCGAACTCAAAACAGCGTGGTCGCCGCAGCCGGGGCACCATTTGACCTCCTGATCGCTCTTGAAATCGGCGGCCGAATATATGCAGTTGTGTGACATGGCAAACTTATTTTAAGATGGTTTCGAAATGGTGGACGAGTTCGTCCACGGTGAACGGCAGACCCTGCACCTTATTATACTGCTCGTAGCGGAACTCGGGCAGGTTCATCCGCAGGTAACCCGCGAACTGGCCCATGTTGAGCTCGCAAACCACTATTTTCTTAAATTTCGCGAAAATCTCCTCCACGCCGCGGGGCAGGGGGTTGATCCAGTTGAAGTGGCACAGCGACACCTTTTTGCCCTCCTCCCGCATTGCGTCGACCGCCGATTGCAGGTGTCCTTTAGTGCCGCCCCAGCCCACCACCAACAGATCGCCCTCGTCCGAGCCGATCACCTCCTGCGTGGGGATGCAGTCGGCCACACGGGCTATTTTAGCGGCGCGAAGTTCGGTCATCGTCTGGTGATTCTTCGGGTCGTGGGAGACGCAACCGATGCGCTTGTCCTTTTCGAGGCCGCCGATGCGGTGCTCAAGGCCGGGGGTGCCGGGAATCGCCCAGGTGCGGGCTCCCGCCGAAGGGTCGCGGTCGTAGCAGAAATACTGTTCGCCCGGCGCCTCGCTGATTACGGGCGGAGTGATGGCCGGATAGTCGCTCATGGAGGGGATGCGCCACGGTTCCGAGCCGTTGGCGATGAAGCCGTCGGTCAACAACAGCACCGGGGTCATGCGTTCCAGCGCGATCTTGCCCGCCCAAAACGCGTAGTGGAAGCAGTCCGAAGGGGTCGACGCGGCGATGACGACCATAGGAGCCTCGCCGTTGCGGCCATACAGCGCCTGCAAAAGGTCGCTCTGTTCGGTCTTCGTCGGAAGACCCGTCGAAGGGCCGCCGCGCTGCACGTCCACAACGACCAACGGAAGTTCCGTCATCACCGCAAGACCCATCGCCTCGCTCTTGAGCGAAAGTCCCGGGCCGGAGGTGGTCGTCACGGCGAAGTTACCCGCGAAGGCCGCGCCTATCGAGGTGCAGATACCCGCTATCTCGTCCTCGGCCTGCACTGTCTTCACCCCCAGATCGCGCCTCTTTGCCAACTCTTCGAGAATGACAGTCGCAGGAGTAATCGGATACGAACCGCAGAACAGCGGCCTGCCGCTCTTTTCGGACGCCGCGATGAATCCCCACGCCACCGCCTGGTTGCCGTTGATGGTGCGGTAGGTTCCCGGGGCGGGTTTCGCCGGAGCCACGTCGTAGGTATTGGCGAATATGTGGTTGTTGGCCGAGTAGTTGTAGCCTGCCTTCAGCGCGAGGATGTTGGCCTGGGCTATGGTCGGGGCTTTCTTGCCGAATTTGCGCTCTATGTATTCGAAAGTGTGCTCCAGCGGTTTGTTGTAGAGGTAGAAGCAGATGCCGAGCGCGAACATGTTCTTGCACTTGACGACGCTCTTGTTGTCGAGCCCCAGACCCTCCAGCGCGTCGCGCGTCATCGAGGTGATGCCTGTCATCACGATGTTGTGATCGGTGAGGCCCAACTCCGCGATCGGGTCGTCGGTCACAAAGCCCGCCTTTTGAATGTCGCGTTCGACGAAGCTGTCGCCGTCGATTATCACCGTCGCGTCGCGCTTCAGCCACTTGGCGTTGGCCCTCAGAGCCGCGGGGTTCATCGCCACCAACGCGTCGCAGTAGTCGCCGGGGGTGGTCACGCGGCCCGAGCCGATGTGCACCTGAAAGCCCGACACTCCCGCGATGGAGCCATGGGGAGCGCGAATCTCTGCCGGAAAATCGGGAAAAGTGGAGATGCCGTTGCCCAGTACGGCGGCCGCGTCCGAAAAGAGCGTGCCCGTCAGCTGCATTCCGTCGCCCGAGTCGCCCGAAAAGCGAATCACGACGTCGCTGACCTGTTTGATCTTCTGTTCGTTCATTTCATTTTGTAATGTAAATCCGCGATTTAGCGCGGAATGACACAATTTTAGCAGTTCAGGATGACGATCTGTTAATTGATTATAATGGCGGCGAAATTAGTAAATTATTTGCTACCTTTGCCTAATATTATGAAAACAATTTTCACACATCCGATTATCGCCCTCGCCGCGGCCTTTGCGCTTCTCTTTACAGGCTGCCGCGAGCCCGAAAAATATCTGCGTACAACCCCCGGCGAGGTCTCCATTTCCGCCCTCGCGCTCGAAGCCGTGATAACGGTGGAGGCGTCGGCGGAGTGGATGGTCAACGAAAAGGGAATGGCCGAGTGGGTCGCCAGATACGAATACGACGAGCAGAACGGCGCACTGAAAGTGATTCTCACCGGCCCCAACGAGAGCCTCGCGGCGCGCACGGCCGAGGTGGAGTTCGCCTCGGCGGACGGGCTCACGCGCACAGTGCTTGTGACCCAGCTCGCGATGGACGCCCGGTTGGATGCGGACGCCTCGACTCTGGTGCCGTTCGACGCGCTGGGCGAAGTGCAGACGCTCCCGGTGGACGACTTGAACCATAGCGGTTGGAGGGCGTCGGTGCAAATCGGCGAGTGGCTGACGGCGACCAGAAGTGAGGAGGGGTTGCCGGGAGCCGTCATACTGACCGCGTCGTCGTCGCGCAGCCTCGATTTGCGCCGCGACACCGTCTATCTGATCCCCGCTTCCGAGGCGTACGCCCCGCTGGCCGATACCATTCCTGTGGTGCAGAACGGGTTGGGATTGTTGGTGCAGTCGGAGGAGCTCGTCGAGGAGCCGTCGGGCAGGCTCGTGATTGCCGCCGGAGGTGTCGAGGACGGTATGCTGGAGGTGTTCTCGAAGGCGGACTGGACGGTTGCCGTGACGGACGACGCCCAAGGAAGGGTCTCGTTGAGTGCCGCCGGAGGGGTTTCCGATATGGGCGACGGGGTGATGTTGGGTATCTCGGTGGCGGCGGCCGCATCTTCGCCTGCGCCGGAAGAGGTCTATAGGTTTACGTTGATCTTCGAGAGCGGCGGGATCGAGTATGAATATAAAGGCGAGCAGGCGGGGGAGGAGATCGAAGAGCCCGAGCCTGAACCCGAAGACCCGGAAGACCCGGAAGATCCGGAAGACCCGGATGGGTCGGAGGAGTGAAGGAGGGTCGAGGACGACATTTACGTGAATTAGTATGACGGAGATTGTTATAAAGAAAAATATGGCCCGCAGGCTCTACGACTGGGTGCTGGGTTGGGGCGAATCGAAGTGGGGCGGCGTGGCGCTGTTCGTGTTGGCGTTCGCCGAGTCGAGTTTTTTTCCCATTCCGCCCGACGTGCTGCTGATAGCGCTCTGTCTGGGCAATCCGCGGCGGGCTTTTCGTTATGCGGCTATCTGCACGGCGGGGTCGGTGTTGGGCGCTGTGGGCGGCTACGCGATAGGCTACTTTTTGTGGCAGAACGCGACGGGCGACTACACCGGGCTGGCCGAGTGGTGCTACGCGCATCTGTTCTCTCTGGAGGAGTTTCTCGGGGTGCAGGCCAAGTTCGAGCAGTATAACTTTTGGGCGATATTCACCGCCGGATTCACGCCGATACCTTATAAGCTGTTCACCATCGCGGGCGGAGTTTTCGGGGTGGACATGTGGGGGTTCGTAATTGCGTCGATAGTGTCGCGCGGGCTGCGGTTCTTCCTCATCTCGGGACTGATATGGAAGTTCGGCGCACCCATCAAGGTGTTCATCGACAAGTACTTCAACCTGTTGGCCGTGGCTTTCACGGTGCTGCTGATCGGGACGTTCGTGCTGGTTAAATATCTGATGTAAGGGTTTTGTCGTGAGGCGAGTTTTGGGGATCATAGGCCGACCGCTGGGCCACTCGTTCTCTAAGCGATATTTCGAGGAGCGGCACGGCGTCGAGTATCTTGAGTTCGAGTTGGGCTCGATCGACGAGTTGCCCGCAGTGTTGGCAGCGCACCCGAATCTTGCGGGATTCAACGTGACGATTCCTTACAAGGTCGAGGTGATGCGGTTTTTGGACGAGGTGTCGCCCGAGGCGCGCGCGATCGGGGCTGTGAACTGCGTTTCGATAGACTCGGACGGTCGATCGGTCGGCCACAACACGGATGCGCATGGCTTCGGCGTCGGGTTGGAAAAACTTTTTGACGGACGTCACGTGGAGGTTAAGGCGTTGGTGTTGGGCAGCGGGGGTGCGGCGAAGGCTGTTCTCCACGTTTTGACGCAAATAGGCATAGAGCACACTACTGTTTCGCGCAATCCGGCCGCGGGCGTCATCGCTTACGGCGACCTGCCCCCCGAAATAGTGGGCGACCACAAACTGATTATCAACACCACGCCGCTCGGGATGTGGCCGGATGTGAATGGGCGACCCGAGTTGCCATACGACGCCTTGGGGACGAAACATTACCTTTACGATCTGGTGTACAACCCTGCCGAAACGGCATTTATGCGAGAGGGAGCGCGAAGGGGTGCGGCCACGATCGGCGGTGAGGAGATGCTGCTCGCCCAGGCCGAACGAAATTGGGAGATATGGAATAAATGACGAACCAAGAATTAGCTACGCAAAAAATCACCAACCTAAAATAAACCTGTTATGAAAAGAATTTTTACGATTTCGACGATCGCCGCGCTGGCGGTAGCGACAATGAATCTGTCGGCCTGCGGTCAAAAACCCAACACACTCACCGAAGCCGAGGCGGCCGAGGGATGGGAGCTGCTGTTCGACGGCACTACCTTGGACGGATGGCGCAACTTCAACGAACAGGGGCTCACCGGATGGCAGGTGGTCGACGGCGCAATTCAGGCCGACGGCAGCGGAAGCGATGCCAGCGGCTACATCGTCACCGACCGCGAGTTCGAAAACTTCCATCTGTCGGTCGACTGGAGCCTCTCCGAAGGGGGCAACAGCGGCATCCTCTATCACGTCGTCGAGCGTCCCGAATTCGCCGTGCCCTATGTCACCGGGCCGGAGTATCAGCTCATCGACGTGGCGGGATACGAGGCGGCGAGCGGCGAAAAGCTCGAAGATTGGCAGTCGATGGGGGTCGACTACGCCATGTATCTGCCGTCGCTCGAAGGGGTGACCATCAATCCTCCGGGCGAATGGAACAACTCCGAGATCATATTCGACAACGGGCATGTGGAGTATTGGCTCAACGGCGTGAAAACCATCGAGTTCGAGGCGTGGACCGACGACTGGTTCGCCCGACGAGACAGCGGCAAGTGGGAGAACGCGCCCGAGTATGGCCTCGCGCACCGGGGACTGCTCTGTTTGCAGGATCACGGCTATCCCGCGTCGTTCCGCAACGTGAAGGTGCGCGAATTGCCGCGCAAGGCGGGTCGCGAGGTGTCGCTCTTCAACGGGGTCGACCTCAAAGGCTGGGAGCCCTACGGAACGGAACTTTTCTACGTCGAGGAGGGTTCGATCGTGCTCGAAAGCGGGCCCGACAAGGGTTACGGCTATCTGGCCACTCGCGAATATTACGACGACTTCGACTGCACGTTCGAGTTCAACCAGGTGTCCGACGGCAACTCGGGATTCTTCTTCCACTCGGTGGTTTTTCCCGAGGCGCGCGTCAACGGCTGGCAGGTGGAGGTGGCTCCGGCGGGCAAACACTCGGGCGGCATTTACGAGAGTTACGGCCGCGGGTGGCTGTTCCAACCCCCGGTGGAGCATTTGCGCGACGGATGGAACGAAATGCGCGTGAAAGCGTTGGGCGACAACGTGACGGTGTGGCTCAATGGCGAGGAGGTGACCAACCTTACCGACGGCGCGTTCGCCGGGCGGCAGGGGCGCATCGCGCTCCAGATCCACGACGGCGGCGGCATAAAGGTTATGTTCCGCAACCTGAAACTCACCACGCTCTGATTTTACGCTCGAATTACGGTAAACGGGCTTCCGACGGTCGTCGGGGCCCGTTTTTTATTGGCGGAAAATTAGGAGTTGTGGAAATTATTCGGTAGCTTTGTATAAAGCGGACGGGCTGAGAGAGGCGCGGGGGCGAATAACTGCGAATGGCCGCGAGCGAAAACCAAATTTCACTCAAGATCGACTTTACCAAAAACCAAATTTCACCCAAGATCGACTTTACCAAAAACCAAGTTTCACCTAATAATTTAACCTAACCAAAAAGCATGAAAAAAATCTACCTGATCCCGGCCCTGATCTTATCGGGCGCCTTCGCCTCGTGCGAACCCGACAACGGCAACAACCCGCCGGAACCGCCCAAGCCGTCGAAAGAGGCCATCGTTCTCGACCACTCGCAGGCTCTGTACATGGGCGACGCGGTGGACGGTAAAACGGCCGACCTGCGCATAGCGCTGTTCAACGGTGCGTACGGCGCCGAGTCCGAAGAGTTCGACTACGAAGCACTCGTGGTTCAGGCTATCGATGAGATGCCCGCTTCGTCTGAAGAATTTGTCATTACTCCCGGCAAGTATGAGTTCACGGCCGAACACTCCGGAACTCCCGGACAGTTCGTGGGCGGCAGCGTCGAGGGCGAGTCGCTGAACGGCACCTACTTCGTGAAGATGAAAGACGGAGAAAAGACCACCTATGTAATCACCGGTGGCGAACTCGACGTCGTCAAGGGCGTGAACTACGTGGTGGTCGCGACGCTGGACGGCTACATTCAGAGTGACGGAGGCGGCGAGCCCGAGACTTTCGAGGATATGGAGTTCTATTACAGCGGCGCGCTGTCGTTCGAGGATCGCACGGCTCCAAAGGAGACCATAGTTCTGAATAAGTTGCATTCGGAATATTTCGGCAACATCTACGGCACAAATTCGGCCTTCTTCGCCATGTCGTTCTACAACGGCGAAATCGACTTCGCCACCGGTCCGGTGGGTGCGTACGATATCTTCGTTATGGAGGCGTTCGGTACGCTGCTGGCCGATGAGTCCGCCTTCGAGTTGGAGGTGGGCGAATACACTCTCGACACGGAGTACACCGGCGAGCCGCTCAAATTTATCGAAGGCGACCCCACCGAGGGTTCCTACAAAGGTACGTTCTACCGCAAGGTGGACGAAGCGGGCAACGATGTGGGCTACGCCTTCACGGGCGGCACTATAAAGGTATCCAAAAAGGGCGAAGACTATGAGGTGACGGCTGTTTTGGATGGCTATGAGTTTAATCCCGAAGACCCGACCGATACATCTAAAACCGTAAGAGGCATGCGGTTTTCTTACCTCGGCCAGGCTACGTTCGACATAGAACCCGAGCCCGACAATGATGAGAATCAGCTCGACGACGGCCAGGCGTTCTACTGGGGCGACGCCGACGCCTCGGGAACCGACAAATATGTGATCAACCTCAGGCAGATGAGTCCCGAGAATCCCGACGTGAGGTATATCAACCTCGCCCTGACGCTCTACGCCCCGAAAGTCACCTATCCCGATCCGAACATTCTGATCGAAGAGGGTAAAATACCCGAGGGAACCTACACCCTGAAAAGCGACAAGTCGGCCATGTCGGCTCTCGTCGGTTCGTTCACGCAGGATCAATACAGCACCGCCGGCATAACCTACTCCGAGATCGGGTTCGAGGGCGGACCTCCGCTCAAGGTGTTGGTCGCCACCGGAGGTTCCGTGACCGTCAGCTATCCCGACGGAACGCTTCGCATAGAGATGTCTCTGGACGGCAAGGATTACGCCGGCACCCAGACCGAGATAGGCGATTGGTGGTTCGAAGGCTTCATGCCCGTCACCGACAGGCGCGCAATAGACCACGAACTGCTCACTCCGGTGTTCAAAAAGGCGCGGCTGATATATGGCTACAACAGGCCCGAAGGTTTGGACGACAACGCGGGCTTGGCGTACCTGTTCCTCTCCTCCGACGAGATAGGCGCCGACGGATTGCGCTACGAGATGCAGATGGAGGTCTACACGCACGAGCAGTCGGGCTCGACCGAGCAAAACCTGATGCTCACGCCCGTCGAATTCACTCCCGACACGGCCGGCGAAATGTCGCGGTTCAAATTCAGGGTGGGGACGTACGACGCCTCCAACAAATATCTATACCGTTCGTGGTATCAGCAGATTTACACCGACGGGGAGACCATCACCGCTCCCGTGACCATCGACGGAGGATCGTTCAACAACACCAACAACGGCTCCGACGGCTCGATAATCATATTCCACCTCGAAGGCAAAAACAACCGAACGAATCGCCGCGTGAAGATAGAGGCGGAGTTCAGGGGCGTCATCGAACTCGAAAAACAGGCCGCCGAGTAGCGGGTTGTCTGAATAACGGGTTGTTCCGTATGTAACAAGTTCCCCCGACACGGAGTCGGGGGAACTTGTTGTTTTTTGGGGGATCCGGAGGGTCGAGGCTTG
>JAITWI010000069.1 GCA_031285345.1 Alistipes sp.
CGCCCGACGGCCCAAGATGCAACTACTTCGCCCTCTATTTCGACGGCGCGATAGACCAGGACATAGCCATCGACATGGACGAATATCCGGGCTTCAGCGTCGGCGACGTAGTGATGTTCGACGCCAAGAAACTCGTCAGCGCGTGGGGCTACGACGAAGTTCCGGGCGAGATGGGCAACTACACCCTCGCCGTGGACTACGACCCCGCGGTGTGGCGCCTCGTGGCCGCCGCCCAGCCCGCCCCCGATCCGTGGAGCGACCCGCTGTTGGACGCCGTGTCGGGCCCCACAACCCAGACCCCGGCCGCGCAGATTCGCAACCGCGGTTCCGTGATCCTCGAAAAAGTCGCACAATAAAAACACACACACGATAATGAATCGGATTATTAAAACGGCAACCATCCTCTGCGTGTCATTCGCTCTGGGCGGCTGCATAAAGGGCGACGAGCCCCGTCCCGAACCCGAGGCCCGCAACGACGTCCGCGAAATGCGTTTCGGCGTCTCGTCTCCGGCGGCCACGAGGAGCAACACCTTCGACAACGCGGACGAGATAACCTCGATGGGAGTGTTCGGCTTCTCGACCGGCGCCACGGGTTTCGCCTCCGCCACCGACCGCACGCCCAACCTGCTCTACAACCAGAAACTTACCCGCGTGCAAGACGACTGGGAGTACAACCCTGTGGTCTACTGGCCGCTCGATGAGGGCGTCAACAACAGCTTCTTCGCCTACTCTCCCCACTCGTCGGAGTTTCCGGCCTCTACCGGCCTCTCCGTCTCGGCCGCCGACAAACAGGGCCATCCGACGTTGACCTACACCATTCCGGCAGGCGACATTGATGAGATGAGGGATATTTTGGTCGCCACGCCGGTGTTGGACAAGAACCGCGACTCCTCCGACACGGAGGTGGACGACGGCATGGTGACCTACCGGATGCGCCACGCCCTCTCCGGCATCGCGTTCCTTTTCTCGGCGTTCCACCCCGATGAACAGGTCGAGGAGCCCTACTACATCAGTTCGGTCAACCTCACCGCCGACAACCTTCCCGTCTCGGCAACGCTCGATCTGGGCTATGCGCCCACCGTGAGCGACGTCTACGGCGACGGAGCCTGGGGCGAGGCGCGCATGGGCGGCGTGAACTGGAATCTGAAACTCGCCTACGACCCCGATCTGGAGCCGGGCTTCGAGATGTCGTCCACCGACGTGGTCGATCCCACCACCGAGAACGGAGTCAACACCCTGCTGCTGCTTCCGAAAGATATCGACGCCTCGACCCGCGCGATGGTGAACGTCGGATTCCGCCACCACGACAAAACCTACGCCTACTCGGTACCCATGCCGCCGGCATATATGCACGCCGGCCTTGTGACGGTGTTTTTGGTGACGGTATCGGTAGACGGCATCTCGGTCGAGTTCCACCGGACCAACACCATCGAGGAGTGGACCGACGGAAGCCCGGGCGGAGTGGAAAACGTGGAGATGTTCTAACACAGAGACGACAAGATTATGAAAAGATTTTATAGCTCAGCGGCCGCACTTCTCGTGTTGGCTATGTCGGCCGGATGTTCGACCGACCCTGTCGACGGCGGCGCCGAACCCAACAAAAAACCCGCTGTTCGAATGGATGGAACCATGTGGTCGGACATCACGACCCGCGCCGAATTCGTTCCGGGTGCGATCGACCCCGAGGATGGCCTGCCTTCGAGACAGCTCGACGTGGCGATAGTGAACGTCAACCACAACACCGCCGATCCCGCGACCGACCAACCGGGCGTGGCCGGATGGAGCAGCCAGACGGTAGAACTTTCGAGAGGCTTCTTCGCCAGCCGCGACGACGACTCCGACGGTATCCTCGCCCCGGGCGCCACCCCCGACAACGGCCTTATAGAGTATGTCGATCCGACGGGGATGTACGTCACGACCAAGTTCTATCCCGAGATCGCGAACGAACACTATTTCCTCAGGGTGGTCTATCCCTACCGCTCCGACTACAACATGCTGGAGCAGTCCGACATGGGTGCGGTGGCGGTGTTCCGCGATCTGACGGGACAGGAGGATATACTCTGCTCCGACCTCGGTTGGGGCTCGCAGGATCAGCCGACGGTCGAGACGGGGGCGCAAAACCCCGGAATGGTAATGTCCCACAAATTCGCGCAGCTGCGCTTTTGGGTCGTCGCCGACAACATGCCCGCAAGGGCGCAGTTCGGCTGGATAGAGGAGGTCATCGCCCGCGAGCAGCCCAACATGGTGCAGGTGGACATGCTCGACGGTATGGCGAGCGTTCACCCCGACGCGGTGAGCGTGGACTACAACAGCGACATGGCAGCTCCGATAGAGCTATCCACCACTCTGTACGACCCGCTTTTGCCCGACCAGCCGCAGGGTCAATACGCCGGCTCGCTTATGGTTCTTCCGGCCACCAAATACCGCATCGGCGCGCTAACGTCGGAGCGCAACTGGATCGGCGCCGACTACATCTTCGCCAATCCGATCGAGCCGGGCAAGATATACGACGTCACGCTCAGGTTCATGGAGTCGTACAGGCTCGAACTCGCCGTCACAGAAGCCGACGAATGGTGGATGGACTCCATATTCGACTAATCCCGCCCCCGACAAACGCAAAAAAACAGAACGATGAC
Organism: Alistipes sp.; assembly: GCA_031285345.1. Classification (GTDB taxonomy): domain Bacteria; phylum Bacteroidota; class Bacteroidia; order Bacteroidales; family Rikenellaceae; genus UBA940. Next base: position 2,637 of record JAITWI010000069.1, read on the forward strand.
TATGAAAAACATAACGACCGCCGTCATGGCCCTTGGGGCGTTAGCCACACTGAGCGGCTGCGTGACGGATCCCATCGAACACCGCCCCTCCACCGAGGCTTCGGGGGAGCTCGTCGCCGTGACTATTGACTTCGAGGCGCGCGGAGCCGCCCAATACGCCACCCGCGCCGGCTATCCCGATCCGTTCAACGCGATAGACAACATAAACATGTTCCTGTTCGAGGACACCGACGGAGAGCCCGGCATAACCGACGGAGACGCGGTGATCGAACGCCGCTACTTCGCCTTCGAGATCCGACAGGAGATAGATCTGCGCCCCGGAACCACCTACCACGCCTACGCCATCGCCAACCTCGACGACAGCAACGTCCCCTACGGCAACCTGAGGGAGTATTTCGACGACGTGCATACGTTCGGCGACCTGAAGCGGAAATATATCGTCTACACCACCCTCTCCCCGCAGGATCTGGGCAAGTTGCCCCTCGCCTCGGGAGAGGTGCAGACGCTGACCATCCCGGCCGATCCCGCCCCCGACGCGACGTTCACCGAGACGCTGACGCTCGACAGGGTGTACGCCCACTTTTCGATCAACCTCCACAACAAGGTGGTCGGCCCGGGCGATCCCACCGTCACCTCGGGAGTGAACCCGCGGACGATGTACGGCGTCAACTTCACGCGGGGCTCGTTCCTGTTTCCGCGCGACGAGGACTTCAACTCCGCCGAAACGGGCTACACCGGCGGCGACTACTACCGCACGGCCGCCATCGACATCGCTCCGACGGGAGGCGAGCCGATAGTCGAGGCCAACGGCAACTACTACACCGTGCAGCATTGGGACGTGTTCACCTTCGAGAACCGCAAGGGCTCCGAATCCCAAATAGTGGACTACGGCGACGGCGCCGACGTGGAAGACGTCTACGGCCGATACACCCTCGCGCCCCAGGACGCCGCCCACATCCGCATAACGTCGTTCATAGGCGACGACGCGCCCGACCCCGAGATGAGGGGCAAGACCCTGCTCACGTGGGTGCACGCGGGCAAGGGGCGCTCTCCCGAGAACAATCGGCCCGACGACGTGACCAACTTCGACGTCGACCGCAACACCGTCTACCACTTCAACGTATACATCAACGGTCTGGACGACGTGTCGATCGACACCCGCCGCGAATATCTCGACCAGTTGGTACTGTTCGAACTTCCGGCCGTGGCCGACGCACCCATCTCGGGCGAAAACCGTTTCGGTAGCGTCGACGCCCACTACGTCGATCTTCCGGGCTATATTTCGGGCACGGTGGAGGGCTTCCTGAAGATACAGTCGGGAACCGGAACGCTCGCCGGAGCTATGAGCGACGACTGGGTGGCGATGGAAGACGACGATGCCGACGCCGACAAATGGCTCAGGTTTTCGATGCCCGATCCGACCGATCCGGTCAACGGCGCGCCCGTGACCTGGTACACCCCCGAGGCGTCGACGGTGCTCTACGCCGACATGCCGGCGGGCGGCGGCCAGTGGAAAAAACGACTGCTGTTGCACTTCAACGAGAACATCGACTACACGACCGGCACAGGCGCCGTCGTGGCCGACGAGGGTGAGATGACCGTCAACCCGCCGTTCCGCACGGCGCTCGTCCGCATCGGTTTCGTGCAGGGCGCCCACTCCGAGCAGGAGTATCTGACGGGCGTGGCAGAGGGGCGTGAGAGCTTCTTCTTCCACCGCGTCGATCAAAACGGGCTCAAGACCGTCGGCACCTACGGGGGATTCGAGGGCGGCAGGTACCACTCGCAGTTGGGTATCGAGAGCGTCGAGGAGAATCGCATAATCTACTACGAGAACGCCGCGCTGCCGGCCGACCTGTTGCCGGCCGACTCTCCAGCAAGTCTGTTCTGGAGATTCACCGCCGCCACCACCGGAGGACAGTATAACCAGCCCTACGACGGCCTCGCCGCCACGCGAGGAATATACGACCGTTATCGCGACGGCGGCACGCCGCCCCAAAGGGCGCAGACAAACCTTTCGCCCGCCGGAGGGCTCTACAACCCGTTCTCGAACACCAACGCCGCCGACTATTGCATGCGCAAAAACCGCGACGAGAACGGCGACGGAGTGATATCGGGCGACGAGGTGAAGTGGTATCTTCCCACCCCCGCCCAGACCATGCAGATATATCAGTGGAGGAGCGCGTTCGACTACACCATCAACCAGGGTATCTACCGGCCTTTCGGGCTCGGCGCCGCCGCGTCCGTAAACTACTGGACGACCAACGAGAGCACCGACGACCCCTCGATCGCCAACGCCTCGCAGATGACGCAAGAGGCCAACTTTGTGGTGGGCGTAAACAAAAACGAGCTCCATTCCGTCAGGTGCGTGCGCGACATACCCGGCATGCCCACCACCGACATGTTCTACTACTCGGAGGGGCACCTTGTGGCCAACCTCGAAGGACAAATCCCCAATCTGGACGACCGCAAGCCCGGTCAGACCGAAAACACGATCAGAGAGGCCGAATACAACACCGTCGGCGAGGCGTTCCTCATCGGCCGGTGGTATAGGTGGAGCAGCGGCACCACCCCGCAAACCCCGGCGCAAACGATAGTCGGTACCGGGAACGGCGCGCTGTGCGGAGATTACGGCGAACCCGGATTCCCCACCGGCTGGCAGGCCCCTTCGGAGCGCGAACTGGCGCTCATATACGCCAACTCGGGCCTGTTGGAGGCGGTGATGGAGGAGACTTTCGGCGGGCCGCACGACCGCACCGACGCAGCCGCCAACACGGCCACGTTCCACTACTTCGAACCGGGCAACCACTGGGGGGTGACCAACGTGGGCAACAACAGTACCTTCTGGTACATCGACTTCACCACCGGGATATCCAACATGATGGGCAAACAGTCGAGCAACTATTCGCGTTGCATCCGCCACCTGACCCCCGGGGAGATACCTCCGGCTCCGATGGTCCGCAGGGTCTCGTCGGTCAAAAAGTACGGCGTGTCCCGTTCGCGGACGGTGCTTTAACGCCCCTCGGCGCCTCGCTCGGCGCACATCGCCTGAACTTGTTGTGCGGCGCGATGGGGTGAGTAAAAAAACTGCAGGCCGGGATCAAGCGAGATCCCGGCCTGCGGCTTTTTACTTCAGACAATATCTCAATACGGCCATGGAATGGAGGTCGCCCCGCCGGTGAAAGTACCCTTTATGTAGGCGCCCGTCTCGTCCACCCCGTCGAGGGTCACGGTGTAGGTGTCGCCGTCGAGGGTGGTGGTGAGGGTGCCCACCTTGACGGCCCTTTCGTCCGCCACCGCGCCGGCCACTATTTTGCGTAGCCACGTGCCGCCCTTGGTGCCGTTCACGTCGTATCCCTGCATGACTGTCGGGGCGCGTTCGACATTCATCGAGACGGCATACATCGCATCGGGCAGATACGCCCCTTCGCCCTGCTTGACCGAGGTTATCTGCGAGGTCAGCACATATCCGTCGCCCGCGTAGGTGCCGTCGTTTCCCACGATGACGCCGGCGGAGTGGGTAGTCATAAGCCATGTGTAGGCGCCGTTCTCGAAGTAGTCGTCGCCGAAACTAAGGCCCACCGATGCGCCTGCGACCTCTCCCGCATCGAGGTCGTCCTTCGTCGCGGGAGCGTCGGAAACGTTGTTTTGCGAGGTTAGTGGTTCGTTGAACACCCCTCTAAACCGCGAGCCGTCGGCAAGGGTCAGGTCGAACACCATGTTGTAGCCCTCGCTGTCGCCCAAAATGTGAACCTTGCCTCCCGTGGCGGGCAACACGATATATCCTTCGGGGGTCCACCGTATCACGTTGGTCAATCCCACCGGTTGGATCACGGCCGTGTAGGGCGCGTACCGATAGGTCAGTTCATACGTTCCGGGCGCGATGTCGAGCCTGCCGTCCGCCGATATCGCGGGGGCAGCCAGATCCAACTCTATGGAGTAGCCGTCTTTGAGCGCCTCTCTGGCATCGTATTCGGAGTAGAGTATGATGTCGAAATTGGCGGTCTGTCTTCCGTAATAGGGGCCGTTGTACCCCGAGACTCCCGAATAGAATACCACCCCCTGATCCTCGGTCGACGCCTCCTGGTCGACGGTCACGATCGCCGATTCCTTGGCGTTGGTTACGGTGACGGTGCTCTGCCGCCCAAACGCGAACGGATTGGCGGCGGCCGTAGCGGAGAACTCCCCGTCGCCCGTCTTTTCGACCGTCAACCAATTTTGGCCCTCGGTGGCGGCGACCGTCCACTCCATGTCGGTGTCCACGGTCACGGTTTTGGTCTCGCCGGCGAAGGCGAACTCCAGAGTTTCAGTTCCCAGAATGATCTCGCCGGTGGGTTCGGGCGTCGACTTGTCGCAGGCCGAAAGGCCCAACGCAAGCATGCCCGCAAGTGCGATCGCGAATGATTTGTAAGCTGTTTTCATAAATATCTCGGTATTAGGGTTTGTCGTGTTGCCGTAAAATGTATGTAAAGCCGAGCGCAAACATACGGTTTTTTTCGATAATTGTATCTGGAACGAAAAAAAAGGCCGCCCTAATGTGCTTACAGGGACAAAATGCCGCCCGAGAGCGGGGGCGGGAAAAAGAAAAGGTCGCCCGAAAGCGACCCTTAATCTTGATCCCGATTGCTGCGACTACCCGGGAGCGGCCCCGAATGATGGCGGCCACCGCGCCGGCTACCGCTGAGGCGGAGAGGGCTGAGGAGCCTGCTGCGCCGGAGAAGGCTGAGGAGCCTGCTGCGTCGAGGGCTGAGGAGCCTGTTGCGCCGGAGAAGGCTGAGGAGCCTGAGCCGGAGTCGGCTGCGTCGAGATGAGGCTGCCTCGGATTATGTTGCGCAGCTCCATCTCGCGGCTCTCGACCACGCCCTCGTACCTGGGGCGGTAGAAATCGGGATAGCGGCTCTTGGAGAACACCTTGAACTTGGGGTCGTCGGGCGTGCCCTTGACGTCGACCGCCACGCGGAACGGCAGCGGGCTCTCGACCAGCGAGATGTTGTAGTCGAAACTCATATCGAGGTTGTGACGCCCGCCGATCACCACGCCGTAGCGGTCGACCTTCATCAGGAACGGATAGACGTCCACCTCGTTGCGGAACACGGTGAGCTCGGCGCGCATGCTGTCGACCCGGATCGCCCCTTCGTCCTTGTACTTCAACAGGAACGCGATTTGCCGCAACATCTCTTCGTCCTTGAGCGCCAGATCGGTTCCCGCTATCGACGCGGCGGCCCTCATGGTGGACATTTTGTAGCGATAGGTGGAGTCCATATATCCTTCGGCGGCGGCGTGAAACTCGCCCTTGCCGCTGAACGAACGGAGCATGGGCACCGTTTTGTCGAGGTCGGGAACGAGACTTATCAACTCCTGCATCTCGATGTCGGAGAGGTGGATGCTCACTCCTGCGAACAGGTTGTTGCGGTCGGGGGTGCGATAGAGCAACTGAACCACACCGTGCGTCACCGGCGAGTCGAACGTAAGCTGGGGCGTTATCGACACCGCTCCGTCGCGGATCCATATCTCGCCGTTCACGTTGGAGAACAGCGGCTCGCCCTCCCACAAAGCCTTCCCGATGTTGGCGTTCAGAACGAGGTCGATGCCCTGGGGCACCATCCACGGGCCGGAGAATTCGTCGGGGGCGGGGGCTTTCGGAGTTTCGGGTTTTGCGACCGTGGTTCCGGGGGCGGGTTTCGCTGCGGCGATCGTGTCGCAAGCCGGAGACGTTCCGTTGGTCGCGACAGGCTTTTCGGGCTCTTCGCCGCCGATGCCGCTGGTGAGAGCCAACAGTTGCGACACGTTGGTGACGGGCGAGTCGAAGTTGAATTCGGCGCGCAGGATGGAGTCGCCCCTGAAATATTGCACGATGTTGTGAACCGTGCCGTCGAGCGAAAAGTCGCTCTCGTCCAACTTCACGCGCGCGCGGTCGATATTGAAGGTGCGCGGAGTGAAATCCATGGCCAGCGTGGGCACCTCGACCGGGTAATCCAAAGAGGGCACGGTGGCGGTGAAGCCCTCCATGGCGAACTTGCCGCGCGGAATGAACTTGCGCCACAACTCCTCCTTGGCGGGGTCGTACACGACCGTCGCGTCGATATTCAGTTTTTCGAGCGCGGCGGCGATGTCGTTCGCCGAGCCCTCTTGGTCGACGGCGGAGCCCGTCGCAGCCATTTTCCCGTTGATCGCCCCGCCGTTGTAGGCAACCCTAAGGCGCTGGGTGGCGCCCCGTCGGCCGGGCTCCATCGACACCGTTCCCGAGGGGCGCACGGCGGCCACCGACATGTCGTCCATCCGGGCGGCGAGGTTGGCAAAGGCGAAGTCGCACCTTACGGCGGGGGTGCGCTCGGTGTCCATCACGTTGGAGGTTTCGAGCTCCAGGCGGGTGCCGTCGAGCGTTGCGTACGCGTCCGCGCCCATTTGGGCCGCGAACTTGTCGGCCGTGAGGGTGAGCGACGCGAAAGTGGCGGCGGGAATGGTCGGCGAGGAGTTGGGCAGCGAGAAATCAACGCGCGCCGAGGGTGTCTTCACCGCGATGGTGTCGTACGTAGCGTCGAGATTCGAGGCCAAAAGCGACCCCGACAGGCGCATACGGTCGAGGCGCATATTTGTGAGTTGCGACATTCGCGCGTCGGCGTTCACGCGACCGGAGACCCTGCCTGCGGCTTTGAGGTTCGTCGGCAAAAAAGGCTTGGCGTCGGCCAAGTCGGCTCTTAGGTCGGCCGAGAGAATAGCGCGCGGATCGGACAAGAGGCTGCTTACGGTTCCGCGCGCCTTGACGGACGAGCGCGGGGTGTGCGCTTCGATCGAGTTGACGGTGGCTTTCGAGCCCTCGTCGGTGAGGTCGGTGAGGATGTCGAGATCGGCCTCGACGCCCGTCAGCGGCCAAGGCAGCATGGCGGGGTATCTCACGTTGCCGCCCCTCAGCGTGACGTTAGCGTCGACGGTCGGCATGGAAGCGATAGCGGCGGTGGTAGCGGCGGCATCATTACCGGTGGTGACGGTTGCAGCGGTCGCGGCGGCGTATAGTCCCTTAACCGTGCCCTCCGAAGAGAGCAGCCCGCTCGCCTCTATCCCCTCCAACATGCCGGCAAAGGCGGGCGGAACGAGCGAAAGCAGTTTTTCGACCGGCCAGTCGGCGAGGCGGTAGTGCAGGTCGGTGTCGATGCCGTTTCTTAGGGAGTCGTTACTCACCGTGCCGTCCACCGACAGCGGCAGCGAGTGCAGTCGCAGTTCGGCGGTGCGGATGTTCGCCTTTTGGCTCGCAAGGTCGGCCTCGGCGACAACATTAATAGATATAGGTGCCCCGGAGAGGTAGGTCTCGCCTCCGTAGGCGACGGTCAGGTTGGAGCCGTCCAACTGAAAATCCTCGACGCTCGCCACCTCGCCCCTCAGCGTGCCGCGAAGGTCGAACGCCACGTTCTCGACAGAAGCCGCGAGCTGCGCGTCGGGCGAAAGGTGATCGGCCGCGCCCATCGAGAACGCCCCGTCGAACCGGTTCACACTCAGGTTGGCCGCCATGTCGTCGCCGTCCATAGTCGCTTGCAGCGTCAGCGAGATGCCGGGCAGCCGAGCGTCCATTCCCGCCCCGCGATCCACGTAGAGGATGTCTAAATTTTCGACCGTCAGGGCGTTAAGGTCGATATGCGAAAGGGCGAATCCGCCCTCTTCGGGAACGGGCGCGGGCTCTTCCGCCGCGGGTTTCACGATGTCGTAATTGGTACGGCCCTCTTCGTCGGTAAATAGACACGCCGTCCCGCCGCTCAACACCACGTCGCTCAGCCGCAATTCGTCGCGCCGCAAAAACGCCCTCACGTCGACCGCCGCATGCAGCCTGTCGAGACTCAACAACGTGTCGCTCGGCGCGCCCTCCATAGCATTCACCAACGCAACCCCGTCGACCTGAAGCCCCAGGCGCGGGAACGAGCTGAAAAAGGTGAGTTCGACCCGCTCGACCGAAGCCTCGCACGTCACGAAATTGGGCAATTGCTTCTCGACTATCGAGGTCAGACGCGCGGGAGTGAACACCACCCACAGCGCCACCACTATGACAAGGAGCGCCAGACCCACAAGCGAGCCGAGCGAGATGAGCGTTATCTTCACGAATTTTTTCATAGTGGGCGGCAGTAGAGATTTAAAGCGGTGAACGAAAAATGGAGCGAAATCAGAGCTTAGTGCACGAGATGGTTTTGCCGTAGTTGTCGCGATAGACAAGGCTCGTTTCGGTGAGGGTGGTCACCGTGTAGTCTTTGGGAACCGTGCCGCCCATCCCAATGATGTGCTCGAAAGAGAGCCTGTCGCCCTCCAAAGTCCATGTGAACGCCTGGGGAATGTCGCCCTCGGCGGCCGAGGTGCCGGAGCCGTCGGCGCGAAATATGTCGTGTATCCGCTGGGGGCCGTCGCCCACATCCTGGGTGCTGACCCACTCGCCGCCGCCGGAGTACAAAAATTCTTCGTTGAAATCCTCGCCGCCGAGGCCGCACGAGGTGACCGCGAGACTCGCCATGGCGGCCGCGGCAATGTAAAGCAATATCCTTTTCATTTTCATAATGTTTTTAGCGATGGTGCAAATATAATTAAATTTATCTATCTTCGCCCCCGCAATGGTTCCAAAACCCGTGCCGCAATCGAGCGTGGCTGTTCAAAAAGCCGGCTCCGGGTGCGCGCCGCGGGAGGGATTAAAAGGGAATGCCGTGATGAATCGGCAACAGTTCCCGCTGCTGTGAGTTCCGACCTTTTTCGCAAACGGGCGCATTTTCAGCCCGAAACGCTCGAAAAAGGGCACATAACGTCTCGAAAATCTTTGCCACTGACCCCATTTCTCGGGTCGGGAAGGCTTCGGGGCGCGGAACGAGTCAGAAGACCTGCCGTTGACAGCGCGCCGAAGGGGTGTTTCCCCTCAGGCGATTTTACGGATTTACGCCTACGGAGAATGGGACGAACCTGCACATTTTTACTACCTATGAAGAACATACTGTTTGTACGGAGGGCGCTCAGAGCGCTGCTCCCGGGTGCTGTCGCCCTGTTGGCCGCACCGATGATCTCCACATCTTGCACCGAGCCCGAGACCGGTTCGAAATCCCTGAGGGGCGACGGCTCGGGGGTTTTCGTCGTAAACGAGGGCACTTTCATGAGTCCGAGCGCCTCGCTGGACTGGTACGATCCGGACGCCCGGAAGATCGAAAACGACATCTTCTCGCGGGCGAACGACATTCCGTTGGGCGACACGGCGCAGTCGATGACGGTGCACGGCGGAGTGGGCTACGTGGTGGTCAACAACTCGGGGGTGATATTTGCCGTCGACCTGAAGACGTTCGAGGTGAAGGGCTCCATCGAGGGGTTCACCTCGCCGCGCCACATCCACTTTGTGAGCGACACCAAGGCCTACGTCACGCAGATGAACGACCCGCGCATAGCCATCGTCGATCCCACCTCCCGCCAGATAACCGGCTACATAGCTACCGGCGGTACGGAGATGAGTTCGGTCGAGCAGATGGTCGAGTGGGGCCGGTTCGTGTTTGCCAACTGCTGGAGCTACGACAACCGTCTGTTGGTGATAGACACCGAGACGGACGAGGTGACCGAGGAGATAGAGGTGGGAGTACAGCCCGCGTCGATGGCGCTCGACAAAAACGGCAAGATATGGGTCGTCACCGACGGAGGGAACGACTACGTTGCCGAAGCGATCGGCCACGAGCCTCCCGCGCTGCATCGCGTCGACGCCGCGACGAGAATCGTCGAAAAGAGCGTTCAACTGGACGAGAACGGGTTCTATTTCAAGTTGGATGTCGACGGCACGGGCGGCACCGTGTATCTGCTCAACGGCGGGGTGTGGAAATTCGACGCCACGGCCGGAGAGTTGCCCGCCGAACCGTTCATCGAGGGCGGCGCCGTCAGTTTCTACGGAATGGGCGTGGATCCGGCGACGGGCGAGGTCTATCTGTCGGACGCCATCGACTATCAGCAGGCGGGCGTGGTGTATCGTTACGGCGCGGCCGGAGCGCTTGTCGACGAGTTCGAGGTCGGCATCGCCCCCAAGGCGTTCTGCTTCGTAAACGAATAGAGGCGGCGGCGTAACCGATGAGCGGGCGTTTGGGCATATTGTCGCTGTCGGCGTTGCTGCTGTTGACGTGCGCGGTTCGGGGACACTCTTCGGCGGAATCGACCGAGGCTCCACCTTCGGCGAGAACGACCGAGGTTTCTCCTTCGGCGGAATCGTCCGAGGCCCCACCCTCCGCGGATCTACCGATCGAAATAGGCGCGGTGAGCGTATCTGCCCTCCGCTCACTCGCCTCGATCGGCGTACGGAGTTCTCGCCTCGACTCGGTGGCCACGCGCGACAACATCACCAACAGCCTGGCCGACGTGCTGTCGCGGGGATCTTCGATGTTCATCAAATCGTATGGACGCGGAACCCTCTCGACGGCCTCGTTTCGTGGAACCGCCCCGTCGCATACCCGCGTGACGTGGAACGGCATGGATATCAACTCGCCGATGTTGGGCATGGTCGATTTTTCGCTCGTGCCGTCGTTTCTGGTCGACGACGTGTCGCTGTTGCACGGCACGGCTTCGAGTTCGGCGGCGGGAGGCGGAGTGGGCGGGGCGGTGGTGCTGGGCAACAGGGCTCCCACGGGACGCGGATTCGAGATGAGCTACACCCAGGGAGTGGGCAGTTTCCACACCTTCGACCAGTTTATGCGCCTGGCGTATGGCGGCGGTAGGTTCCGGGAGACGACCCGCGTGTTGTACGCCACCTCGCGCAACGACTACCGCTACACCAACCGCAACAAAAAGATTTGGCACTACGGCGAAAACGGAGAGATAACGGGCTGGCACCACCCGACGGAGCGCAACCGCAACGGAGCGTTCGGCGATCTGCATATCCAACAGGATTTTTTCTACACGGGGCCCCGGGGCGACCGCCTGTCGCTCGTGGCGTGGTGGATGTCGTCGAGGCGCGGAGTGCCGGTGCTAAACACCGACTACCGACCCGACAACCGTTCGCGCGCCGACCAGAACGAACAGACGCTTCGCACCGTGGCGGGTTGGGAACGGGAGCGCAAGGGTTATCGGCTCCACCTCCGCGGCGGATATACCCGCTCGTCGCTCACCTACCGCGACCAGATAGATACCGGAGCCGAGGAGCCGATAGAAAAGACCGACTCCCGAAGCCTCACCAACACCCTGTTCGGCAGAGCCGGAGCGGACTACTACATAGACGACAGGTGGCACTTAGCGGCCGAGGCCACCATATACGGCCACTTTGTGGAGAGCGTCGACGGAGCCGTGCTTCTACCCTCGGGCGAAACGGGTTTCGGATGGGACAAATCGCGCGCGGAGGCGTCGGTGTCGGCGTCGGTCAGGTGGAGACCCACCACCCGGCTGGGTTTTGCGGCCAACGTTCGCGAGGATCTTTACGGAGGGCGGTTTTCGCCGCCGATTCCCGCGCTGCTGGCCGAATACACCGTGGCGCGTCGCGGCAACGTGGTCGTGAAGGCGTCCGCCGCGCGCAACTTTCGCTATCCCACCCTCAACGACATGTACTTTCAACCGGGAGGGAATCCGTCGCTCAGACCCGAAAGCGGATTCACCGTCGACGGCGGGGTGAGCTTCGGTGGGGACGGCGGGGGCGGCGGGGGCGGCAAGCGGCGGGAACGCGGCGGGGACGGCAAGCGGCGGGAACGCGGCGGGGACGGCGGCAGAGAGAGCTCGGCGGCGAGCGACCAAAAAATGGCGGCGGGGCGGAGGATGGAATATGGCGGCGAGGTGACGGGTTACAGTTCGCGCATCGCCGACTGGATAATGTGGCGACCCGTGCGCGGATACTGGTCGCCGCAAAACGTCGCCCTTGTGCACAGCTACGGAGTGGAGGCGCGCGGAAACCTGTCCGTCCCGTTGGGGCGCGGATGGCTGCTGCGCTTCGACGCAAATTACACCCTGTCCAAAGCCATAAACCGCGGCGAGCCGACCGGCGACCGCGACAGGTCGGTGGGCAAGCAACTTTTGTATATTCCGAAACACTCGGTGTCGGGGACGGCGGCGGTCGGTTGGCGCGGCTGGTCGCTGACGTGGAAGAGCGTCTATTACAGCCGCCGCTACACCACCTCCGACAACGACGCGGCCTCGTCTCCGGGCAGCGTCGCGCCGTACTTTATGAACGACGCGGCGATCGAAAAAAGAGTCGCGCTCCGATGGGCGGGGCTCAGCGTGAAATTTGCGGTGAACAACCTCTTCGACCGCGAGTACGAGACGGTGTTGGCGCGACCCATGCCGGGGCGGAACTTCGGCCTGTACGTCGAGATCGCGCCGAAATTCTGATTGCGTGTCGAGGGAAAGATTTATCTTTGTTGTTCTATTTAACGACAGTAAAGAATGAAAATCTCACACATAGCGATTTGGGCGGAGGATTTGGATGGGCTTTGCGAATTTTATGTGACGTATTTCGGGGCGATCGGCTCGGCGAAATATCACAACCCACGGCGCGATTTCACCTCATGTTTTCTCTCTTTTGAGAGCGGCGGGAACGAATCTTCGGGCGATGGAGAAACCCGCATAGAGATGATGCACATCCCCGATATGGAAGCCCCCGCCAGCCGTGGCAATCTGAAAGGCTTGGCACATATCGCAATCTCGGTAGGTAGCAGGGAGGCGGTCGATGCACTCACGGAACGCCTGCGCGCCGACGGCCACACAATCACGAGCGAACCGCGCACCACCGGCGATGGCTATTACGAAAGCGTCGCGCTCGACCCCGAAGGAAACGTTGTCGAAATTGTAGCGTGACGATATGGAAACCGAGCAGAACACACCAAAGCCTAATGTCATACTTCTGCATGACTTAATCGCTCCCCTCAGTGCGTCCATTGAAGAACTCGGAGTTGTGAAAAATCGGATTGAAAACACAAGTGAGCAACGGATACTGAAGGCATTGTTTTTATATTCGTATGCTGTCTTTGAGTGTACATTGACAGATGTTTATGGGGTAGTCTTAAAGGGATTTCCTGAAAGAATTAATCTTGATAATTTGAATCTCAAAAAGCACCGGAATGCTCTTTTTTCATCATCTCTCACTACAAAAGTCATAGATTCCATAATTGAAGATTACAGTAGAAGCCTTTCGTATGGAGGAGGAATAAAAAAGTCTCTGGAAAAACTATTTGCAACCCTACAACTGGATAGAAAGAATATTAATGTTCCCGATGAAATTGAAAAATTTAAACAATATCGAAACTCCATAACTCATAATGACGCCTTGTCAATAAAGGCAGATTCGGAATTTATCTTACGCTATTTAGAGATTCTGTTTCGGGTACTAACCAAATTAAGAGACACGATAAATGAACGCTACAAAGATTACACTACAACAAAATTAGTTCGGGATTCTTGGAATTATTTGTTCAACTCGCCATTGTTGTTGTTTGACAATCATTAGAAATTCGATGTGAATGGCGATATATGGCACTATAATAGTGAATATCTCAAACAGATAGGCAACAGCCTTAGCCATTCAGAGAAAACGCTCCTTATCTTTTTTATGAATAATTACAGCTCTTCCATATGCAATTCATTTTTTTCAATCGAAGATATTTCAATGCACGTCAGTATTTGGAAACGAGATAAAATAGCGTTTATTACGGAGTTATTTGAGCGCTATCCATACTTCTTCAATGGAAACAATGAGCGTAATGAACAAGTGGAAAAACCGCTTAAATTGGCTCCATAAAAACGGAGTAAAGTGACACGTTTAGTTGATGCTCGAAAAAGCATAAAAGTTGTTGTCGGGTAAAAGGTTTTTCGGATTAAGATTTTAG
>JAITWI010000068.1 GCA_031285345.1 Alistipes sp.
GAAGCCGATCGCGCCACCCGCAACCCGTTGAAATTCAGTGCCGGAGGAATCCGATTCGCGCTTCTGACCTACACCTACGGCACCAACGGGATTCCCGTTCCGTCGGGAACGATGGTCAACCTAATCGACACCGCCGTCATAGCGCGCGATCTGGCGCTCGTTCGCCGCCGGGAGACCGATTGCGTGATAGTGTTGTATCATTGGGGCGAGGAGTATCGGCGACAACCGGTTGGCTATCAGCGTAAACTCGCCGAATGGACCCGCTCGAAGGGGGCCGACATCATCATCGGCGGCCACCCGCACGTGGTGGAGCCTTTCGAGGCTTACTATGACGAGGCGGCGGGTTTGGGTTCGGGTTCCGCGGCGGGATTGCTTCCCGGTTCGGGGTTCGGATCCGGTTCAGCGGCGAGGCGTTTCGAAGGCGCGGGCACCGTTTCGGATTTTGGTTCCGGTTCGGGGTCGAGGCTTGCGACTGCTTCCGGTTCGGGGTTTGCGGCCGACAGGAATTCCGCCCCCGCCACCGCCGATTCCGATCCCGACCTCGGTCGCGCCGCGGCCATTGGGGCGACCTACTATTCGCTGGGCAATTTTGTGTCGAACCAGCGTCGGCGCTACACCGACGGCGGAATTATGGCCGAGATAGTGGTCACAAAGATCGTCCCGCAGGCCACCACGGCCATACCGGCCCCACCCGCGTCGTACTATTTGACGGGCAGGAGTGCGTCGTCGGGGGGAGCGTCTTCGGGTTTGCCGGGTGGGGGTGAGTCGTCGGGTTTGCAAGATGAGGGTACGCCGTCGGGTTTGCAGGGCGGGGGTGAGTCGTCGGGTTTGCGGGGCGAAAGTGTGTCGTCTAATTTGCAGGACGGGGGAGCGTCTTCGGGTTTGCGGGGCGGGACATCTTCTTTGTATGCCGGCGCCTCGTCTGCTCTGGGTCGGGACGCTGCCGCCACGTCTGCTTCGGATGCAACCACATTTGCCGTAGGCCGTGTTGCCGCCATATCTGCTTCGGTTATCACAACAGCACCCACGATACTCACACCAACCTCACCCGTAACAGCGCCCGTAGCGCCCACGCCACTCAACCCGACCGTTACAGCCTCATCGCCCGCTGACTCCTCGTTTGCCGTAAGTCGGGACGCCGCTGCCACATCTGCTTCGACTGCCCCATCTACCCCATCCGATGCAGGTGGGGATCGCGGCGCAAAAGCGGCGACATCTGCCGCGCCGTCGCATCCGCGGTTGTTATACGACTTTTGCTATCGGCTGTTTTGGGTGCACACTCCGGTTCGCAGCGGGATTCGCAGGTACGAGGTGCTGCCCGCCGCGGTGGTTGATTCTTTGGTCGCTTTGCCGCGAAATGCCGCCGCCGCATCCACCTCGACCTTCTCGCCCGCCGCCTCTGCCAACACGTATGCCGTCGGCTCGCCCGCCACCCCTGCCGCCCCGAATATCGTCCCGCCCCTCTCGCCCGCCGACCAGGCAGCCGCCGCGACGTTCTTCCGCGACACGCGCGAACTGTTGCTCGACTCCGATCCGGCGTTCATCGAGCTCAGATAGTGATGTTTACAAAAAGGGCGCAACCGAAGTCGCACCCTTTTGCACTGGAAAACCAATCGCCCTACCAGGCCAACGCGCTGGCACCCAAAATGGCGGCGTCGGACTCCTTGAGCTCCGAGAAAAGCACCTTCACCTTGCCCTTCCACATCATCAGCAGGTTGTTTTCCATTGCCTCCACCACCGGTCGTTTGATCAGATCGCCCGCTTTGGTGAGGCCGCCGAAGAGTATTATCGCTTCGGGTGCCGAAAACGCCACGAAGTCGGCCAGCGCCTCGCCCAACAGTTTGCCCGTGAACTCGAATATGTCGAGAGCCACTCGGTCGCCCTGCGTCGCGGCTTCGGCCACATCGCGCGAGGTAATCTTGTCCCACTGAAGGTCGCGCAACACGGTTTGGCGGTCGGTGGTTTCGAGAATTTCGCGCGCCGTACGAGCCACGCCCACGGCCGATGTGTAGGCCTCCAGACATCCCGTGCGGCCGCATCCGCATTGACGGCCGTTGTGCCTCACCTGGATCGTGTGACCCAGCTCGCCCGCGAAACCGTCGTGGCCATACACCACGTTGCCGTCGATCACGATGCCGCTGCCGACCCCCGTGCCGAGGGTTATCATGATGAAGTTCTTCATGCCCCGCGCTGCGCCATAGGTCATCTCGCCCACGGCGGCGGCGTTGGCGTCGTTGGTCAGGGCCGCCGGAACGCCCGTGGCGGTGGAGACGAGTTCGGCCAACGGAACCACGCCCTTCCACTTGAGGTTGGGGGCGAACTCGATGGTGCCGCGGTAGTAGTTGCCGTTGGGGGCGCCGACGCCGATGCCGCGAATGCTCTCCATGCCGCCCACCTGATCGGCGAGTTTGGTCACCGCCTCGGCAAGGTCGTGCACGTAGAGGTTCACGTCGTCGTGGGTGTCGGTGCGAATGGTGCTCTGAGCCAACACGTTGCCGCGAGCGTCCACCACACCCAACTTCGAGGTCTGGCCGCCGACGTCGACCCCTATAACATATTTTTTGTCCATAGTCACAGTCTGCGTTTTAGTCGACCTTGATATCTTTGTTGACGTTCTTGGAGCCCACCAGCGCGTAGAACAGCATGTAGAGTATGCCCGCCACAACCACCCAGTAGCTCGTCATGTAGCCCGCGTTGTCGGCCAACCAACCCTGAATGAGGGGCAATATGCCGCCGCCGCAAACGCCCACCATGAATATGCCCGAGGCGAGGGGAGTGTACTTGCCCAACCCTTCGGTGGCCAGGTTGAAGATGGCGCCCCACAGCACCGACGTGCACAATCCGCACAACACCAACAGCATAGCGCTCAACGGAGCCTGCGTGATGATGAACGAGCTGCCCGTGAAGGCCGGCATTGACACCTGCACCGTGCTCGGCGTGAACATCGCCGCCAACACCAGCACGGTGGCGATACCCGTAGCCGCCGCCATCATCGCCCGGCTCGAAACCTTGCCGCCGATAGCGCCGCCGACGAAGCGACCGACCATCATCAGAAACCAGTAGGTAGCCGCAATGGCCATGCCCGTCGCGACAGCCGTCTCAACAGGAAGACCCGCGCCCGCGGCCGTGGAATCCGAAAGCCAGAATATCATCATCCCCGGGATTCCCACCTCGACGCCCACGTAGGTGAAGATCGCCAGAGCACCCAACACGAAGTGGCGGAACGCCCACGGACTGCGCTCGTAGACCACGTTGTCGGTCTTGTGGATCTCCTTGAGGGGCACGAATGCCAAAATGACGAACGTCAGCGCAAACACGCCCATGGCGATGAACAGCAGCGGGTTGACGTCGGAAATGGCCGCCTTGGCCGCCTCGCCGATCATCGCGCCCACCATAATGGGAGTAATCGTAGCCAACAGCGAGTTGAACGCGCCGCCCGTTTGAATCAGCTGGTTGCCCTTGTTGCCCCCGCCGGCCAGCGTGTTGAGCATAGGGTTGACCACCGTGTTGAGCATGCAGACGCACATACCCGCGATGAACGCGCCGGCCAGGTAGACATAGAACCCCGCGTCGCCCGCCTTGCTCGACAAAAACTGCACGAAAATGCCGATCAGCCCCACCGCGATAGCCGTCAGCGCCGTCTTCTTGTAGCCGATCTTAGTCAAAAGTTTGCCCGCAGGAATGCCGATAAGCAGGTAGGCAATGAAGTTCATCGCATTGCCCAAAAAGCCCAAAAAGGTCGAGTCGGCCACCTGATTCTTCCAAATCACGCCGATCGGCGTGGCGAGGTTGGTCACGAACGCGATCATTCCAAAAAGGAATATCATGGAGATTATCCCCACCACGTTGCCCTGTTTTTGTTGAGTTGTCGTCATGTTTTTTATTTTTTAACGTTTAATTTTCAACTATATGTTACCCTCTTCGCAAAATGCCCTACCATGCTTGAGGCCGACGGTTGACGTTCGGTTGATTAGCTCGATTCATGACTCATGATTAAAACGGCAAATCGTCCGGGTCGTCCGCCGGAATGGGGTCTGGTGCGGCATTTTGGGGTGCGGATTGGTTCTGCGACGCGGAGTAACCGCCGCCGTTCGAACCCGCGTTTCCGCCATTGTTGCCCGCACCGTATGCTCCGCCGTAAGAGCCGCCGCCCGAAGAGCCGCCCGAACTGTAACTGCCACCTGAACCCGAACTACCGCCCGAACCCGAAGCTCCGTCGCCTCGCCGACCCAAAAGTTTCAGTTCGTCGGCCACGATCTCGATGCCGTAGCGTTTGCCGCCCTCCTTGTCGGTCCATTCGTTGGAGCGGATTCGGCCCTCGACGTATATCTGCGACCCTTTGCGCACATACTTGTCGGCCACGTCGGCCAGGCCGCGCCACAACACCACGGTGTGCCACTCGGTGTGCTCCTTGGTCTCCTGGGTCTGGCGATTAAATATGCGTTCGGTGGTGGCGATGCGCACGCGTGCCACCTTGGTGCCCGTTTCGAGTGTCCGTACCTCGGGGTCGGCGCCCACGTTGCCCAACAATATTACCTTGTTTATCATAGTCGGTTGAGTGTTTAATATGGGATTAGAGCAGGTTTTCGATGATTTTAGTGAATAGCGTAGTCATTCGTTTACCCGCCGCGGCGCCCTGCTTCTGCACATCCTCGTGGTCGCCGACCTCGTCCGACAGCCCGACGTTGGTGATGACCGACGCGCCGAAGACCGGAATGCCCATGTGGCGCGCGGCGATCACCTCGGGCGTGGTCGACATGCCTGCCGCGTCGCCGCCGATAGCCTTGTAGTAGCGGTACTCGGCCTGGGTCTCGAACGTCGGCCCCGTGCCGCCCACATAGACTCCGTATTGCAACTTGATGCCCTCGGCCTCGGCCACGCGCGTCGCTATGGCGCGGATGCCGGCGTCGTACAGGTTGTGCATATCGGGGAATCGGGGGCCGAGTTCGGCGATGTTGCGGCCGACCAACGGATTGGGTATCAGGTTGATATGATCTGTAATGACCATTATGTCGCCCACCCGGAAGCTTGTGTTTATGCCGCCGCTCGCGTTCGACACAAAGAGCGTCCGTATGCCCAAAAACTTCATCACCCGCACCGGAAACACCACCTGCCATGGCTGGTAGCCCTCGTAGTAGTGGAACCGCCCCTGCATAGCGACCACCCTGCGGCCGCCTAACAGCCCGAATATCAGCCTGCCGCTGTGTCCCTCGACCGTCGAGACGGGGAAATCGGGAATGTCGCCGTACTCTATCGCCGCCTTCACGTCGATGCTGTCAACCAGGCCGCCCAATCCGGTGCCTAAAATTATCCCTACTTCCGGCGTCGCGAAATCGACCTCCGCACCCGCGCCTGTACCCGCGCCTGTTTTCGTTCCCGCCGCACTCGCGCCTGCACTTGTCGCCTCGCGTACCCTATCTTGAATAAAAGAAGCTGTGTTTTTGATCTGTTCTAACATCGTAATCCAGTTTTTTTAAGAAATCCTCCCTCGTCTCCTCCAAAAAGCCCATTCTGACGGGCAGCACGAAAATTCGCTCCCGCAGGCTCTTCGGAATTTTAGTTCCGCGGCCGAGTTTCACCGCGTCCTTTTCGGTCGTTACTATAACCGTACCGGCCGGAGCTCCGTCGAGCACCGCCTCCATCTTTTTCAGGTCGCGCACCGTGTACGGATGGTGGTCGCGGAACAGCAGTTCGCCCACCACGTCGTACCTCGCCTTCAGCCCTTCGACGAACGGAGTAGGGTTGCCTATCGCCGCCATCGCCACCACGCTGCCGCCCGCAGTAATGGCGTATTCGGAAACGGTACGCGCGCCGCCCATGCCTTCGCCGTTTCCACCTCCCATGCCTTCGCCGTTTACGCCGTCGCTCTCATCGCCCGTCTTGGCGGCAAACGCCGGATAGGGCGCCCCGGCCACCGTGCGGGTGTAGGAGAGATTTTGGAACGGCAACAACTCCAGCCTGTTGCGCATGATCCGCCTGTCCAGCGGGGTCATCCGCGCGGGACACTTGGTGACCACCACGTAGTGGGCCCGCTTCATCTGCCGCCGCTGGTCGCGCAGATTGCCGGCAGGCAGCAGGCTGTCCTTGTCGATGGGGCGCGTGTAGTCCACCATCACCATGTTGAGCTTCGGGCAGAGGCGGCGATACTGAAAGCCGTCGTCCAGCAGTATGAGACCCACCTCCGGATGCTCGCGGCGGATGCGCTCCACCCCCTCTATGCGGTTTTTGCACACCACCACCACCGTGTCCGGGTATTTCATCTTGATCTGCTTGGGTTCGTCGCCGGTGTTGCGGTACGACATATTGGTCTCGACCTCCAGATAGCCCTTCGTCCGCCGTCCGTAGCCGCGCGACAAGAGCGCCACGCGGTAATCGCGACTGAAATGTTCGACTAACAGTTCGCACATGGGGGTCTTGCCCGTGCCGCCGACGGTGATGTTGCCAACGCAAACGATTGGTATGTCGAATTTTACGCTCTTTTTAACGCCCGCGTCATACAGCCGGTTTCTCACAGAGACAACCAGACCGTATATCCACGATAGGGGTGCTAAAAAGAGTTTACGCATCGCCGATGGTCACAAATTGGTCAAAGATAGTGAATTTTCAACTAATCGAGTGCATTCGCAAATAAATTTGCGAATTGCCGGGATGAGGACAAAAATATATGCAAAATAGCTTAGGCGGAAAAATTTAAACAACTTCTAAATTATGCCGAAAAAGTCGAACGGTTTTGGAAATCCCCGGACGGTTTCGGAAATCCCGAACCACCTCTAAAACAACTTCGGTTCCGACTTTGTGAGTTGCGATTTCGCGCGTTCCGATTTCGGCCTTGGTTTCCGTGTCGCTTTTGCTTCGGACTTTTGCGTCGCTTTTGCCTCAGCCTTCGGAGCGGTCTTCTCTCCCGAATCCGATTCGGCCTTCTCTTCCGAGTCCGGAGCAGGTTTCTCTTCCGAGTCCGAATCCGGTTCCGGGGTCACCGCCATGTGGGCGCCGATCGCGTCCGACAGCTCGTCGGGTCGGTCGACGTTGACCAAAAAACGCTGCTCGTAGATATCCTCGATCATCACCAGCCACTCCCACGAGGAGGTGTAAACCTTGACGACGTCCCAACCCCGCACATCCAAAAAATAACCGAACCAGCCCCCGAATCCCAAACTCGCGAACAGCGGCACGAACGGGCGCAGTTCGTCGCGCATCACCGGCCGTACGCTCGCTATGTGGTCGTAGGGTATGTGCGTGATCTCGATCAGGCAACTGATCTCCACCGCCTCGTCGGTGAGGCGGATCGAGCGGGGGATCGACAGCGCGCACAGTCCGCCCGCCGCCGCGGTCACCGAGACGAACCACGCCGCGAGGTACGATCCGGGTGCGAACAGCCACAAACCTCCCGCAACGAGGAGCACCGCGCCGGCTATCGACAGAGTTGTCGTCCGCGCCCGTCTGTCGAGCCTGTATTTGAATTTTTTTCGCATCGTAGTGTTTGTTTTACTGTTCTCTTGCCGTCTTTTTCGCGTTGGTCGGTTGTTCGTTTTCTACCGCTTCGGGCAGCGCATGCTTATGTCCGATTATCGGCCGCTTACGTCCGATCATGTCCGACTACCGGCCGAGCGCTTGGCGTCTACTTTCGTGCCGGAGTGGTTTCGAGCATCGGCGCATCAGCCATCAGCACATCAGCGCCCCGGCGATCGCCATATCGGCGGGTTCGGTTATCTTTATGTTCCGCCGCTCGCCCTCGCACAGCGTGAGGTCGTAGCCGGCCGCCTCCACGACGCTCCCGTCGTCGGTGAATTTTTTGCCGCTGCCATCTCTGTCGCCTCCTCCTTCACCTTTGTTTCGGTTTTCGTTTTCGGTCATCCCGTCCGAGGCCTTGGCGTAGGCGTCGCGAAGGATGTCGACCCTGAAAACCTGCGGGGTCTGCACCGCCCTGAGAGTCGCGCGATCTTCGGGATGCGACACGCCTTCGAGGCCGATCCGGCGGACGGTGTCGTTGACGGGAATCGCGGGGATCGCCGTGCCGTGGCGGCGCGCGATCTCGACGGTGCGCCGGATCAACGCGGGCGACACCAGCGGTCTCGCTCCGTCGTGCACGGCTATGAGCTCGCAGTCGGGATCGAGGTTTTCCATCGCGTTTCGCACCGACAGGAAGCGGGTCGCGCCGCCCACGCACGTTTTATGGGGCGGGACGTCGTACTCGCGGCACAACGACGCCCACGTTCGGAGGTGGTCGGCCGGCAACGCCACCACTATGTCCACCTCAGGAGCGACGGCTCCGAAAGTGCGGATCGAATGCGCCAAAACCGGCAGGCCGGCCAAAATCATAAATTGTTTCGGTACACCGTCGGCAGCTCCCGACGCGCTCATTCTCATACCGTTACCCCCTGCTGGAATCACGACTCCGATTTTTTTCATCTCTCAAAGGTACAAAAAAATTTGGTAACGGAGAAAATTGTATTACCTTTGCCGTCACAAAATCGCGGGGTGGAGCAGTTGGCAGCTCGTTGGGCTCATAACCCAAAGGTCGGAGGTTCGAGTCCTTCTCCCGCTACACAGAGGGTGTCCGTTTCGGGTGCCCTCTTGCTTTGTTATCGGTGAAGGGCCGAACCGCATTAAGAGCACGCGCAGGGATCCATAAACCGTATACAACAAAAAAAGCGACCATATTGGGGTCGCTTTTTTGTTTCCATCCTCTATTACGCGGGATGGTTCCGGGAGCACTTCCCTGCCGCAAGCCTTTACTGCGCAGGTGCGGGTGCGGGCGTGGCGGTGATGCCTAATTCGGTCCTCACCTTGGCGGTTACGTCGACCACCGCCGCGGGATCGAGATAGACCACCGAGTCGTTCTGAAACACGACGACGATGCCGTCCGCCTTGCTCACCTTGGCTATGGCGGCGTCGGTCTTCTCCTGAAGCGGGGTCATCAGATCCATTTGGGTCTTTTGCAGCTCCTCCTGGGCGATCTGATAATATTGTTGCAGGCGCTCGTTGAGCTCCTGAATCTCGCGGTTGCGGAGTTGACGCAGCGATTCCGACATCGTTTCGGGCGCATTTTGCAGGTCGTTGACCTTGTTGTTGAGCTCCACCTGCAACCCTTCGAGGTGGTCTTCGTACTCGGCCTGGGCGGCTTGCAGTTTGGTCTGCACGTCGGCCATCTCGGGCATGGCTTGGATCACGCCGGCGTAGTCGATGCGGCCGAACTTTTGAGCGAAAAGAGCGGTCGAACCGAGCGTGAACGCGGCGACCAACAATAATTTAACAGTGTTCTTCATCTTTTTTTATTGATTGTTTTTTGTGTTCGTATTTTCGGAATCCTTGTAGCCCTTTGAGCCCTCGGAACTCTCGGAGCCCTCGGAACCCCGGTCGCCTCTATTTCACAAGTGCGATAATGGCGTCGGTGTGGTTCACGCCCGGTTTGTGGTAGAGCACCGTGGGGTTCGAGGCCAGGTCGATCACGATGTCGTATCCGCGCTGGGCGGCGTAGGTTTCAATGGCGGCGAACACCCTGTCCTGAATCGGCTTGATGAGCTCCACGCGCTTGGTCATCACGGTGCCGTTTTCGCCGAAGGTCTCCTCCTGAAACTTGGCTATCTCCTCCTCGCGGGCGATGATGCGCTGCTCGGTGGTGGCGCGGTCGGCGGCGGTCATCGACGCTTTGCGGGCCTGATAGTCGTTGAAGGTGGTCTCCAGTTCGTTGAACGCGTTGTCGATCTGCGTCTGATACCTTTCGGCGTCGGCGTCGACCTGGGTGAGGGCGCTGTTGTAGGCGTCGATCGACTTGAAGATCTTTTCGCTGTCGACCACCATGTAGTTCTGCGCGAATGCGGCGCCGGCCGACAGAACCATAGCTGCCAAAATCAAAATTGTCTTTTTCATAGCGGTAACTTTTATGTTATATGAATTAACGTGGTTTGTTATTAAAATTACCTCCCTCACAAAATGCCTCCACCATCGCCTTGCGGCTCTGACGGTCGGCGTTCGGTCGGTGATTCTGATTTTTTTCGAAAAAAATCAGAATTCTTGCCCGATGGTGAAGTGCACCTGACTGCCGTGGCGCGTGGTCTTGCCCGCCGAGGGATCGAAGCCCCACGCCCAGTCGAAGCCCAACATCCCCACTATGGGCAAAAACACCCTCACGCCCACGCCCGCAGAGCGCTTCAGCTGAAACGGGTTGAAGGTTTTCCACGACGAGTATCCGTTGCCCGCCTCGGCGAAAGCCAACGCGTAGATCGTCGACCGCGGCTGCATGATGATGGGGTAGCGCATTTCCATGGTGTATTTGGTGTAGACCCTCGCGTTGTCGCGAACCTGCTGGCTGGCCATCGGCACCAACTCGCCCTCGCCGTAGCCCCTCATCGAAATTATGTCCTCGCCGTAGAGCGTGTAGCCCGTCATCCCGTCGCCGCCGACGCGGAAACCTTCGAAAGGCGACAGTTTGTTGGCGTTGTAGTGACCCAAATAGCCCAACTCGACGCGGGTCATCAGCACCAATTTCTGGTCGGGGCTCAAGGGGTGGAACATGCGTCCCTTGAACTGCCACTTGTGGTACTCTATCCAGCGGTAGCGGTCGTCGTCGGAGAGGTTGGGGTCGGCGTAGTTACGGCCGTCCATAAGCGACCAGGGCGGAGTGAGGGTGAGCGACAGCGAGAAGTCCGACCCGTAGCGCGGGTAGATGGGCTGCGACACCGACGAGCGGCCGAACACGGTCTTAAACGTGAAGATGTTGCTGTTGCCCGTGCCCATCAAAAAGGTGTTCCAGTTCGACAGCATATAGCGCTGGTAGCCCAACTCGGTGTAGAGCGAGAAGTACTGGTCGGGCCAGCTGAGGCGGAAACCGACACCCGCCGCCACACCTAAGGTGCGGAAATGCGCCGACGCCTGCTGCCATATGTAATAGGCGTTGCTCTCGGCCGAGTAGTAGCCGCTCACCGTCAGCGCGTGGGGTTTGCGGCCTCCCAGCCACGGTTCGGTGAAGCTCACCGACAGCGCACCGTAGTACTGTCCGTTGGTTTGGCCGCGGATGGCTAACTGCTGGTTCTGACCTTGCGGATAGGGTCGCCATTCGTTTTTCTTAAAGAAATTCTTGAGCGAAAGGTTGTTGAGTTGCAGCCCCACCGAGCCCACGAACATGCCGGCTCCCCAACCGCCCGACACGTCCACCTTGTCCGAGGGCGTCTCCTCCAACTGCCACGAGATGTCCACCAGGTTGTTCGACACCGGCTGGATGCCAGGCGCGATAGCCTCGGGGTTGAAGTGGCTCATGCTTTGCAGGCGATACATGGTGCTCATTATCAGCTCCCTACTGTACAGCTCGCCCGGATAGGTGGATAGCTCGCGGCGGATCACGTTGTCGTTCACCCGTTGGTTGCCGCTGATGGCGACGTTGTTGATGGTGAACGGTTCGCCCTCGAAAATTTTGATCTCAAGGTCGAGCGAGTCGGCGCCCACCACCACTTCGGCCGGCTCGATGCCCGACATAAGGTAGCCCTTGTTTTGGTACAGAGCCGTCACGGTGGTGTTGTCCTCGATGTTGGGTTCGCGCCCCACGCCGAGGCGTTTGTGCAGGCTCTTACGGTCGTACGCGGCGCCCTTTTCGACGCCCAACAGGCGGTCGAGCATCTCGGTGGAGTAGATTGTGTTGCCGATCCAGCGCACGTTGCGGTAGTAGAACCGGTTGCCCTCGTCCACGTTTATGTCTATGCCTATGCGGTTGGGCTTGATGTAGTAGATGGAGTCGCCGGTCACGATGGCGTTGCGGAAGCCTTTGGAGTTGTAGAAGTCGACCAACAACTCCTTGTCGGCGTCGTATTCGACCTCCTTATACTTGTTGGCCTGCCAGAACTTCCAGCTCACGCGGTTGCTCTTCTTGAAGGTGCGGCGCAGTTGGCCGTCCGTGAACTCGGTGTTGCCGACGAAGTTGACCGCGCCGATGCGCACCCTCTCCTTTTTATCGACGACGAAGGTGACGTTCACCCCGTTGCGCACCACAGTGTCGTTGACTATGCGCGTCGACACCTCGGCCCGGCGGAAACCCTTGTCGGCGAAATATTTCTTTATCAGGTATTTGTTCTTGTCGATCAGGTGGTCGCTCAGCTCGCTACCGGGTCTCAGTTTGAGGTTCTCCTCCAGATCGGTGGCCTCGCTCTTGCGCGTTCCCTCGTACCTCCACCGCACCACCCTCGGCCGCTCGGTCAGATATACGTCGAGGCTCACCCCGTCGCCGCCCTCCTCCGTCGTCGTGACAATATCCACGTCGGCGAAGAAGCGCATGCTCCACACCTTGTCGATCGCCTGCGAAATGTAGCTGCCCGGCAGGGTGATGCTGTCGCCCACCGCGAGACCCAAAGTGGCCTTCATCGTGCCGGGGTCGTAGTAGTTGCTGCCGTGGATGTTCACCTCCCTGACCACGAACCTGCGCGGAGCCGAATAGTCGAGCATCGGGAGGGAGTCGGTGGATTGTGCCGCGAGCGACCAGGCACCCGAGAGCAACAATATGGAGAAAATGATTATGCGTTTCATCAATAAGAATTTGTCAATTTTCCAAATCTTCGTTCGCGTCGGCCATACTCCTCGACGGCCCCGCGGAACTCCTCTTCGCCGAAGTCGGGCCACATCACGGGGGTGAAATAGAGCTCCGAGTAGGCCGCCTGCCACAGCAGAAAGTTGCTCAGCCGCTGCTCGCCGCCCGTCCGCACTATCATGTCGGGGTCGGGAATCTCCGCGGTGTAGAGTTTTTCGGCCAAAGCGGCCTCCGTTATCATCACCGGAGAGAGCCCTCCGGCAATCGCGTCGGCCGCAATGAGCGACGCGGCGCGAACCAACTCCGAGCGCGCCGAGTAGTTGACCGCCAGCACCACCGTCAGGTTTTTGCCGCCCGCCGTTTCGCTCTCTATCGCCTCTATGTGGCGCCTCACCCTCTCCGACAATCCCGCGCGCGCACCTATAACCATCACCCTCACACCCTGCCTCGCGAGCTCGGGTGACTCTTTGGCGATGCTGTCGCAGAGCAGATCCATCAGACCCTCGACCTCCTCCCGCGGGCGCTCCCAGTTCTCGGTCGAAAAGGCGTAGAGAGTCAAATAGCGCACTCCCGTCGAGAGCGCCGCACGGATGCAGGCCCTCACGCTCTCCGTTCCGCTCGCGTGGCCGAATGCGCGTTCCCGGCCCTGCGAAGCCGCCCAACGGCCGTTGCCGTCCATCACCAGGGCGATGTGCAGGGGTGTTTTGTCGTGTTTATTCATCCTTCCCGTTCGGGTTCAATAAGGCATTCAGAGAGCAAAGGTAACATTTATCGGCGAAAAACAGCCGCCGCCCGGCAAAAAACCGTGGCCGTGGGCGAAAGCGGTGGCCTTGCCGGCCGTAATCGTCGGGCTAAAACGGGCTAAAATTTATTTACGATGTCGTCGCGCTTGTCTATCCCCCACATTATCTTATCTCTGAGCGTGTCGTAGAACGACGCGTCGCGCGGCAGGGCGAGGATGGTGCTGTGCTTCGACTTTTTGATGGTGAAGCGCGCGCCGTCCCTGACGATGAACGAATTATTGTCGAGCGAGGCCAGCACCTCCCGTCCGCGGGTGCGCACTTCGAACTCGATGATGGAGGTGTCGGGCACCGCCAACGGGCGTACCGAAAAATTATGCGGAGCGATGCCGGCGCACACGAAGCAGCCGCAATGGGGTGCCACGATGGGCCCTCCGACGCTCAGCGAGTAGGCGGTCGAACCGGTGGGGGTGGACACTATCGCCCCGTCGCCCCTTATCACCGCCAGCAGGTGGCCGTCGGCGTATGTCGCCACGTCGATCATGTCGGCCGTGTGTCGGTGCAGGGTAAATTCGTTGAGGGCGCACGGGAAGTCGGGAGGGGTTTCGAAGTCGCCCGTCACGCATAGCATGGTGCGCTGCTCCAACTTGTAGTCGCCGTTGCGGATATCGTTGGCGGCGTTCTTGAAATTGGGCGGCGAGATGGTGGCCAAAAAGCCCAAACGCCCCAGATTGACGCCCGCCACGGGCATCGGAAGACCCCGCAGCTTGTGCACCGCTTCCAGAAAGGTGCCGTCGCCGCCGATGGCCACCATGATCACCCCGTCGGCCAGATCGTCTTCGGTCAACTCTCCGTAAGATGGGATGTCGATGCCGGCGACCTGGCGCGCCACAGCGGCGTAGGCCTCGTTTATCCGGTAGTCGAAACCGCCGGCCTCGACCATTTCCAAAAAAACGCGAAGGGACTTGTCGGTGGTGAAGTCGCGCGGACGACGGTAGCCAAAAATTTTCATAACGAAATTTTTAGGAGCGGTTCGAGTTTTATGTGTAACTTTGTGGTGCAAAGATAACAAAAGCCGAGCGGAAATGCGAACTTGTTCGCATATTTTCCCGAGGCGCATTTTATTTAAGACGAAGTCAAAGATAACAAAAAATGACGAAACTGAGCGTTAATATCAACAAGATAGCCGTCGTTCGCAATTCGCGGGGCGGGGAGTTGCCTTCGGTTGTGGAGGCGGCGCGGGCGGCCGAACGGTTCGGGGCGCACGGCATTACGGTACATCCGCGGCCCGACGGGCGCCACATCCGCTACGACGACGTGCGCGAGTTGGCGGGCGTGGTGACGGGCGAGTTCAATATCGAGGGCAATCCGCGGGAGCCGAAATTCGTCGATCTGGTGCTGGAGGTGCGACCCACCCAGGTGACTCTGGTGCCGGATGCGCAGGGGGCGATAACCTCCGACGCGGGGTGGGACACGGTGGCGCACGCCGACTTTTTGCGCGACGTGACGGCGCGGTTTCATTCCGCCGGGATTCGCGTCTCGGTGTTCGTCGATCCCGTGCCCGAAATGGTGGCGGGCGCTGCGGCCGTCGGCGCCGACAGGGTGGAGCTCTACACCGAGGCCTACGCCTCAGACTATGCCGTCGCGAAAGACGAGGCCGAACGTAAAAAAGCCATCGAACCCTATGTCGCGGCGGCTGAGGAGGCTCGTCGGCTGGGCCTTGGTTTGAACGCGGGCCACGACCTGTCGCTCGAAAATTTAAGATATTTCGCCGCCGCCATTCCGTGGCTCGACGAGGTGTCGATTGGCCACGCACTCATCTCCGACGCGATTTACCTCGGTCTGGAAACGACCGTCAAAAAGTACCTCGAACAATGCCGTTGAGCCACCCCATATTCGCCGAAATTTCGAGCGTCGTCGATCGGCGGGGCTTGAGGGCCTTGGTGATTGGCGGCTACGTGCGCGACCACTATCTGCATCGTCCCAATACCGACATCGACGTGGTGGTTGTGGGCGACGCCGTGGCCGTGGCCGAGGAGTTGGGGCGACGGCTGGGCGTCAAGGTTGCGATTTTCAAGACTTTCGGCACGGCGATGCTCCGCTGGAAGGGCATGGAGGTGGAGTTCGTGGGGGCGCGGCGCGAAAGTTACTCCGAGGATTCGCGCAAACCCGATTGCGAGCCGGGCACAATCGAGGACGACCAACTTCGCAGGGACTTCACCATCAACGCCATGGGATGGTCGCTGAATTCGGCCACGTTCGGCGAGTTGTCGGATCCGTTCGGCGGTCTGGACGATCTGGACGACGCGATTATCCGCACCCCGCGCGACCCCGACATCACCTTTTCCGACGACCCGCTGAGGATGATGCGCGCGATAAGGTTCGCCACGCAGTTGGGATTCGACATCGACGATCCCACGTTCGAGGCCATCGGTCGCAACGCCTCCCGGATCTCGATCGTGTCTGCCGAACGCATAATTGTGGAACTTAACAAGATAATGCTCTCGCCCGTGCCGTCGATGGGTTTCTATATGCTCTCGGCGAGCGGGCTGCTGAAGCTTATATTTCCCGAGATGGAGGATCTTCGCGGCGTGGAAAAACGCGGCGCCAACGCCCACAAAGACAACTTCATCCACACTTTGAAAGTGTTGGACAACGTGGCGTTGAAGTCCGACGACCTGTGGTTGCGGTGGGCGGCGCTGCTGCACGACATTGGCAAACCGGCCACCAAGGCCTACGACCCGCGTCAGGGGTGGACTTTCCATCAACACGAGGTGGTGGGCTCGAAGATGGTGTCGCGCATTTTTCGCCGTCTGCGCCTGCCGCTCGACGCGCCGATGAAGTTTGTGCAGAAGTTGGTTTTCCTGCATTTGCGGCCGATAGTTCTTTCGGAAGACGAGGTTACGGATAGCGCCGTTCGCCGTCTTCTGTTCGAGGCGGGCGATGACGTGGAGGCTCTGATGACGCTGTGCGAGGCCGACATCACCAGCGGCAACGACGCCAAGGTGCGCCGCTACATGGCCAACTTCGAGCTTGTGCGCCACAAGATGGTCGAGATCGAGGAGAAGGACCGCATCCGCAACTTCCAACCCCCCATCACCGGCGACCTTGTGATGCGTGTGTATGGCATACCGC
This sequence comes from Alistipes sp., assembly GCA_031285345.1. Lineage (GTDB taxonomy): Bacteria > Bacteroidota > Bacteroidia > Bacteroidales > Rikenellaceae > UBA940. Next base: position 16,390 of record JAITWI010000068.1, read on the forward strand.
CGTCGAACGTGATCGGCGAGATGAAGGAGATAATCAAAAACGCGATTCTGGACGGCGAGATTCCCAACGACTTCGCCGCCGCCTACGCCATGATGGAGCGCCTCGCCGCCGAACGAGGGCTCACTAAAGTGTAAAACGAAAAGGTAAAAGCGAAAAAATGTGTGGGTTCTGGACTAAACTATGCTCTATGAGTATCGAGGTTTGGGTAGCGATAATAATCCCGACCGTAGTATTCGCGGTTGGCGTTCTGATTAATTGGTGTATAACTAAGAGAAACAAGCACCGCGAGCTGAAACTGTACAAAAACCTAATCGAGTCTTGGACGGAATCGGCAAGTAAAAATATTGACCGGCAGATTAAAAGTCTAAGGCAATTTGGAGAAAATGTCAAACATAACGACAAAATGAACTTCCCGAGATACGAACAATATATGATTCATTTTACTCGACTAAATTCGCTGCCCATAGAGAAAATCGCCGAGGTATTTATGGAAAATATAGATGATAAGGGGAAAAAGTCACCTGAGATGATGTATGATTATCTGTCGGCGATAGAGTATATAATGGAGATGCAAAAGCGTATTTCAAAGTACTTTGATCAATACGTATTAGAGAGCGAGCAAATAAGAGAGGAATGGCATAAGAACTTCAAAAACTTTACAGAAGCATTATATTCGAGAGGACGGCATCCAAAATGGGCGCAAGAGACGGATGACAATAAGCGTTTTTATAAAGAAATAGGCGTAAGGCTTAGTGGTATGATTCAGATTCCAAAAGACGAAAACAATGAAATAGGTATGTCTGTTTGGGGTAGAGAATTTATATCACCGACATTAGAATATTTCAGATCACCTAACGCTTCGTGGGAGTCCGAAATTTTCCTAAATATTTCAAACCAATTTAAGGAACCGTATCTTTCTTATAGGCATTGGGAAAACAACAGACGTTCGGGTGATACATTTATTGAAATGAGCGAAGATATAAAAACGATGCGCGACACTCTTCAGACCTCTTTAGACTATTTCAAAACCCACAACCTTAAACGCTGGTACCTCATATCCTAAACAACAGCATGTAAGTAACTATGTATAAAAGTTTTTTTCGTCCGATACTGTTTCGGTTCGGTGCCGAGCGGGTGCACCATCTCACCGTCGGCGGCCTGCGCCTGGTGGGGCGGATTCCGCTCGTTCGCGCAATAGTGCGCCGGATGTTCACCCTCGCCGACCCGCGGCTGGAGCGCACGGTGCTGGGCATGAAGTTTCCCAATCCGGTCGGCATGGCCGCCGGGTTCGACAAGGACGCGCGGGTCTACCGCGAGTTGGGCATGCTGGGTCTGGGGTTCGTCGAGGTGGGCACGGTGACGCCCCTTCCGCAGCCGGGCAATCCGCGACCGAGGCTGTTTCGCCTCGTTAAAGACCGCGCGATAATCAACCGCATGGGGTTCAACAACGACGGGATGGAGGCCGCGGCCTGCAACCTGAGGGGGCGCCTGCGCGATATCGCCACGGACGAACTACCCGCCCATCCGCACGAGGCGCACGGCCACGGTCATGGTCGCGGTCACGCTCATGGCAACGGTCAGGCGCCCCGCACCGACAAAACCCGTCGCAAAAAACACCAGATAGTGGGCATCAACATCGGCAAAAATACCGCCACGCCCAACGAGAACGCTCCGCAGGACTATCTGAAGGCGTTTCGCCGGCTCTACGATCTGGGCGACTATTTTGTGGTCAACGTCAGCTGCCCCAACGTGGCGGGTCTGGCCTCGATGCAGACCGAAGCCCATCTTTTGGAGATCGTCGAGCCGCTGTTGGAGTATCGCCACGGGCAGGACGAGTACAAGCCCGTGTTGGTGAAAATCTCGCCGGATTTGTCGTTCGAGGAGATCGACGCGGTCGTTAAAGTGGTGATGGACACGCTGGTGGACGGCATAGTGGCCGCCAACACCACCACCTCGCGCGAGGGGCTTCACATTTCGCACAAACGGTTGGACGCCATCGGCCGCGGGGGTCTGAGCGGCGCGCCACTCACCCGTCGCGCCATCGAAACGGTGCGTTACGTGCGCGAAAAGACCGAAGGGCGCTACCCCATAATCGGCACGGGCGGAGTGATGACGACCGACGACGCGCTGGCCATGCTCGACGCCGGTGCCGACCTCGTGCAGATATATACCGGCCTGATATACAACGGCCCCGGGTTTGCGCGGCGAATTTGCAAGGCGCTTTTGGCACGCGAAAAATCAATATGATAGACCAAGTCGCACGATTGTTGAGTGAGCAAGGCTTAAAGGTTGCCGTGGCGGAATCGTTGCGGGCTCGCGGCCTGACCCTTGCCGTGGCCGAGTCGTGCACGGGCGGGCGTCTGGCGGCGGCATTTACCGCGGCGGCAGGGGCTTCGGAATATTTTGTCGGCGGGGTGGTGGCCTACTCCAACGATGTGAAGGCGGGCGTTTTGGGAGTCTCGGCTGCGACTTTGGCTACCCATGGGGCGGTCTCGCGCGAGGTGGCGGTCGAGATGGCGTCGGGCGTGCGGCTGCTCACCGGAGCCGACTGCGCCATCGCCACCACCGGCATAGCCGGGCCCGGCGGCGGTTCGCCTCAAAAACCGGTCGGCACGGTGTGGATCGCGGTTTCGGTTTCGGTGTCTCAAACCGCCGATGCCGTTTCAGTGACGGGGTTGTTGTCTCAAACCCCCGATGGCGATAGCGACATCGACACTGTCGCGGGAGGGCAACCGCGTTCGGGAACATCTTCGCAGGCGGAGTGCGCGGAAAATGTCGCCGCACAATGTTTTCACTTCGCCGGTTCGCGCGAGCGGATCATGGCTCAGGCAGTCGAGGCGGCGATAGAGATGCTCTCCCGCCAACTATAAACTCCTCCCACACGACTCCTGCACGCTCCCCGAAGCATTCGCAGACGTGCGCATCCCCCCAAAAAAGCGCGACCCCCGAAGGAGCCGCACCACATCTTAAAACCGCCGTAGGGCATCCCCGGCACCGCGAAAAAACCACAAACGGCTAAAATCGCAAGCGCCAAAACCGTAAACGCTAAATAGCTACAAACGCACCAAAGCCCCACACACTCCCCGACACGCGCGCCACTGGAAAACCTTTTACGAATTGATCCAATTTCCGGCGCCGGTGGCAGGGCCGACGGTCAGTTCGCGCGCCCGCGCCACAGCAAGGTCGATGTTCGACAGCACGTTGTCCGCCCCCACCAACTCCTCGATGCCCGTCCGGCGCAGCGTCTCGCGAACGCCGTCGTTCACCCCCGACAGCAGTATCGTTATGCCCTCCTTGTGCGACGCGCGCACCAGTCCCGCGAGGTTGTGCGCCCCCGTCGAATCGACGAACGGCACCTTACGCATGCGGATTATCCTCACGCGCGGCTTGTCGCCTATGCCCTTCATCACGTCGTCGAACTTGCCGGCGATGCCGAAAAAGAAGGGCCCCTCGATCTCATACACCTCCACCCCGCGCGGCAGTTCCAGCTTGTCAGTATCGACGCTGCCCTCGACATACTCGGCGCCCGTCACCTCGCGGCGAAACATCGACACCGTGGATACGTCCGACACGCGCTTGAGAAACAGCACCGCCGCCAGCAGCAGACCTATCTCGATGGCGATAGTGAGGTCGAACACCACCGTGAGCACGAACGTCGCCACCAACACCGCCGCACCCGCCCGCTCGCCGCGAACCAACGACCGGAAACTCCGCCACTCGCTCATGTTGTACACCACCACCAACAGCACCCCGGCAAGGCACGCCATCGGAATGAGCTTCATCAGCCCGCCCAAAAACAACATCATCATCAGCAGCACCACCGCGTGGACAAGACCCGCCACGGGCGTCCGGCCGCCGTTGTTGATGTTGGTCATGGTGCGCGCTATGGCCCCCGTCGCCGGAATCCCGCCGAAGAATGGCGTCACCACGTTGGCGATTCCCTGCGCTATGAGTTCCGTGTTGGGGTTATGTCTGTCTCCCGTCACCCCGTCGGCCACCGTCGCCGAAAGCAACGACACTATCGCCCCCAACATCGCGATCGTGAAGGCGGCCGGAAGCAGCGAGCGTATCATCTCCCAATTTATGGCCGGCGCCTGAGCGGCGAGGCTCATATCGCCCAGCGCGAACCTGTCGCCGATGGTCTCGATGTCCGTTATTCTGCCGAACTCGCGCAGCAGCCACGCCCCGAGCGTCATCGCGACGATCGCCACCAGCGACCCGGGTATTTTTTTCGATACCCGCGGCGCGAGAACGATTATCGCCACCGTCAGAGCCCCGATGCCCAGCGCCCACGGGTTGAAGTGCGCTATGTTGCTGCCGTACACCGCCCATTTGTCCACAAAGTCGGCCGGCACGTCGCTTATGCCCAGCCCCAGCAGGTCGTTGATAGTCATCGCGAAGATCGACATCGCGATACCGCTCGTGAAGCCCACCACCACAGGGTAGGGTATGAATCGGATGATAGCCCCGAACCTCAAAAGTCCCATAGCTATGAGCATCACCCCCGCCATAATGGTCGCCACTATCAGCCCGCTCGTGCCGAACTGCTGCAATATGCCGTACACTATCACCACCAACGCCCCGGTCGGCCCGCTGATCTGCACCTTCGAGCCGCCCAGTAGCGAGATGAGGAACCCGGCTATGACGGCCGTGATGAGCCCCTTCTCCGGAGAGACGCCGCTCGCGATGCCGAACGCGATGGCCAGCGGCAGCGCCACGATGCCCACGTTGATGCCCGACACCACGTCGGCGGTGAACGTCCGGCGGTTGTAGCCCTTGATGGTCTCGATTATCTTCGGCCGGAACGCCCCGCCCATCCCGAAGATTATGCTTTTGAGTGTCTCTTTCACTGCTGAAAATTAATAAACCGCAAAATTAGTACTTTTCCTCCTGACAGCAAATTAATTAAGAAGTTGTTTGGATTTTTCCGCCGAAGTGATTTTTCGTCGATTTTGTGGCGTTTTTTCGCCTCGAAGCGAGGCGCATAGCGGGACTATGTGCCGAGTTTCGGGCGAAAAAGAACGAGAGCGGGAAATTTCAAACAACTTCTAAAATAAAGGAGGCCGAAATTTCGGCCTCCTTTGCACGAAAAACTTTACCTAATCTCCACCAACGCCCGTCCGGTCATTTCGGCGGGGCGGGGGAGGCCCATAAGGCGCAAAACGGTGGGCGCCACGTCGGCCAAAACGCCGTTCTCCACTTTTGTGACGCGATCCGACACCACGATAATAGGCACGGGATTTAGCGAGTGGGCGGTGTTGGGCGAGCCGTCGTCGTTGAGAGCGTGGTCGGCGTTGCCGTGGTCGGCAATCACCACCACCTCGTAACCATTCTTGCGAGCGGCGTCGATCACCTGTCCGGCGCACCTGTCCACCGTCTTAACCGCCTGCACGATAGCGTCGTACACCCCCGTGTGGCCCACCATGTCGCCGTTGGCGAAGTTGAGGGCGATGAAGTCGAACTTTTGCGTGTCGATGGCCGCCACCAATTTTTCCGCCACCTCCGGCGCCGACATTTCGGGCTGCAGATCGTAGGTCGCCACCTTGGGCGAGGGCACCAAAATGCGCTCTTCTCCCTCGAAAACGGCCTCGCGTCCGCCATTCAAAAAGAAGGTCACGTGGGCGTATTTTTCGGTCTCGGCGATGCGCAACTGGCTCAGACCCAGACCCGAAAGATATTCGCCCAGGGGATTGGCCACGTTGTCTTTGTCGAACAGAATGTGCAGCCCCTCGAACGAGGCGTCGTACGGCGTCATCGTGCAGTAATAGAGCGGCATGGTGTGCATCCCCGCCTCGGGCATATCGGTTTGGGTCAAAACGGCCGTCAGCTCTTTCGCGCGGTCGTTCCGGAAGTTGAAGAAAATAACCACGTCGCTGGGCTTGATCAGCCCCACCGGCTTTCCGTCCGCTCCCACGCCCACTATGGGCTTAATGAATTCGTCGGTAACTCCCTCGTCGTAAGACGCTTGCACGGCCTCGGCCATTGCGGAAGGCGTGGCCGAAGCCGAGCCTGCTCCCGAAACGGCAGTGGCCGTCGCACCCACGCCCGAAACCACAGATGCAGTCGCCCCCACGCCCGAAACCAGCGCGTCGTAGGCGATTTTCACCCTCTCCCAGCGTTTGTCTCTGTCCATGGCGTAGTAGCGGCCTATGATTGTTGCGATTTTTGCACCGTTCAGGTTTTTTTGCAACGCCTCGATAAACCCGAGCCCGCTGCGGGGGTCGGTGTCGCGCCCGTCCATAAAGCAGTGAACGAAAGTGCGCTCCGAAACGCCCGCCTCGCGCGCGATGTCACACAGCGCAAACAGATGCTCCATCGAACTGTGCACCCCGCCGTCCGACACCAGACCCATAAAATGAACGCCGGCACCGGTAGAACGCGCATACTCGAACGCCTTGACGACTTCGGGGTTTTGCGCTATCGACCCGTCGCGGCAGGCGCGGTTGATCTTCACCAGATCCTGATACACCACCCGTCCGGCGCCGATGTTGAGGTGACCCACCTCACTGTTGCCCATCTGTCCGTCGGGCAGACCCACATTTTCGCCATCCGTCAGCAACTGCGCGTGCGGGTATTTCGCCGTCAGCGCATTCATATACTCCGGCCGAGCCTGCGCGATTACGTCGTCCTTGCCGCCGTCGCCCTTGCCCCAACCGTCGAGGATCATCAGGAGCACTTTTTTGTCAATCTTATTTTCCATCATAATTCTTTTAACTTCTTTTTGACCAACAAAAAGAAGCAAAAATTGGCCCGTGTTTCCACAAACCTGTTCCCGCCTCATCTAAAACGGTACAAATTCCGGTGCGCCGAAATTTGAAAGCCATTTTAGCTTTGGCTCCACGACGGTTTGCGCAAAGACGGGACTCTTACACTCAATTATTTTCCAATTCTAAATTCGTAATTGCCTCGATGGCTTTGTCTATCGCCCTTTCGAGTCCGGCCGGGTTTTTGCCGCCCGCCATCGCGAAGAAGGGCTGACCGCCGCCGCTGCCTTCGATTTCGCTCGCGGCCTGTTTCACTATCGCACCCGCGTTGAGACCCCGCGCGACCACCTCGTCGCCCAACATAATGGCGAGCGTGGGTTTGCCCTCGTGCTCGATCCCGGCCACCATAGCCGCTCCCGGCACGCGCGGACGAATCATCGTCATCAAGTTGCGTACCAACTCGGGCTTCATGTCGAATCGGCGGCGCACGACCACAACGTCTTTTTCGTGCTCGGTGCTCCCGCCACCCTCGGCAATTTCGGCGACTATCTCCGCCGCCATCTTCTCCAGCTTCTCTTGTTGCAGCGCGGCGAGCTCCTTTTCGAGGCTCTTGTTGGCGTCGAAAAGCTTTTGCACCGCCTCCCCGACGCGCGGATTGCCCACCGTCTCCTGGATCGCTTTGAGCGTATCGTCCGCCTTGTAGGTCAAATTTTCTGCCTCCGCACCCGTCACGGCCTCCACGCGACGCACTCCCGCCGCGATAGCCGCCTCGGAGACGATGCGGAAAAAGCCGATGTCGCCCGTGGCCGCGACGTGGGTTCCGCCGCAAAGCTCCACCGAGGAGCCGAACCCGACGACGCGCACCCTGTCGCCATATTTTTCGCCGAAGAGCATCATCGCCCCCTTTTCTTTGGCGGCCTCGATGGTGCAGGCGCGATCTTCGTCCAACTTGTGGTTGGCGCGGACGGCTTTATTCACGCGACGTTCCACCTCGCGCAACTCCTCGGATGTAACTTTCTGAAAATGAGAGAAGTCGAAACGCAAACCCGACGGGCTGACGAGCGACCCCTTCTGCTCGACATGGGTGCCGAGAATCTCACGCAACGCCTCGTGCAACAGGTGGGTGGCCGAGTGGTTGGCCGCCGACCGACCGCGCGCCGAAGCGTCGACCGTCGCCGTGAACGACGCACTCAAAACCGAGGGCAACTGCGCGACGATATGCACCGTCTGGCCGTTCTCCTTCAGCGTGTCCAAAATCTCCACGCGCTCCGAACCGTGCTCCAACACGCCGGTATCGCCGGTTTGCCCGCCCGAAGCGCCGTAGAAAGGGGTGCGGTCGAAAACTAACTGGTAGGTTTTGCGACCTTTGGCCGTCACCTCGCGCCACCGCGCCACACGCACCGTCTCGCTCAGGCTGTCGTAGCCCGTAAATTCGCTCTCTTTGAGCGGCATGAGTTCCACCCAGTCGCCGTTTTCGACAGTCGCCGCGCCCCTCGAACGTTCTTTCTGCGCCGCGAGTTCCTTCTCGAATCCCGCCAAATCGACCGTTAAACCGTTCTCGCGGGCGATGAGCTCCGTCAAATCTATCGGGAAGCCGAAAGTGTCGTACAACTGAAACGCGTCCGTCCCGCCGATATGTGCCGCCCCGGCCGCAACCCCTGCCCCGGCGGAACTACCCGAACCACCCGAACCGCCGGGAGCCGCCGCTTTAGCACGCGCTATCACCCCGTCCAACAGCGAGATGCCCGTCGCAAGTGTGCGCAGGAACGAAGCCTCCTCCTCCTGAATCACCTTCTCGACTAACTGCTTTTGCGCCGCAAGTTCGGGATACTGCCCACCCATCTGCGCCGCCAACCCATCCACTAACTTCCACATAAACGGCTCTGTAAAACCGAGGTAAGTATATCCGTAACGCACCGCGCGCCTCAGCACGCGGCGGATTACATATCCCGCCTTGACGTTCGACGGCAACTGTCCGTCGGCGATCGAAAACGCGATCGCCCGCAGATGGTCGGCGATAACCCTCATCGCCACGTCGCCCTCCCGAGTCGCCGCCGCCAAACCGTCGGCCGCCGAAGCACCATAAACTCTGCCGCACATAGCCGCCAGACGCTGAATGGTGGGCTGAAAGACGTCGGTGTCGTAGTTGCTGCGCACCCCCTGAATAATCATGCACAATCGCTCGAAGCCCATCCCGGTGTCGATGCAGCGCATCGCCAAAGGCACCAAAGAGCCATCAGCTCGCCGCATATACTGCATGAACACGAGGTTCCAAATCTCGATCACCAACGGGTTGTCGCTGTTCACCAGCTCGGCGCCGCTTACCGCCGCCCGCTCTTCGGCGCTCCGGTTGTCGAAATGTATCTCGCTGCACGGGCCGCATGGACCGGTGTCGCCCATCTCCCAAAAGTTGTCCTTCTTGTTGCCGCGGATGATGTGATCCTCGGGCACGAAGGCACGCCACAGCTCCCACGCCTCGGCGTCGAACGCCACCCCGTCCGCGGAATCGCCCTCGAAAACGGTGACGTAAATCTGCTCGGCGGGAAGCTTGAAAACGCCAGTCAGCAGCTCCCACGCCCACTCGATGGCCTCGCGCTTGAAGTAGTCTCCGAACGACCAGTTGCCCAGCATCTCGAACATGGTGTGGTGGTAGGTGTCGTGACCCACCTCCTCAAGGTCGTTGTGCTTGCCGCTCACCCGCAGACATTTTTGCGAGTCGGCCGCCCGCGCCGCCGTCACCGGGGCGTTGCCGAGGATCACGTCCTTGAACTGGTTCATGCCGGCGTTGGTGAACATGAGGGTAGGGTCGCCCTTCACCACCATCGGCGCCGAGGGCACTATGGCATGTTGTTTGGAACGGAAAAAGTCGAGAAAAGTCTCGCGTATTTGATTAGATGTCATCATCGGTAATGAATTCTTCGTTCGTACGTTTATGTATAACCTTGCAAAATTACACATTTTAGCGTAATTTTGCCACTTCGACATCTATTTTTCGATAATGACCACACGGGAACTGAAACGCGCCAAACGCGAGGCACACCGCGAAAAGACCACCCTGTCGATCCGCTACGGGATCTACAACGTGCTGCGCTACCTGCTGCTGGGCCTGTTGCTCGCCTCTGTGGTCAATCTGGTCTTCACCTACGGCTTCTACACCCCTAAAATGTACAACATAGGGCGGGGCAACGCCGAACTCGTCGAAAAATATGAGATTCTGAATGGCAAGATCCGCGCCATGGACCGCACGCTGGACGAACTCAAACACCGCGACAACGCCGTCTACCGCTCGCTCTTCGGCGCCGACACGTTGGACATCCCCGGCGTGGGGCTCGACTATCCCGACGAAAAGTACGCCTCGATGACCGACGACCGTTTCGCGCCGCTGATGGTCGACAGCTGGAAGTTTCTCGACCGCGTCGCCCGCCGTCTCTATCTGCAATCGGTGTCGCTGGACGAGTTGCAAACCCTCGCCGTGGACAAGGAGCAGATGGCCTCGGCCATTCCCGCCATCATGCCGGTCGATCCCGACAGGCTGCGGGGCAACATCGGCGCGTTCGGCAACCGCCTCCACCCCATATACCACCAATATATCATGCACAAGGGGATCGACCTGGCAGGCAACACCGGCGACCCGATATACGCCACCGGCGACGGCTATGTGAGCTACGTCAACTCGGGCGGCACGGGCAGCGTGGGCTATGGCCGCAACATCGTGGTCGACCACGGCTTCGGCTACCAGACCCGCTACGCCCACCTGAGCAAAACCCTCGTCACGACCGGGCAGTGGGTCAAGAGGGGCGAACTGATCGGCGAATTGGGCAACTCGGGCGGCTCGGTGGGCCCCCACCTCCACTACGAGGTGTTGCGCCTGGGCGGCAACGTCAACCCCATCAACTACATCAACCGTGACATGGCCGCCGCCGAGTTCGAGCAGATAATCGAAAAGGCCAACGACGCGACGATATACGAAACCGAGTTCGGCACCAACATGGGGGAGCAGGGGATTACAATCGACAATTGATAATTCGGCATTCCGAATTCAACATTTAGAATTCCGCATTCAACATTCAGCATTCAGCATTCAAGATATGGCCGTGCACAAAAACGATAGCAAAGACACGACCCCGGGGCGCAATTCCGGAGAGCGATCTCGCGGACGCCGTTCGCGCCGAGGGGCGTTGCGCACGCTGGTTCATCTGTCGGTGTGGGTCGGCATCGCGGTGAGCTACTACTTCGTGTTCTCGTTTTTTTTCGACACTCCGGCCGAGATGCGTCTGCGCACCTCCACACATCGCCTGGAACGCGAATACGAGCGCCTTTCCGAACGCTACGACAGCCTCGCCATGGTGCTCGAAAACGTGGCCGAGCGCGACCGCAACGTATTTCAGGTGCTGTTCGAGAGCGACCCCTACGACTTCGAGGGGATAGGTCAGGGCGAAACGTGGCGCGAATACGAACGCCTCACCGATCTGAGCAATCGCACCTTGGGAGCCGAATTTTTCGACAAGATGCAAACCCTCGACCGCGGGGTGAAAAAACTTTCGGCCACCTACCAGAGCGTCGGACGGCAGATCGACTCGATGGGCGGCCGGGCCGACCGAATCCCCTCGATCCAGCCGGTGGTCAACAACGAGTTGACGCTTCTGACTGCATCCTACGGCCTTCGCATCCACCCCTTCTATCGCAACCTGAGGCCCCACGGAGGTGTGGACTACACCGTGCCCGAGGGCACCCCTGTATTCGCGACGGGCGACGGGGTCGTTCGCGACGTCTTTTCGCGCAACACCGGTTCGGGCATCACGGTCACCATCGACCACGGGAGCGGCTACGAGACGACGTACAGCCACCTGAGCCGATCGAGCGTCGTGAACGGTCAGCGCGTTCGCCGCGGCGACATCATCGCCCGCACGGGCAACACGGGTCTATCTTTGACGCCCCATCTCCACTACGAGGTGCGCAAGGATGGCATGAGGGTCGACCCGATCCACTACTTTTTCATGGAGCTCACCCCCTCCGACTATCAGCGCATGATGCGCATCGCCCGTTCGGGTATGCAGTCTTTCGACTAATCTTCGATTGGTCGAAAGATCGGCGATCGAGCGCCGACTGTCGCAAGAATGCGCGGTGGAGGCGTTTTGCGAGGGAGCTAATCTTGTGCGAGGATCAGTGGCCGAACCGGGGTTTGCCGCAGGCAAGCCGAGCTCACCGACCGAGGTCCGGCAGTGCCGCTTTTGAGGCGCACCTGTTTCCGGGCGCCGTTTTTCATCTTCGGCAGGTTGTGGTGGCGTCGCGCCTTTATAAAAAGGTTATCGTCGGCAAACCGCGTTGAAGTCGCCCGAACTTCTCGATGCCGACCTCGACCATCTACCGCAACCGGCGTTGATGTCGCCTAAACACCTTCCTTATCTGCGACACAGGGCGTTGAAGTCGCACCAGGCGCAGGGTGCAGGGTCGGCGCACTGGACGAACGAGATCGCCGGGTCGAACAGTTCGTGGAGCGCGACTTTTAATTGCGCCTCGAATTCGGGTGCGTAGTCGGCGTAGTCATCCACCTCGCGGCCGCCGCTCCTGCTCCCTCCGCCGCCGCTCTTGCTTCCCGCAGCGCCGCCACCGCCTCCTGCTCCTCCCGTGCTCATGCCCCCGCTCATGCCCCCGCCCGTGCCCTCGCCCGAGCCCCCGCCCGTGCCACCGCTCGTGCCACCGCCTCCAGCGCCACCCGCATCAAATATCAGCGGCGAGTATCCATCCTTCGACAGGTTCCTTATATAATAGAGCGCCGGCTGGATTTTCGGTTTTTGCGTTTGCACGCCTCCGCCGCCCCATTCTCCGCCCCGTTCCCCGTTGCTGCCCCTCTCCCGCAGCATCATCGCGTAGAGTAGGGTCTGAAGCACGGCCGAAATGCGCTCGTCGGCCGACCCGACAAAGAGTGATTCGATGCTCGTAAATCGCTCGTTGTCACGGTTTTTGGTTTTCGGGCCACCCGTTTTGTAGTCGACCACGCGCAGGGTGCCGTCGCCCAGACGGTCGATGCGGTCGGCGATGCCGCGAAAACCCACCCCCTCGAACCGCATGGAGAGCTCGGCCTCCAACTCCAGGATCGTGAAAGCCTCGGGGCGCGAGGCGTCGAACGGCAGGACGTTGCGATTTATATAGTCGACTATCGTTTTGTGAGCCAACACGATACTGCCGCCCCAATCTTCGGGACGGGCGTTCTCCTCGCGGGTGTAAAGCGCCGTGACGGCTTCGGTTACGGCGGCCTCCACGTCGGGCGATCCGATGAGTTTGCGGATTGTGGCGCGCGGATCGCGAACGCCTTTCAATGGCGTGTAGAGGCGCTGCATGGCAAGGTGTAACATATTGCCGAACAGCGCGTTATCCACATCGTCCGATATCTCGTCATCAGCCCGCAAACGCGCCACGGCGCGAAAATAGAACTTCAGGGGACATTCTACATAGCTGAAAAACATCGACGGCGAGAGGGTGCGGGAGCCGCCACTGGTCTCCGCCCCGCCACTGGTCTCCAATCCGCCGTCGCGCAAAAACTCCCTCAGCGAGGCCATCACCGTCGGGCTCTTTTCGACCGTCACAGCCTCGACAGGCGAGAGGCTGACGTCTATGGTAACGGTGCCTTTTTCAACGACATGCGGCGATTCATAGTCCAACTGCACAATGTAGCGGCTCGGCTCGCCGGTGCTGCGGTCGTCGGTGGTGGAACTCCACACCATCTCGACGTTGCGGGCGCGCTGTATGAGGCGAAAAAAGTGGTAGGCCCACACCCCCTCGTGGTGCTCGGGCGTGGGCAGGCCGTACGCCATTTTCAGATTATATGGTATGAACGACGGTGCGCCTAAGAGGTTGCCGGGCATGGTGCTGTCGCCCGACGAGAGAAAAATCACGTTGTCGAAATCGAGCGCACGGGTTTCGAGTATTCCCATAATCTGCACTCCCTCAAGTGGTTCGCCTTCAAACGGAATCGTCACCGACTGCAAACTCCGGCGCAACAGCGAGGCCCAGGTTTTGGGCGACGGATCCACGCCGCACGCCTCCAGCGAACCCGTCAGAGTGCGGATATGGTCGACCACAAGGGCGAAAACGGCTATGTCGATATTGTTTCCGGTTTTGTTTTCCGTGACGTTTCCGATGTTTTCCGTGGCGTTTTTCAGGGCGTTTTCTGTTGCGTTTGCTGTGTTTCCCGCGACGTTTCCGGTGTTTTTCGCGACTCCCGGGCTGTTGGAAACCGCGCGCGCCACCTCGGAGACGATGTCTACAAGGTAGTCCGACGCGGCGCGCCAACCCTCCGCCGGAGCCGAAAAAACCTTCTCAAGAAGAGGCGTGGTGCGGAGTCGGGCGGCCGATACGTATACATACTGCGAATTTCTTGGGAGACGCGCCGCCCCGGAGACGCCCGAGACGCCCGAGACGCCCGAGATGCCCGTTGTCCCCGCGCCCCCTGCGCCCCCTGCGCCCCCTGTGCCCCCCGAACCACCTG
>JAITWI010000074.1 GCA_031285345.1 Alistipes sp.
TGAAGCCCCCTTTTTTATTACATCATTCCGCCCATCCCTCCGGGAGGCATCATCGGCGCGGGGGCGTCCTCCTTCTTGTCCACCAACACGCACTCGGTGGTGAGGAACATCGAGGCCACCGAGGCGGCGTTCTCCAGAGCCACGCGTGCGACTTTGGTGGGGTCGATGATTCCGGCGGCGAACAGGTCTTCGTAGCGCTCGTGGCGGGCGTTGTAGCCGAACGAGCCCTTACCCTCGCGCACCTTGTTGACCACCACCGAGCCCTCGCCGCCCGCGTTGGCGACTATCTGGCGCAGGGGCTCCTCGATGGCGCGGCGAACTATGGCGATACCGGTGGTCTCGTCGTCGTTGTCGCCCTTGAGTTTTTCGAGCACCTCGGCCGCGCGAATGTATGCCACGCCGCCACCCGGGATGATGCCCTCCTCTACCGCCGCGCGGGTGGCAGCCAGGGCGTCGTCCACACGGTCCTTCTTCTCCTTCATCTCCACCTCGGTCACGGCGCCCACGTAGAGCACCGCAACTCCGCCGGCCAACTTGGCCAAACGTTCCTGCAGTTTTTCGCGGTCGTAGTCGCTGGTGGTGACCTCGATCTGCTTGCGGATCTGGGCGACGCGAGCCTCGATGGCTTTTTTAGCGCCGCCTCCGTTCACCACCGTGGTGGTGTCCTTGCTCATGGTCACCTTGTCGGCCGTACCCAACATATCGAGAGTAGCCTGGTCGAGCTTAAATCCGGTGTCCTCCGATATGACGGTGCCGCCGGTGAGCACGGCGATATCCTGAAGCATCTCTTTTCTGCGGTCGCCGAATCCGGGAGCCTTCACGGCGGCGATCTTCAACGTTCCGCGCAGACGGTTGACCACCATCGTGGCCAGCGCCTCGCCGTCGACGTCCTCGGCGATGATCACCAGACTGCGCCCCTGCTGGGCGACCGGTTCGAGCACGCTCATTATCTCCTTGAGGGTCGATATTTTCTTGTCGGTGATGAGAATATAGGGTTTCTCCATCACGGCCTCCATCTTTTCGGAGTCGGTCATAAAGTATGCCGAGATGTAGCCGCGGTCGAACTGCATACCTTCGACGACATCGACGTAGGTATCGGTGCCTTTGGACTCTTCGACCGTGATGACCCCCTCTTTCGACACCTTGCCCATCGCCTCGGCTATGAGCGCGCCTATCGTTTCGTCGTTGTTGGCGCTGCTGGTGGCCACCTGCTTGACCTTCTCCATGTCGCCGCCCACCTTCTTGCTCTGTTTTTTGAGGCTGTCGACCACCGTGCCGACCGCCTTGTCGATACCGCGCTTGAGGTCCATGGGGTTTGCGCCGGCGGTGACGTTTTTGATGCCCACTCCGATGATGGCCTGAGCGAGCACGGTGGCGGTGGTGGTGCCGTCGCCCGCGTCGTCGTTGGTGCGCGAGGCCACCTCCTTGACCATCTGGGCGCCCATGTTGGCGAACGGACAGTCGAGTTCGATCTCCTTGGCCACCGTCACACCGTCCTTGGTGATTTGGGGTGCGCCGTACTTCTTGTCTATCACCACGTTGCGACCCTTGGGGCCGAGGGTGACCTTCACCGCGTTGCTGAGCGCGTCGACCCCCTGCTTGAGCAGTTCGCGCGCCTCCACGTTATATTTAATCTCTTTTGCCATAGCGTTTTTTGTGTGTTTTAGCTTTTTTTGATGGGATTATCCCAGGATTGCCATTATGTCGCCCTGCTTCATCATCAGGTAAGTCTCGCCGTCGTGGGTGATTTCGGTGCCGGCGTACTTGCCGTAGAGCACCGTGTCGCCCGACTTGACCTCCATCTTCACCTCGTCGGTACCGGGGCCGGCGGCCACCACCGTGCCTTTGAGGGGTTTCTCCTTGGCCGTTTCGGGAATGTAGAGCCCTCCGGCGGTCTTCTCTTCGGCGGCGACGGGCTTGATGAGCACGCGGTCGGCCAATGGTTTGATCTTCATAGCTTTCGAATGTGTTATAAAGTTATATTTTTAAGTTTTGTTTGTGAGTCTTTGCGCGTTATTTGTTTGTTGCTTCGGTTTTTCGAACTTGTCGCTTCGGTTTTTTCGAACTTGTTGCCTCGGTTTTTCGAAGCCGACTTTCTACAAGCGGCATGCCAAACGTTTTTTTGTCAGTTTTCGCGCCGTTTAGCTGCCGTTTCGCGCCACGCTTGCCATTCGCCGGACAAATTTGGCATTTTTTTCTGACATTCGCCCCATCGCCGCGTGACAAAATGACATGCCGCCCCATCCTCCATCGACAAAACCTCCAACAAAACGACATGCCGCCCCCTCGACCGCCGCCCGCCATAGCCATCGCCATCACCCTCCATCGCCAAAACCATCGACGAAATCGCCTAAAATCACCTAAAACCGCGCGTCAGTCCATTTTAACCGCCCGATATCGCCCGACTTGTATTACATTTGACTTCGTCTAAGATAGGCTGCGGCTAACTTCGCTTCGCTCGTTTTCCTCCTTGCGCCTCGCCACCGTGAGCAAGCGCACGTGGTCTCGGCTGCTACGTCGGTTCGGGAAATCGCAAACAAGCTTGCTTTTCCTCTCGGCTTGCGCTACCTTTGCAAAAATTATAAAACTACACCTTCACCGTTCGAGCGCCACCCCGATGCCACCCCCGATGCCACCCCCGATGCCGACCCGTGACGCCCGAATGTGTAAAAAAATAAAAATTATTTGATATTCCGAGAAATCGGTGTAATTTTGCACCGATTACAGGTTTGTAATCGCTACTCACATGTACAAAAAAGCCCGCGAACACTTGCTCAAGTACAACATCCGCCCGTCGTTGCAGCGCCTCGCCATAGTCGAGTATCTGCTTAGCGTCAAGAGCCACCCGACGGCCGACACGATCTACTCGGCCATCCATACCGACATTCCCACTCTGTCGCGTACGACGGTCTACACCACCGTGTCGATGTTGGCGGGGCGGGGGGTCATTTTGGCCCTCGACCTCGACCCCGAGCAGATGCACTACGACGGCGACATCACCCCCCACGCCCATTTTTTGTGCACCCGTTGCGGCCATATCTACGACATATGGTTCAACGGCGACGGGTGGGGACCGCTGCTGGCGGCGGCACCGATGCCCCAGGGAGCCTCTGTGAGTGACATCCAACTCTCCTACAAGGGGCTGTGCGCCGACTGTCGGGGGATGGTGGACAAACACGAACCCAAAACATTAAACGGAAGAAAATAATGAAAAAGACTTTTCGCTGCACTGTTTGCGGCCACATTCACACGGGCGACGCGGCTCCCGAAAAATGCCCCATTTGCAACGTTCCCTCCACCAAATTCGTCGAGGTGATCGAAAATCCGTTAGGACTCATCTGGGCCGACGAACACCGCATCGGCATCGCCAAAGACGTCGACAAGGAGGTCTATCAGGGGCTCAAAGACCACTTCGCGGGCGAGTGCACCGAGGTGGGCATGTATCTGGCCATGAGCCGTCAGGCCGACCGCGAGGGCTATCCCGAGGTGGCCGAGGCCTACAAGCGCATCGCTTGGGAGGAGGCCGAACACGCCGCCAAGTTCTGCGAACTGTTGGGCGAGGTGGTGTGGGACACCAAGCAGAACCTCTACGAGCGCATGATGGCCGAAGCGGGCGCCTGCGAAGACAAAAAACGCATCGCCACCCTGGCCAAGCAGCACAATCTGGACGCCATTCACGACACGGTGCACGAGATGTGCAAGGACGAGGCGCGCCACGGCCAGGTCTTCGCCGGCCTCTACAAGCGGTTCTTCTCGTAACCGACCTCTAACTCTCCGCGTTCGACTATTGCGGCGAGCGCCAGCCCCCGTCTTTGCGCGAACCGTCGCGGAGGCGAAACTAAAATGGCTTTCAAATTTCGGCGCACCGGAATTTGTACCATTTTAGGTGAGCCGGGAGCAGGAGAGCGCGAACACGGGCCAGTTTTTGCTTCTTTTTGCTGGTCAAAAAGAAGTAAAGAGAAAATAAAAAAGGAGATTCCGCAACGGGTCTCCTTTTTTTATTATATCTCTATGAATTTCATTCAAGCTTCGAGGCCATCGGATGCACCGTCCCTCTCGGACGGCAGGCCGTCATTCCACCATGGAGGCCATCGGATGCACCGTCCGAAACCCGTCGGCGAGGGTCGCGCGCACCCGGCCGATGCGAATCGGACAATCCACCAACAGCGGAATCCGGTTGTCGTCGTCCGACACCCACACGGTGAAGGTCATCCCCTCCTCGAAGGTCTCGCCGTCGGAGGTGGCCATGGTGCAGGTGAATTTCAGGGCGCGAAAGGTGCCCACCCGGCGGATCTTTATCTCCTCCCGCCCGACGAACCGAAACGTTATCGGCTTCGAATCCTCGTCCAGCACCAGCCTCAGCGGAAACGACCGCCCCGGCGAAAGTGCGGCCACATCCAGCGCCCGCAGCCTGAAGAAGAGCGACAGCGCGTCGCCGCTATTCTCTGTCAGGGGGATGACGGCGCGCCGGTCTTCGCTCCAGGTCGAGCGGCGGCGCACGTTGGCCACGCTCATCGCCCCCCAATCGTAGTTGTAGGTCGCCCGAAAGCGGTAGTCGTTCTCGGCGATGTCGCTGGTCATGCGGCTGGGCAGCAGGGTTTTGGCATCGAGCCATGCGTGGTAGGTATCGTTGAGCTCCATCAACCCCTTGGCCGCGCCGGTGGTGCGCCCGCTGCCCACGACGTGAAAGTGCGCTCGTCCGCCGAAGCGCTCGGCCGTGGTCTGGAGCGAAACCCTCATCATGTTGATGGGCGGAATGAGCGCCGCGCGATACGACACGGTGTAGTGAAGGCTCTCGCCGTCGCCGAACGGCACCGTTTGCGCCGCCGAAGTTTGCGCGCTCGCGGTGGATATAAATAGAACTGCAATGGCGACAAGTTTCAGAGTTTTTCTCATAGTACTTCTTAGCGCTTTAATTAAAGTCACGAAATATTGCTGAAATCCTTGGGCGTGCGGGGGGTGTATCGGTCGCGCAACTGCCTGAGCAACAAGTTTTCGGGCGCGTCCAAAAGCGGATCGGCCTCCAAAACCCCCTCGGCGACACGACGGGCCTGCTCGATTATCTGCCCGTCGCGGCTCAGGTCGGCGATTCGAAGGTCAAAAGCCATGCCACTCTGCTGGGTTCCTGCTATGTCGCCCGCGCCGCGCAACTTCATGTCGAGTTCGGCCAGGCGAAACCCGTCGGTCGTCTCCACCATCGCCGCCAGCCGAGCCCGCGCATCCTTCGACAGCTTCACCCCGCTCATCAGAATGCAGTGCGACTGCTCTCCGCCCCTGCCGACACGCCCCCGGAGCTGGTGCAGCTGCGACAGCCCGAACCGCTCGGCGCTCTCTATCACCATCACCGTGGCGTTGGGCACGTCGACCCCCACCTCTATGACCGACGTTGCGACCATAATCTGCGCCCGCCCGCTTTTGAACTCCTCCATGGCCGCCTGCTTGTCGGTCGCCTTCATCCGTCCGTGCACCGCAATGGTTTGATATTCAGGCTTTGGGAAGTCACGCTCGATGCTCTCGAATCCGTCCGTCAGGTCTTTGTAGTCCATCTTTTCCGACCCCTCGATGAGCGGGTAGACCACATACGCCTGTCGGCCGGCGGCGATTTCGCGCTTCAAAAATCCCCACACGGCGAGCCTGTCGGCATCGGTTTTGTAGTACGTTTTTATTGGTTTTCGGCCGGGCGGAAGTTGGTCGATCACCGATATTTCGAGGTCGCCGTAGAGCGTCATCGCCAGCGTGCGCGGAATGGGCGTTGCGGTCATCACCAGAATATGTGGCGTTTTGGCGTTTTTGGTCCACAGCCGCGCCCGCTGCTCCACCCCGAATCGGTGCTGCTCGTCGATCACCACCAGACCCAGATTGTCGAACCGCACCCGATCCTCGATCAGCGCGTGGGTGCCGATCAGAATGTCGATCCGGCCTTCGGCGTTTTTGGTTTGGGCGCCGGTTCCGCAGGCTTGGCAACGGGCGCGCTCTCCGGTTCCGGTTTCGGCGTCGGCTTGGGCTTTGTCGCCGGTTCGGGTTCCGGTTTGGACGTCGGTTCGGGTTCCGCTACCGCCGCAGGCTTCCCCACCCCCGCCGCGTGTTTTCTCGCGGGTCTCCCCGCCGACAAGGCCTTCGAACACCTCGCGCCGTTCGGCGGCCTTCGACGCCCCGGTCAAAATCCCTACTCTTATGCCCAGTCCATCCACCATCTTCGAAATCGAGGCAAAGTGCTGACGGGCAAGTATTTCGGTGGGAGCCATAATGCAGCTCTGAAACCCGTTGTCGGCCGCAAGCAGCATCGCTATCAGCGCCACGAGGGTCTTTCCGCTACCCACGTCGCCCTCCAACAGGCGGTTCATCTGGCGGCCCGACACCGTGTCGGCGCGGATCTCTTTTACGACGCGTTTTTGGGCGTCGGTGAGCTCGAACGGCAGTTTTTCGCCCCAAAATCGCGTAAAATATTCGCCCACCCTGGGAAACAAAAACCCGTCGTCGCGGATGACGCGGGCGCTCCGTTTCGACAGTATATCCAACTGAACCCCAAGCAGTTCCTCGAATTTCAACCGATATTCAGCCGCCTTCAGCGCCGCCGGGCTCTGCGGAAAATGGATGTTCAACAGCGCCTCCCGAAGCCCCATCAACCCTCCGCCGCCCGCGCCCGAAACCCCGGAAGCGCCTGAACCGCCCGAGCCCGAAACCCCGGAAGCGCCTGAAGCGCCTGAACCGCCCGAGCCGCCCGAAGAGCCTGAGCCCGCCCCCGAGCCCGAAACCCCGGAAGCGCCCGAGTCCGAAAAACCCGAACCCGAGCCGCGCAAAAACCCCTCGGGCAGTGTCTCCACCACGCTCCCCTCGGCCAGTCGCCACGCCGCGGCCACCAACGCGCCGATCCCCTTGGTGCCCAGATGGGCGTTGGTAAGCTTCTCAGTGGTGCTGGACACCCCCTGCAACGCCCCCATCGGCCGACCCGCCGCCCCCGAAATCG
>JAITWI010000027.1 GCA_031285345.1 Alistipes sp.
GGTATTCGTCGAACATATAGTCGACCACCCGCCGGCGATATTCGTCGCTAAGGTCGACCACCTCGAAGGGAATGCCGAGCTTGCGGGCGACCAGCCGGGCAAAGATCACATCGTCCTCCCAGGGGCAGTCGCCCGAAAGCGTACCCGTCGTGTCGTGCCAATTGCGCATGAAAAGCCCCACCACGTCGTAGCCCTGCTGCTGCAAAAGCCACGCCGCCACGGAGGAGTCGACACCTCCCGACAAACCTATGACGACACGTTTTTTCATACATTCAAATCCAACAACCCCTCGGGCAGCGACATGACGATCCGGCGGCGGCTTTCGTCCACCTCGCGGATAAACTCGTCGGCGGCGGGAATAAGCACCCTCTCGCCGGAGCCCGAACCAGAGCCAGAGCCAGAGCCGGAGCCGGGGCCGGGGCCGGCGATCTCGACATCTATCAGCGGGTTCATATCGCTGTCGAAAAAGTCGGTGATGCGGCCCACGATTCGGCTGCCGGAGCCCGCTTCTCCCGTTTCGAATTCGACCTCCCATCCCACGACACTCTCCTCCATGAAGCGCGTCGGAAAGTCCTCTACCTCAAGGCGGATCGAGAACTCGCGGCCCACCAACTCTTCGGCCCGGCGGGCGGTGTCGATGTCGGCGAATACGGCCGTGGCTCCGCGAACCCCGCGGCGGGTAAAGCTATCCAAAAAAAGAGGAACCGCGTGCCCGTCGATATCGACGAACAGTGGTTCCTCCTTGTCGTGATCACGCGGAAAGGTGTCGTAAACCACCAGCGTCAACTCTCCCCTGTTACCGAAGAGTCCCGCTATTTTTCCTGCTGTGACCATCCCGTCCATCCGGCGGGGTGTATTACTCGGCTGCCTTTTCTTCGGCGGCCTCGGGTGCTGCGGGGGCCTCTTCTACCGCGGGAGCCTGGGGCTCGGCGGCAACTTCGGCGGCGGGAGCTTCCTCTACTGCGGGAGTTTCGACAACCTCGGGAGCTTCAGCCTCGGCTACTGCTTCCTCGGCGGCTTCTTCAGCCTCGGGAGCCTCTTCGCCTGCTGCGGCTGCGGCTGCTTCCGCCTTTTTGGCGGCTATTGCGGCGGCCCTCTCCTCTTTGGCTTTGGTTTCGGCGGCGGCGCGTACCTTTTCGGCCGAGCGGGCGTCACCTGCAAGCTTAGATGCTGCGGCGGCAACCTTGGCGCTCTTCTCTTCGAGCCACTTGTTGAACTTAGCCTCGGCGTCGCTTTCGGAGAAAGCGCCCTTAGCCACACCTCCCAAGAGGTGCTTTTTCATCATCACGCCCTTGTCCGAGAGGATGTTGCGTACGGTGTCGGTGGGTTGTGCGCCCTTTAGCAACCAACCCAGAGCTTTCTCGAAGCTCAGGTCGATCGTAGCAGGATTCGTGTTCGGATTGTAGGTTCCGATCTTCTCGATAAATTTACCATCACGTGGCGCCCTGCTGTCTGCAACGACAATGTGGTAGAAAGGGTATCCCTTCTTACCGTGTCGTCCTAATCTGATCTTTACGGCCATTGTTTATTTATTATAGTTAAAATTGAGGCTGCAAAAGTAGTGAAAAATATTTTAATTTAATTACCCGCGGCGTTTTTTTCGGCGGCGTACTCCTCGTTGAGACCCTTAAGCACTTCGGCGGTGATGTCGAGCGCGGGGTCGGCGTGGAGAATCGGAGCACCGCCCGAGGTGGTGAGGATCATCTTGTAGCGCAGGTCGGCGTTGAATTTGGCTACATATTCGGTGATGGCGTACATCACCTGATTGGTCATCACGGCCTCCTCTTCGGCCAGTTCGGCCATGCGGGTCTGGCGATCGACCTCGAACTGCTGTCCGCGTGTTTCGATGCGGGTCTGTTCTGCCTGAGCGTCGCGGCTGGTCATAAGGCCCCTCTGAGCGCGATCCTGAAAATCGACGATCGAGTTCTGCAGCGAGCGGGCCCTCGATTCGAGATCGCTCTGAACGGTGGTGGCTTTGGCCTCGAAGGCGGCGCTGAGGTCGGTAAAGCGGTCGTAGCCCGTCACGAGCGAGTCCATGGTGATGTAGGCGATGTCGTAGACGGTTTCCACGGTTTGACCCGCGGCCGTGGCTGTGGAGGCGGCTCCCGCGCCGGTTCCCGTGTTTTTGCAGGCCGTCAGGGCAAACACGGCCAGGGCGAGGGTGAATAACTTTCTCATTGTAATGTTGTCGGTTTTTAGATTCTTCATTGGAGCGCAAAGATATGAAAAAATCGTATCTTTGCAACAAATCACACATTTATCACAGCATGTACGAATTCATCTCGGGGCGCATAGCCCAGCTCACACCCGCCGGCGCCGTGGTCGAAGCGGGGGGCGTGGGCTACTACCTCAACATATCGCTCCAAACATTCTCGGAGGTCGAACATCTGACCGAAGCGCGGTTCTACGTCCATTTCACCGTGAGAGAGGATGCCCACGTGCTGTACGGATTCGCCACCGTCGCCGAGCGTGAGCTTTTCCGCCGCCTTGTGAGCGTTTCGGGGGTGGGCGGAGGCACGGCGCGCATGGTGCTGTCGACCTTTTCGCCCGCCGAACTGGCAAACATAATTTCGAGCGAGAACGCGGTGCTTCTCAAAAACGTGAAGGGGCTGGGTCTCAAAACGGCCGAAAAGATAATCGTCGAGCTGCGCGACAAGATGACGGGGATAGTGGCGGAGACCTCCGCGGGCGGCGGAAGTGTGGCCGGCGGTGCGACCGACGCAGTACACGGCGAGGCTCTGGCGGCGTTGGCGATGTTGGGCTTTTCGCGCGCGGCGTCGGACAAAGTGGTTCGGGCGGTAATAAAGGAGTCGCCGGGCCTGTCGGTGGAGGATGTTATTCGCCACTCGCTCAAACGATTGTAACCGGGCACGAAGCGGCTAAGCAGGTGCTTTGGCGGGCACGAAAATTGTTACAAATCTGTTAAACTCGTCGAAAAAGAGGCGATTTATATCGTTCCGGAGGCTGAAATTCGATTTGCCGTATTATTTTTGTAACCGGGAAAATATTTTTTTCTAATCGAAAATATGGAAATAATCTTCACCGTAGCTCTTGTAATTCTGGCCATTACCGCCATCTCCGACCTGTTCGTGGGTGTCACCAACGACGCCGTCAACTTTCTGAACTCCGCCATAGGCTCCAAGGCCGCGCCGATGCGCGTGATTCTGGCCGTGGCCTCGATCGGCATAATCGTGGGTACGCTCACTTCGAGCGGCATGATGGAGGTGGCGCGAAGCGGCGTGCTCAACCCGGAGATGTTCACCTTCCGCGAGGTGATGATGCTCTATCTGGCGGTGATGCTGTGCGACATAATCCTGCTCGACATCTACAACTCGCTGGGTCTGCCCACCTCCACGACGGTTTCGCTGCTCTTCGGCCTGATGGGTGCGACGGTGGCGGTGACGGTTCATAAAGTGGCCTCCGATCCCGCCTTGACGATGGAGCACTTCGGTCAGTTCATCAACAGCGCGCGCGCATCGACCATGGCGTCGGCAATTCTCGCGTCGGTGGCGATCTCGATAGTGATGGGTTCGATCGTGATGTGGGTGTCGAGGGTGCTGTTTTCGTTCCGCTACTCGAAGACACTGCGTCGGTTCGGCGCGGTGTGGTGCGGCGTGGCAGTGACGGCCATCACCTATTTTATATTGGTCAAAGGTCTTAAGGCGCCTCTGTCGGGAACGGCCTTTATGGGTTTCATAAACTCGCTCGGAGTGTTCGCGCCGCTCGGCATCTGGGTGTTCTGGTCTGTCGTGCTGTTCGTGCTGCAACTGCTTCGGGTCAACATACTCAAGGTTTCTATTCTGGTGGGAACTTTCTCGTTGGCACTGGCGTTTGCGGGTAACGACCTCGTGAACTTCATTGGGGTTCCCATCGCGGGCCTCGATTCGTGGAAGATGGCAAACGAGACGGGCAACATGGATATGCTGATGGGAGGCCTGCGGGAAGAGGCCCCCGCGAACTTCCTGTTGCTGGTGGGTGCCGGTCTTATAATGGTGCTCACGCTGTGGCTCTCCAAAAAGGCGACCCACGTAACCGAAACCGAGATCCGACTGGCCAGCTCCAAGGAGGGATCGGACGAGAGGTTCGGTTCGACGATATTTTCGAGGGCGGTCGTTCGCGCCTCCGTGTCGATGAACAACGGCTACAAAATGATCGTGCCGCGTGGTGGTCAGGAGTGGATCAACAGCCGCTTCGAGCAGATCAGCGCCGCCGAGGCGGGAGGCGCGCACTACGACATGATCCGCGCCACGGTCAACCTGATCGTCGCCTCACTTCTAATCGCGTTCGGTACCTCGCTGGGGCTGCCGCTCTCCACCACATACGTAACATTCATGGTGGCGATGGGTAGCTCGCTGGCCGACCGCGCGTGGGGGCGCGAAACGGCTGTGTACCGCATATCGGGCGTCGTGACGGTCATCATGGGCTGGTTCATCACCGGGCTGGGAGCCTTCACCATCGCCTTTGCCATCGGGTCGGCGCTCATGTACGGCAAGGCCGTGGCCGTTATCGCCATCTCGGCGCTGGCGCTGTTCCTGATAGTGCGCAGCAATCTCAAGGCAAAAAAGAAATCGCTGGACGACAGCCCCGCCGACGCCTACACCGCCGACGGCAGCGAGAACGAGATCCTCGCCCAGTGCACCCAGGAGGTTCGCGACGTGATGGACAAGGTGACCGAGATCTACAACCGCACCATGGTAGCCACGATGAAGGAGAGCCGCAAAGCGCTGCGCGATCTGGTGCGCGAATCGAACGACCTGTTCTACCGCTCGCGCGAACGGAAATATGCCATGATGCCGGTGCTGGACAAACTCAAAGACAGCGACATCGAGACGGTGCAGTACTACGTGCAGGTGGTGGACTACCTCTCGGAGGTGACCAAGTCGCTGGTGCACATCACCCGTCCGGCGTTCGACCACATCGACAACAACCACAAGGGTTTCTCAAAGGAGCAGGCCAAAGACCTGATGGCGGTGAACGACAACGTCAAAAAGCTCTACGAAAAGATCAACGGAATGCTCGACACCAACGACTTCTCCGACATGGAGGCGGTGATGAACGGACGCGACAAACTACTTGAGATGCTGAGCGACGTGGTGAAGCACCAACTGAGGCGCATTCAGGGCGAAAAGGGCAGCACCAAAACCAGCGTGCTTTTCCTCAACATTCTCAACGAGACCAAGACGATGGTTCTCCAGTCGCGCAACCTGCTCAAGAGCCAAAAGAACTTCATCTCGGCCGGACACTAACTCCCCGGACATCGGAGCATCGGGCAGACGGTAAACGGACAATTGGTACGTTTCATAAAAAATCCCTACCTTTGCGGGGTCATGGCGACTTGTAGAAATATCGGTATTGTGCGAACACTGGCGGCAGGACTGCTCGTGGCGGCGCTCGCGGCGTGTGGCAAGCTCGACGAGGCGGTCACCCGGGCGCAGGACGCCATAGTCAAGGCTCTCCTGAATCAGGGTATCTACGAGCGGGGCAACCTGCCCACCGACCCGACCCCCACCC
>JAITWI010000047.1 GCA_031285345.1 Alistipes sp.
AGCCCCCATCCTATCCAATGTGTATAGATCTCCTCGAAGTTCAATATCTCCGGATGGAGCGACAACATCCAACTCACTGCCTCTACAACTGTAATACCATACTGTGCCATACTTGTTGACCGCACCGACAGCAATTACGTTTGATAAAGATGCAGGGTAAGATACGGGTCCATATGGCCTGCTATTTCCCGAAGCAAAAACGACGACACATCCTCTGCGGACACCGTTCCTCAATCTGCCCTGATTAACGGCGTTATTTATTTGTTGTGTAATTGCATCTGCCGGACGTGTTCCCCAAGAATTAAGTAGTGTTCAATAATTATTTATCCAATTTCAGTAGTGTTTTCTTTGCCCTTCTTTTCGGCTCTTTCGAGCGCTTTTTGCTTTTCCTCTCAGTCACATAGCCCGCTATGTTCCTTCGACGAAAAACAAAATTCATCTCGAAATAGCTCTCAAATAATGGGCAAATAATTATTTCGCACTACTTAATATGACGATAGACGAGTTCTGGAACCTTAACAAAAAATCAGCTTAACTCTTTGTGCGGCGAAAGTTGGGAAATCCAGTCGACTTGAAGACGTTCATTCCGCGGCACGATGGACAGGTGATCCCCAAAGATAAGGTCGGAGAGGTCCTACCGTGGGTTCACATCGCCATCAGTAACGCCAAACGACAGTTACTCAACACGTACCACGACATAAAACCTGAGTTCCTCCAAAACTACCTCGACGAGTTCTGCTACAAGTTCAACCGCCGATACGCCGGTGAGGCTCTATTCGCCAGACTGCTATTCGCTTGTGTCAACTATAAAAACAATCTTAGGTGCATATACGGGTAGTCATAAAAATAAGTAACGCGACTACGAATTGTAGCCACAACGACAGCCGGCCCGGCGCACCATGCACCGGGCCGGCGCTGTTTTACGCGGCCTTTGCCGTCAAATGATCCCCTGCTCGACCATGCTGCGGGCGACCTTCATGAAGCCCGCCACGTTGGCGCCCTTCATGTAGTTGATGTAGTCGCCCTCGCGGCCGAACTCAAGGCACGCCGTGTGGATCGACTCCATGATCTGGTGCAGCTTTTCGTCCACCTCGACGGCCGTCCAGCTCATCTTCTGCGAGTTCTGGCTCATTTCGAGCCCCGAGGTGGCCACGCCGCCCGCGTTCACCGCCTTACCCGGGCCGTAGGGCACGCGCGCCGCGATGAAGGCGTCGATAGCCTCCGGCGTGCAGCCCATGTTCGACACCTCGGCAACCACCATAACCTTGTTGGCGATGAGCTGCGCGGCGTCCGAGCCGTTCACCTCGTTCTGGGTGGCGCAGGGCAGGGCGATGTCCACCTTCTGCTCCCACGGCTTCTTGCCCGCGTGGAACGTCGAGCCGGGGAACTTCTGCGCGTAGGGGGCCACCACGTCGTTGTTGGACGCGCGAAGCTCCAGCATGTAGTCTATCTTCTCGTGGTTCAGGCCGTTCGGGTCGTGGATGTAGCCGTCGGGGCCCGAGATGGTGACTACCTTCGCCCCCAGCTCCGTAGCCTTCAGGGCCGCGCCCCACGCTACGTTGCCGAAGCCCGAGACGGCCACCGTCTTGCCCTTCAGCTCCTGCCTGATGTCGGCCAGCATGCGGACGAGGAAGTAGACCGCGCCGAAGCCCGTGGCCTCGGGGCGGATGAGCGAGCCGCCGTAGGTGAGCCCCTTGCCCGTGAATACGCCCGTGTTTTCGAGCGCCAGCTTGCGGTACATGCCGTACATGAAGCCTATCTCGCGCGCGCCGGTGCCGATGTCGCCCGCCGGAACGTCCGTCTCGGGCCCGATGTGGCGCCACAGCTCAAGCATGAACGCTTGGCAGAAGCGCATCACCTCGGCGTCGGATTTGCCCTTGGGGTTGAAGTCCGAGCCACCCTTGGCGCCGCCCATGGGCAGCGTGGTGAGGGCGTTCTTGAAGGTCTGCTCGAAGCCGAGGAACTTGAGGATCGAAAGGTTGACGCTCGGATGGAAGCGGATACCCCCCTTGGAGGGGCCGATTGCGTTGTTGTACTGCACGCGGTAGCCGGTGTTGACCTGCGGCTTGCCCGCGTCGTCGACCCACGTCACCTTGAAGGTGAAGATGCGGTCGGGCTCCACAATGCGCTCGGCTATTTGATGTCGTTCAAATTCCGGGTGTTTGTTGTAGGTCTCCTGCACGGTGGCGAGCACCTCTTTTACGGCCTGAAGGTATTCCACCTCGCCGGGATGGCGCCTTTCCAGGTCGGCCATCAGTTGGGTTACGTTCATGATCTTCGTTCGGTTTGAAGTTTTTTAGTTTTTTTCAAGCCCAAAGCTATTAAATTATTCGTATCTTTGTTACTCCAACAGGCAATAAAAGATGAAATATTTTCTCCAAGAGTTTCCGAACACGGGTGCGGGATGTCGAAAAAACGAGGCCGCACAAGAATTTCTCAACCTGCCCAAACGTCTCTATCGCGCTAACCGTCACTGGGTTTGCCCGCTCGATGGCGACATCGAGGCCGTCTTCGATCCGGCGAAAAATAAAAAATTCGGCGGCGGCGAGGCCACGCGATGGATCGCCCGCGAATCGGATGGCGGACGGGTGGTCGGGCGCGTGGCGGCGTTCTTCAACCGCGACGACGCGGCGATGGAGGAGCAGCCCACCGGCGGCATCGGTTTCTTCGAGGCCGAGAACGACCCCAAACTCGCGGCCCTGCTGTTCGACGCGGCTCGCGACTGGCTCGCCGAGCGCGGGATGGAGGCTATGGACGGCCCGGTGAACTTCGGCTCGCGCGACGCATGGTGGGGCCTGCTGGT
>JAITWI010000061.1 GCA_031285345.1 Alistipes sp.
GCCAACCTGGGCTACTACTCGCGAATCGTGTCGGGGCTGGTGGGTGGCGGCGGTCGGGTCTACGCCGTGGAGCCGGTGAAGCCCGTTTTGAAGGTGCTGGCCCGCAATCTGCGCCGCTGCCGCAACGTCGAGATTTTGCCCTACGCCCTCGGCACGGAGAACCGCACCATTACGATGGTCAACGACTCGGCGCTTGCCTCGGGGTATCTCGGGACGGGGCAAAACCGGGTAGCGCAAGAGGGCGAGGCAAACCACGAGCGTGCGATGCGCTTCGAGGTGGAGATGCGCCGCGGGAGCGAACTTTTCGCCGGGCTTGAGCGGTTGGATTTTATCAAGTGCGACATCGAGGGCTACGAGGGGGTGGTGATTACGGAGATGGCGCCGGTGATCGAAAAGCACTTGCCGATGGTGCTTCTCGAAACGGGGGGTGCGTCGCGGCGGCCGATGATAGAGTTTTTTCGGGAGTTGGGCTACGCGGGGTATGTGCTGCATCGCGACAGGCTCGTCAGCGTGGTACGCCCGCCCGCCGGCCTTAAAATCGCGCCCGAGAAGGATATAATATTCATACCCGGGCACCGCCACTCCGAACTCGACCGATATTTTTGTCAGCGCGATGCAGATGTTGCGCCGACCACAAGTCGAGAAGGAGAGGATAGTACATATACGACGAGACAAGGAGGTGCAACAGATGCAACGCGATCACAAAAATAGCATGAGAATAGACATTTTGACCGTGGTGCCGGAGCTGCTCGTCTCGCCGCTCGGCGAGTCGATACTCAAGCGGGCCCAAAACAAGGGTCTGGTCGAGATAGTGGTGCACAACATCCGCGACTACACCACCGACCGTCACCGGCAGGTGGACGACTACCCCTTCGGCGGCGAGGCGGGGATGGTGATGATGGCCGAACCGGTCGCCCGCGCGATCGACTCTTTGCGCGCCGAGCGCCACTACGACGAGATAATATACACCTCGCCCGACGGCGTGAGGCACGATCAGCACGAGGCCAACCGACTGTCGATGATGGGCAACATTATTATTTTGTGCGGCCACTACAAGGGGCTCGACCAGCGGCTGAGGGACACCTACATCACGCGCGAAATCTCGATCGGCGACTACGTTTTGACGGGGGGAGAGTTGGCCGCGGCGGTGATTGCCGACAGCATAGTGAGGCTGCTGCCCGGAGCGATCGGCGACGAGGAGTCGGCGCTGTCGGACTCGTTTCAGGACGACCTGTTGGCGCCGCCGGTCTACACCCGTCCGGCGGAGTGGAGGGGTCTTCGCGTGCCCGACGTGCTTTTGAGCGGCAATCCGGCGTTGATTCGCGATTGGCAACATGAGCAGGCTATGGAACGCACCGAGCGGCTGAGGCCCGATCTGTTAAAGTATGAACCGACGCCAAGCCGAGAGCAATCGAACTCGTTCGAATTGCCGAGGCGCGAAGGAGGAACATCGAACGAAGTGAGATGAAAATAATCTGCACAGCTAAAAATTACGGCGCGCATAACGCGGAGATGTCTTCCCGCGCGGAGGAGACACCGGTGTTTTTTATGAAGCCCGACACGGCGCTGCTGCGCAACAACGACCCGTTTTACGTGCCCGACTTCAGCGCCCAGGTCGACTACGAGTGCGAGCTTGTGGTGCGGATAAACCGCGTGGGGCGGGCGATCGCGCCGAAATTCGCACACCGATATTACGACGAGGTGGGGCTGGGGATCGACTTCACGGCGCGCGACCTGCAACGCGAGGCCAAGGCCGCCGGGCTGCCGTGGGAGGCAGCAAAGGCGTTCGACCGCTCGGCCGCGCTGTCGGCGGAGTTCATCAAACTCGCCGACCTGGGCAACGGCTGGGCAGTTCCATCGGCGGAATTTGCGTCGCCCGTCGAACTCGGCGGGCGCACGGTGCAGGACCTGCGCTTCGAGATGACGCTGAACGGCGAGGTGCGCCAGAGGGGCTACACGGGCGAGATGATCTTCACGGTGGACGAGATTATCGCCCACGTGTCGCGGTTCGTTACGCTCAAGATCGGCGACCTTATATATACCGGCACCCCGGCGGGCGTGGGGCGAGTGCAACCGGGCGACCGCATCGCCGCGACGCTGGAGGGGCGCACGCTGCTCGACTTTGCTATCAAATAACTATTTAGAGTCCGGTTAAAAATGTTGCTGAAAGATAAACTCAAGGGGCGCAGGCTCGTTTTGGCGTCGGCCTCGCCGCGCAGAAGGCAGATTCTCGCAGAGGCGGGGCTGCCGTTCGCCCTTGCCGCGCCGTATGAGACCCAAGAAGTGTGGCCGGCGGAGTTGCCCGCCGACCAGGTGGCCGCGTATCTGGCCGCCCTCAAGAGCGATGCGTATCCGGAGCCGCTGGCCGAGGGCGATATTTTGCTGACCGCCGACACGACGGTGGTGCTGGGGGGCGACAGGGGCAATGGGGGCAATGGGGGCGACGGGCCCGGCGAAAATGGCGAGGTTTTGGGTAAGCCGCGCGACGAGGCCGAGGCGATAAAAATGCTCGAAAGCCTCTCCGGTCGCGCCCACAAGGTGATAACGGGCGTGATGCTGCGCACCCGCGACAGTCGCGAAACTTTCAGCGCCCAGAGCACCGTGTGGTTCCGCCGCCTGACGCGCGAGGAGATCGAGCACTATGTCGACACGTTCCGCCCCATGGACAAGGCGGGCGCCTACGGCATTCAGGAGTGGATCGGCCTGGTGGGCATCGAGCGCATCGAGGGGTCGTTCCACAACGTGATGGGATTGCCTATTCAAATGATTTACACCAAATTAAGCGCCAGACTATGATAGAAATACGATCGCTGAAAGATACGAGTTTCGACGAACTGTTCGACGCCTTCGAGCGCGCGTTCGCCGACTACGAGGTGCAAATCGACAAGGAGGAGCACCGGAAAATGTTGCGGCGCAGGGGGTTCGACCCGGCGCTGTCGTTCGCGGCGTTCGACGGGGGGCGCATAGTGTCGTTCACCTGCAACGGGGTGGGGAATTTTTGTGGTGCGAGCTGCGGTGCGGGCACGGGCTCGGGTGCGGGCTCGGGTGCGGGCTCGGGTGCGGGCTGCGGCACGGGCAATTTCCAGGGCATTAACGACTTTCGCGAAACACCCACCGCCTACGACACCGGCACCGGCACGCTTGCCGAATATCGCGGTCAGGGGCTGGCCACCAAAGTGTTCGAGCACTCGGTGCCGTTTTTGAAGCGCGCCGGCATCGGGCAATATCTGTTGGAGGTGCTGCAACACAACGCCGCCGCGGTGTCGGTCTACCGCAACGTGGGATTCGAGGTGACGCGCGAGTTTTTCTACTCGCGGGCCGATAACGGGCGGGTGGAAAACAGCCTTATGAAACGCGGGTCGGCCGAGAACGGGCGGGTGAAAATATCCGGCGCGGGCAAAAATCGCTATGTGGAGCTGCGGCCGCTGGAGATCGGCGCACTCATGGCGAAGATGGGCGAGGTGAGGCAATTTTGGGATTTCTGTCCGTCGTGGCAAAACAGCGCCGAGTCGATCGGCCGGGCGACGGGAGATTTCATAGGCTTGGGCGCCTTCGCGACAGCGGCAACGGAGACCGGAACGGAAACGGAGAATGGAACGGCAGCGGATCAAAAGCTGGTGGGTTACTGCGTTTTCGAGCCCTCGTCGGGCGACGTGACCCAAATCGCGGTCGACGGGGAGTTCCGCCGCCGCGGGATCGGCTCGGCGTTGCTGCTAAAGGCGATGGAAGCCAACCGCCGCGATGCGATAAAAGTGATCAACACCCAGATCGGCTGCGAGTCGATGGCGGCGTTTTTGGCGGCGTGCGGCATCGAGCCGGCGGGCAAACAGTTTGAAATGATAAAAACATTATAACCATGAAAAAACTTTTTACTCTTACGTTGGGCGCGCTGCTGACCGCGCTGCTTGTCGCCCCGACTCCGGTTTCGGCCGACGAGGGCATGTGGCTCCCCTCGCAGATAGAGAGTCAGGTGCGCGATATGCGCCAAAAGGGTTTCCGCCTCAAGGCGACCGATCTGTACAACGACACCGCCGAGCCCGCCCTGAGCGATGCGATAGTGCTGTTCGACGGCGGTTGCACGGGCGCGATAGTGTCGGCGGAGGGGCTGCTGCTCACCAACCACCACTGCGGCTACGACTACGTGGTGGGGCACAGCTCGGTCGAAAGCGACTTTCTGACCGACGGATTTTGGGCTATGTCGAAGGAGGAGGAGCTGCCGAATCCGGGGCTTGAAGTGGCGATAATGGTGCGGATGGAGAACGTCACCGACGCCGTGAACGCAGGCCGACGCGACGAACTCATCGAGACTGCCTCCGAGGGAGGTCGCTACCGGGTGCAGATCAAGCCGCTCTACTACGGAGGTGAGCACTGGATGTGGGTGTACGAGGTGTTTACCGACGTGAGGCTTGTGGCGGCGCCCCCGAGCGCGATAGGCAAGTTCGGCGGCGACACCGACAACTGGGTTTGGCCGCGCCACACTGGCGACTTCTCGGCTTTCAGAATCTACGCCGGCGCCGACAACCGCCCCGCCGACTACCACCCCGACAACAAACCCTACGCCCCCGCCAAGTTTTTCGAAATCGCGACCGACGGGGTGAAGGAGGGCGACTTCACGTTCGTGTACGGTTTTCCGGGCACCACCCAGGAGTATGTCACGTCGGACGCGGTGCGCTACATAGTGGAGCGCTCCAACCCGATGAAGATCGACCTGCGTACCCGCGTGCTGGATATCGTACGCGAGGCGAGCGAGGCCGACCGCGCCACACGCATAGCCTACGCCGCCCGTCAGGCCTCGATAGCC
This sequence comes from Alistipes sp., assembly GCA_031285345.1. Taxonomy (GTDB): domain Bacteria; phylum Bacteroidota; class Bacteroidia; order Bacteroidales; family Rikenellaceae; genus UBA940. Next base: position 4,802 of record JAITWI010000061.1, read on the forward strand.
AACGCTTGGAAAAAATGGCAGGGCGAGAGTTGGGGGCTGAAGCGCCGCGGAACCGTCGCCCGAAAAACAGCCCAAGAAGATGCGTTCAGGGAGTGGGCCGCCGCCCCCGACCCGGCCGACCCGTCGAAACCGGCCCACCCCGAGTATGTCGGCCTGTTGGACAGCCTCGCCGCCGCCTACGAAAAGTGGGAGGGGGGTTTGTACCTCAACGAGTGGTTCAACGAAACTTTCGGTATGATGGGGGCGCTGGGCACCGCCGGCGAGGACGGAGAGAGAATTTTCAGCGAGGTAGACCGCCGCATAGCCGTCGCGCTTTTGGAGGGATTCGCCGACTGGGCTCCGCGTCACCGCCTGCCGCCCACCTTCACCCGCGCCCTCGACTCGTTGGGCAGCTACCAGGCCATGGCCGCCGATCCCGAGGGGTTGCTGAAACTGCGGGAAGATATATGGGCGGAGTTCGACGTTCCGCGCGTGGGATCGTTCAACGCCATTCCCGACATCGTGCGCTGGTACACCCCCTACATGCGGGCGCTGAGGGAGTTCGACACCGACCGCCGCTTCTATCCCGACGCCAACCTCACGCTGCGAATCACCTACGGCGCTGTGGCGGGCTATGGGTACGAGGACGGGGTGTGGCACGAGCCCGTCACCACCATCGACGGCATAGTGGCCAAGGACAACCCCGAGATTTACGACTACGACATTCCGGAGCGGCTTCGCGACGTGTTGGTGTCGGGCGACTACGGCCGCTGGGGGGTCGAAATGAACGGACGAGGCACGGTTCCGGTCTGCTTTCTCGCCTCCAACCACACCTCGGGCGGCAACTCGGGCAGTCCCATCCTCAACGGCCGGGGCGAGCTGCTGGGGCTGAACTTCGACCGCACGTGGCTGGGCACGATGTCCGACGTGGAGTTCGACCCCGAGATATGCCGCAACATCTCGGTGGACATTCGCTACGTGATGTTCGTGATGGAGAAGGTGGGCGGCGCCGGCTGGCTGGTGGACGAGATGACCTTCGCCGAGTAGGGATAACCGCCAGCTTAGGATGGATATTTTCACCACCAACGGCAGCCCGGCGAAAAGGGTGCTGACATGGACGGCGCTGCTGGTCGCCTACTGCATCTTTTTGTCGGTGTTCTACCACTTCATGAGGGGCGACATATTTCCCTACGACAGTCTCGGGGCGGGGTTGAAGATATATCTTTTGAACCTCATCCCCACCTCGATACTGACGGTGGCCAACTATCTGATAATCTTCAAACTGCTCGACCGCGGGGTGGTGGCGCGGTGGCTGCCGCTCAAGATGGCCGCCGATTTCGTGGCGTCGATCGCCATGATGTATCTTTTCATTTGGCTGTTCAACCTCATCAACCAGCCGTTCCGGCAGGAGCCGTTGGAGGTGGACGCGGGCGGGGTGCTGCTCCACGACGTGTTGATAGTGATGTCGCTGGAGATACTCTACTATATAAGGCGGTCGCGCGAGGCGGTGGAGAAGGCCGAGTACGCCAAGCAGGAGGCGTTGCGCTACCAGTACGATTCGCTCAAGGCGCAGGTGGATCCCCATTTTTTGTTCAACTCGCTCAATATTCTGTTGGCGCTGATCTCCATCGACACCAAAAAGGCGGGCGAGTTCACCATCTCGCTGTCGCACATCTACCGCTACGTGCTGTCGATACAGAACAAAACCTCGGTGCCGCTGTCGGAGGAGTTGAGGTTTTTGGCCTCCTACGTGGCGATCCTCGAAATGCGCTACAATCGCTCGTTCAGGGTGGAGGTGACCGGAGGCGGGGCCGCGGACGAAACGCGCCACATAGTTCCGCTGACGCTGCAACTGCTGATCGAGAACGTTTTCAAGCACAACGTGATCTCGTCGCGCCATCCGATGAGGGTGTCGGTGGAGGTGGGTGGCGAGGGCGTCTCGGTGTCGAACCCCATCTTGCCGCGCAAAAACAGCGGCCACTCCAATGGCATCGGGTTGAAATATATCTCGGAACAGTACCGAATTTGTGGCAAAACGTTTATCTTCGCCGATGACGGCCGCACCTTCACCGCGACCGTTCCCTATCTATGACGATGGAATATATGATAGTGGAGGACGAGTTCCTCTCTTTCGAGCGACTGCGGGGCATGGTATCGGAGTTGCGGCCCGGGTGGCGTCTAACATACAGGGCGGAGAGCGTCGAGGAGTCGGTGGCGTGGCTCGGGGATCACACACCCGGGCTGGTGTTCATGGACATCGAGCTGGCCGACCAGAACTGCTTCGAGATTTTTTCGCGCACCGGGATCGACTCTCCAGTGATCTTCACCACCGCCTACAACGAGTACGCCATCCGCGCCTTCAAGTTCAACAGCGTCGACTATCTGCTAAAGCCCCTCGACAGGCGCGATCTGGCCGCGGCGTTGGACAAATTCGACCGCCTCTCCTCTCAGTCCGTCCCCGACTACGCGGCACTCTCGCGACTGATATCGGGCCCGCAGACCAAGGAGCGGATAATAGTCGGGCGCGGCGACAGCTTCATCTGCGTAGAGACGGCCGACGCGGCGCTCTTCGTGAGTGAGGAGAAATACACCTCGCTGGTGACCTTCGCAGGCCAAAGCTACATTATCGACGACTCGCTCAACCAGCTGGAGGGGCAGCTCGACCGCCGGCAATTCTTTCGCGCCTCGCGCGGCCACATAGTCAACATCAAGGCCATACGTGAGGTGCGCAAACACTTCAACGGCCGGCTCAAGTTGCTGCTCAACACCGGGGGCGGCGCGGTGGGTGTGTCGGGTTTGCAGGGTGCGGCCGGCTCGGCGGGCTCCGACATAATAATCAGCGCCGCCCGACGCGAAGAGTTCTTCCGCTGGCTGGGCGGCGAGGTAGGGCGGTAGCGGCAAGTCGGTTCCCGGGCAAGTCGCTTCCCGGGCGGCGAGGTCGGGCGGTAGTCTCCGCCCCTCCACGCTCCACTCCACTCCACCCGCCCTACCCCATCCCACAAAAAAACTCACACCCCGTTTTCGCGAGCCCGTCCGTTCCGCGTCGGGGGTTCGTCGCTTTTATCGCCGCGGTCCGCCCCGGGCGGCCTAACTTGCGGGCGGTTATGGCAAACGTGAACTACATGATCGTCGAGGATGAGTATTTCGCCTCGGAGCGGCTGGTGCGGATGGTGTCGCGCATTAGGCCGTCGTACTCGGCGGTGGCGCGAACCGAAGGGGTGCGCGAGTCGGTGGAGTTTCTGCGCGGCAACGCGGTCGATCTGATATTCATGGACGTGAAACTTGCCGACGGCGACTGCTTCGACATCTTCGACCAGATCCGCGTCGACGCTCCGGTCATATTCATCACGGCTTTCGGCGAGCCGGGTCGCGACGCCCGCGGCATCGACGCGATAGAGTCTCTGTCCAAACCGTTAGAGGAGGAGGAACTGCACCGTGCGGTGGAGAAATTCGAGCGTCTGAGTCGAGAGCGCAAAGCCGGATAACCGCAACTCGGGGGCACGGGAGTGAAATTTGAGGGCACGGGAGTGAAAATTCGGACCACGGAGGCGAAACTTCGGGACGCGTTTTGGCCACTTCGTCGGTTCGATACAAAAGTTCGTCGGTTTTCGACCCCGCCGCGGCGTTATTGTCACTATATTGTGGAGACAACCTGAATACATAATCTAACTCTATAACGTATGAAAGCAAAATCGACAATTTTGGCGGCCTTGGGAGCGGTCGCGATTTTGGCCGGATGTAAGGACGATCCGGGCGACAAGGAACCGATCGTCAAACACAACACCGACCACCCCGACCACGGCAAGGTGACTTTCGCCGTAACTTGGCCCGCCGACGCGCCCGAGACCTACACCGTTGTGTTGGGAGACGAGTCGGCCTCGCTGAGCGGCACGCAACAGGCCGAATTTCCCGAACTGATGGACGAAGGCGACACCGACTACGCGGCCTACAACGAACCGCAGGGCGTGACCTTCGCGGGCGCCGTCGCGACCGTTGACGTGGAGGGCGGATTCGCCGTCAGCCCCGATTGGCTATGGTCGGACAGGGGCTCCGTCGCCATCAAAAAGGACACCGACCACCTTGTGCCGCTCGACATGGAGCCACAGGTGCGCCAGCTCAACCTGTCGGTCGAGTTCGAAGGCGCTCAGGCGGGAGAAGTGGAGATTGTGGCGGCACGGCTGACGGGCGCGGCGCAAACCCTCGACCTCAAAACTGGTCTGGCGGGAGGCGCGACGGACATCGCACCCCTCTTCACCTCGGCTGACGGCATCCACACCGCCACCCACAATCTGTTGGGCGTCGTGGGCGAGACCCAAACTCTGGAACTCATCATTGAGCTCCCCTCGGGCGAAGAGGCAACCCTCACCAGCGACGTGACCGAAGCCCTGGCCGGATTCAACTCCAACAAAACGAAATCGCTCGACGTGGAGCTCACGGCGGCCAACGTCACACTCGGCGGCGCGATCCTCACGGTGGCCGGCTGGAAGGATGGCGAGATTCGCGGCGGAGGCAGAGAGAATCCCACTTTGGGCACCCAGATCGAACTCTCGTGGCCCGGAATGGACGATCGTGTAGAGGTGGTGGAGCTCCACGACAGCCGCGGCATGATATACACCTCGCCCGTGGAGAACGGCAAGACGGTGGGTCTGTATGAACTGCCCGCCGAAATATACAAAATGAACGTCTTCGCACAGGGCGAGATGAGCGAGGTGACCCTCAACATCCTCTCTTACGACAACCAAACGGGCGCGATGGTGCTCACCGACGAGTACAACATCACCCGGCCGTTCCACTTCGGGCTCATCACCGACATGGCGGGCACATACTACGTGAGGGGCGACATCGACTGCGCCGGCACAACCGTCGCACAGGTGGGCCACTACAACAGCGACGCCGACTGCAAGCCCTTCACCGGGGTGATAGACGGCGGCGGATACAAGATCGTCGGCCTGAAACTCGCCGTTGGCGCAAATCAGGGGATCGTGGCGGTGAACGACGGCGTGATCAAAAACCTCGAAATCGCGAAACTCGAAACGGGTAACTTAGGCGACCAGCGCACGGCGACGGTGACGGGCACTATTTGCGCCGTCAACCGCGGCACGATAGAGAACTGCGTCAACCGCGCGGTCATTCAGGGCAGCAGCCAGATCGGCGGGTTGGTCGGCATCAACCGCGGCGTCATAACCGACTGCGAGAACCACGCCGAGGTGATCGGCATTTCGCAGGGCGGGGGCATCGCGGGAACCAACGCCGCGGGAGCAACCATAACCGACTGCGACAACGCGGGCAACGTGATGGGCAATGTGAAGAACGGCGGCATAGCGGGCGAAAACTTCGGCGACATCGCACAAGTCACCAACTCGGGAGTGATTCAGGCCTTTATCAATACGTCGGGCGGCATAGTGGGCGTCAACGACGGCGGTAAAATCGAGAACGCCACCAACAGCGGCCGCATAGCCGGCGGCAAACCCTCCGCGGGCGGAATCGCCGGATCGAGCATCGGCACGGGTAACGGCATCGCCCATTGCCTCAACACGGGCGACGTGGCGGGAGGTCCGAGTACGGGCGGCATCGTCGGCCAGGGCTCGGCGGCCAACGTAACGGATTGCGAAAACAGGGGTGCGGTGACCGGAGCGGCCAGTACGGGAGGTACGGTTGCCAACGGCACGGGCGGCATCATCGGTCATGGCACGGGCGTCACCGTGATGGGTTGCGAAAACAGCGGCGGCGTCAGCGGAGCCCAATCCACCGGAGGCGTAGCCGGAGCGAACGCGGCGGGAGGATCTATAATGTATTGCGAAAACAGAGGAACGGTCACTGGCAGCGGCTCCGAAACGGGAGGCATCGTGGGCAACGCCTCGGGAGGCATCATCGGTTCGTGCGTCAACCACCCCACCGGCTCGGTGACTGGCGCGGCGAACAACGCGGGCGGCATAGCGGGAGTGACCGGCACCGGATCCGTAATGTCCGCCGTCGTCATTCAAAACTGCTGGAACATGGCTACGGTATCGGCGGGTAACCAATACGTGGGCGGAATCGTGGCCAACAGCACCGGATCCATCATTGCCTGCAAAAACTCGGGCAACGTCTCTCTGGTCAACGAATTCGGCCCATGGTCGGCGGGCATAGCGGCCGTAACGGCGGCCCGACACAACCTCACCGCCTGCTACAACACCGGCGACATAAAGGGATGGAGCAATAAGGGCGGAATCGTCGGGCAGGTGTCGATGGGAATGGCGAGCGTCGTCACCGCCTCGTACAACGTCGGCGAGCTGCTGTTGGAGGATGGAGACATGGCCAACGCCACTCCCTTTCAATCGCGCAACGGAGGCGTGGTGGGCTGGAACGCCAACAACGGACAGGTGCTCGATTGCTACTGGGACTTCGAGGCGGCCAACTGGGTGCACGAGCCGGTGGGCATAGGCGAAAACCCCAACACCAACGCCGCGCAGGTGACCGTGTCGCGGTTCACATACGATGCCGTAGACCCGGTTTGGCCGACCGAAGACAAAACCGGATGGGGCGTCACCGCCGACAATGGCGCCGACGGCCGTTATTGGTCGTCGCTGGGCAATGCTGCCACCGCCGTCTACCCCACCCTGTGGTGGGAGCCCGCGGGAGGCGAACTGCTCATAGGCGTGGACGCAATGCCGGCAAACTAATGGGGCCGGCTTCCAAAACTAATCGTAAACCTTAAAAATAGACAATGTATATGAAAAGGATATTGTTATTATCGGCGGCGGCGCTCGCGTTGGGCTCGTGCGCCACAGAGCCCGGGCTGCCTGAAAAGGGCGCTGAGGCGGTGTTCCGGGTGACGGGCATCGAGGGCGAGGAGTGGACCCGCGCGGCTCACAACTACGCGGTGGGCGACTACTTCGGCCTTGGCGACGGGTTCGACAACGTGACGGTGGAGTATGGCGGAGTGACGTTCGACTACGTTTACGACGCCCAAGAGGGGCTGCTGTACGGCGTCTCTGCGACCGACGTTATCCGCTTTCCGCAGGACGGCACCTCGCCCCTGACGGGTCTTGTGATGCGCTGGCCGGCCGACGATGCGGCGGGCGGAGATCAGACCGACCCGGATCAAGTCTCGCGCGACCAGAGCACCCGCGAAAAGTTCCTCGCCATGGATCGCCTCGAAGCCCGAGCCGACAACGTGATGCCCACGACCGTCATCTCGATGACCATGCGCCACGCCCGTTCGAAGATCACCTTCACCGCGGGCGGAATCCACGAGGGCAAGCGCATCGAATCGCTCGAAGTGGGCGGCTTTGAGGCCTTCTGCGACCCGGCGCTGCCCGACGCGCAGCTCATCTACGACCAGACCCGCGACGCTGGCTCTTTGGCGCTCCACACCCAGGGCGAGGCGAAATTGGAGGGGGTGGCCGAACCGCTGAAGTTTATGTTGGCCCAGTCGCCCGACGCGGCGCTGCAAAGCACGCCCGGCAACTACACGATAACCCTTTTATTTAATTAGAAGCCATGAAAAAGCATATATTATTAGCAACGATAGCGGCCGCGGCGTTGGCCTCGGGATGCACGGAAAGTCCTCTGGATAACGGAGGTCCCACCCCGCTGGCGAGCATATCGCTGGCGGAGACGGGTACTCGCGTGAACGCAGGCGATCCCACCGCAAGCTCCATCGCCGACCGCGCCGCCGCGGGTGCCGTTCTGACCGTCTCCATCGAAGACGACAGCGCGCCTTACCTCTACTCCGAGGGCGTGTGGTCGCCCGAGGGCGAAGCGGTGGAATTCCCCGGATACGGCAACGCCGCGGTGAAACTCTCGCTTGGCAACGCCGCCGAAAATCAGGACGGCTCGGCGGCTGGGCTTTTGAGCGCCGACGTGCTCGCGGGCAGTGTCGAAACCTCGCCCACTCGTGAGCTTCGCGGCGTGGAACTATCCCACTCCCGCACGCTCATAGAGGTGGAGCTGGACGGCGAACTCACCATCGACGCCGGCACCGATGTGCTGGTCGACGACGCGGTGGCCTACAACGCGCCCGACACCGACCGCTACGAAGCGATAGTGGACGCGGGGGTCGAAGGGTTCAACGTGACCCTCACCACGGGCGGCATAAAGTATGTGATATGGACGTCGCGCACCCAGGTGACGGGCGAGGAGTTCAAGGCGGGATACCGCTACCGTCTGTCGCTCACCAATGTCGGCATGGCGGTGGAGCTGAGGGCGATAACTCTGTCCGAATGGGGCGAGTCGGGCGGCGGCACGGCGCGGCAGTTGATGGAGGGTACCATAGACCTCGGCTCGAACTACACTCCCGGCACCACCGTGAAAGTTACATACGCGAGCGGCGCGGCCAACGACATAGAGTTCGACGACCTGTCGAGGCCGAACGTCGGCAGCGTGTGGGGCATCGAGGGCGACGTGATAGAGAGTATAGCCGTAGGCGACGGGCCCGAGATTTTGATAGGCCGTGCGATGGGCGACGACATAGTGCTCGCGCTGAACGACGACCTCACCGGCGTGACGCTTCGACAGGACGATCAAAACCGCTATCTGGTCGGTTCGTACGCCGAGCTGAGGCTGGTGGACGGCGAGGGCATGGCCGCGGAGTCGTTTTTGCAGGAGGCCGACATCTATCTTATGAGCATTCCGTGGACGCCGCTGTTCGTCTTCACCGACGACGACGCGAGCTCCAACTTCTTCGAAGGCACCTACGACGGCGGGGGACACAAGCTCCACGATATATTCTCCACCATGGGCGGCATAGCTCTGTTCCACGGCAACGACGGCGGCACTATCAAGAACGTACATCTGGCGTCGGGTCGCATCGGCGGTCGCGGAGTGATCAACAACGCCGGCATATGCGTATATAACCGCTCGGGCACGATCGAGAACTGCGCCAACGGAGCTCAGATCGAGGTGGACGCGTGGGCCGCGGGCGTCTGCGTCATCAATCAGGGTACCGTCACAAACTGCCACAACTTCGCTCAAATAGGCGGCTACGGCTCCGAAGGCTTCTCCAACATAGGCGGCGTGGTGGCCATAAACGGCGACGCGAGTCTGCCCAACGCCTCGACGGCGCTCGTGGAAAACTGCACCAATAACGGTCTGGTATACGGCATGGACTACGTCAACGGAGGCATAGCTGGCACCAACTGGATGGGCGCCATACGCGGCTGCGTCAACAACGGCGAGGTGCGCGGCGAAATCTACGTGGCGGGCATCGCGGGCACCAACCACTTCGTGATCGAGAACTGCACCAACAACGGCACCGTGACGGGCGAAGACGGATCCTGCGGCGGAATAGCGGCCCAGGTTCTATCCGACATACCTCTCGGCGGCAGCGGCGAGATCGCCTCGCGCATACGTGGTTGCACCAACAACGGCGCCATCACCTCGAAGAACATCGGCGCGACGGGCGGCATAATCGCCAGCGCCGGATTGAGCGGCGAAGGCTCGTGGGTGGAGAATTGCGTCAATACGGGCACCATCACCGGTAACATGTCGTCGGGCGGCATCGCGGGCGGCAACACCTCCGGAGCAATCAGGGCGTGCATCAACTCGGGCATCGTGGTGGCGATTAAAACCGGCGCGGGCGGAATCGCTGGCGACAACGACAACCTGATAGTGGGCTGCGTCAACACCTCGACCAGCGTGTCGGCGAGCGACGTAGCGGGCGGCATAACGGGCGCAAACGGCTCCACGGGTGTGGTGAGCGCTTCGTACAGCACCGGAGCGGTGACGGCGGGCGCGGGCAGAACCGACTTCGGCGGCATAACGGGCATCAACAACGCCACGGGCCTGATTCTCGACTGCTTCTGGAGCGGCGCCGCCAAGGGCTTCGGCTCGGACGGCAACGCCACTCAAACCGTCGCGGCGCAGTTCGGCGAAAACAGCTGGCCGACCCAGGACGCGGCCAAAAACTGGGGCATCGGAGAGGACTACCAAGCGGGGCTCTATTGGGTGTCGCTGGGCGGTTGGAGCGCCGAACGCCCGATGTATCCCGTACTTTACTTCAGAAGAGACTAAAAAAACAGCCATGAAACATTACATCAAAATAGCCGCCGCCCTGCTTTTGGGCGCCATGGCGTTCGGCTCGGCGGGGTGCGACAAGGGCGGCGAAACCCGGGAGCCCGAAACGCGCTCCACCATCACCGCGACCCCCGGAGCGTTGGGATTCATCTACAAGGGCGGCACGGTGAGCGTGACCGTCACGAGCGATGCCGAGTGGGAGATCGTCGGACACGAGCCGTGGATCGAAACATCCGTCGAGGGCGACAAACTGTGGATCACCGTCAAGCCCGCCGTTTCGGACAGGAGCGGCAAAGTCACCCTCGAAAACGCCGTGGGTGACGCCGCGGAGGTCGCCATATCCCAAACCGCCATGCCCGACGGGGAGTTGATAGTCGCCACAAAGGCGCTGGAGCTCTCGGGCGAGGGCGAAAGCCGCACCGTGGAGGTCTACTCGGCTCAGGCGTGGACGGCAGAAACCGGGGACGAATGGATCGAACTGTCGAACAAGACAAGCGGCTCGTTTCGCGTGAGTGCCCGTTCGACCCGCGTCGAGCGTAGCGGCACCATAACCGTCACCTGCGGCGAATTGACCCAGACCATAGCCGTGACCCAGGCCGCCTCCACTAAGGGCGTGCAGTTCACCCGCCTGGGAGCGGCCCAATACTTCGGCGACTACTACGAAATAGGGGTCGACAACTTTCTGCTCGCCTTCGAGACCGCGGATTACGAGTTGGGCGGCGGTGCGGACGGTCTGACTCCCGTGTCGGGTTACGGCATAACGCTCGACATACTATCCCTTATGCCGGACGACCCCGACGACGCCGAATTGGCGGAAGGCACCTACGTGGCCGACAAAAGCATCCCCGTGCCGTTCTCTCTGATCATCAATAGCGACTGGACATACGTGGTGTTGACCGAACCTGAGGCCGTAAAGATGAAGATAGAAAGCGGCACGATGGATCTGTCGATGGACGACGACGGCACCTACCACATAGTGTTCGAATTCGTGTTGGCCGACGGTTCGCCGTTCCGGGGAAAATACGACGGGCCGATAACGTTTGTAAACGAATCGTGACGGGAGGGGCGCGCTCTACGGCGACAGGCGCCGGATGGTCATCGTGGCGGCGGGTAATCGTGGCGGCGCGAGGCGAACATCGAAGAAAGGTGGAGAAATTTCTCCACCTTTTTTTGTGTTGTTATTTTTAGAGGCGGTTTGAGATTTTCAGGGTGTTCCGGCGATTCTGTTTGGGGGATAAAAAAACATTCGCTATCTTGCGAATGTTTTTTTATCCCCCAAACGAAACCGCACCTAAAATCAACCATATTAACCTAACTAAATAACAACACCCATGAAAAAACTTACCGTTTCACTACTTACGGCGTTTGTCACTTTGTCGACGTTCACAGCCTGCGACGACCCCAAGCCCGAGGTCGAGCCCACAACCTACTCAATCGAAGTGACGGTGGGCGACAACGGTTCCGCCACCGCCGACCCCACCGAAGCCCAAGAGGGCGCAACGATTACCCTGACAGCCACGGCCGACGAGGGTTATGAATTCTCGCATTGGATGATCGAAAGCGGAAACGTCACGCTCGCCGAACCCAAAGCCACCGAAACTTCCTTCATCATGCCCGCCGAAAACGTCGAGATTAGCGCCGAGTTCGCCTTGACGGTCGGCCTCACGGTCACGCCTCCCACCATCACCATAGGGGCCAGCGAGCAGGTCGCTTCGCGCGACATAGCCGTCGAAGCGACGGGCGAGTGGGAGATCGCCTCCAAACCCGAGTGGGTCGCCACCAAAAACGTCACCGAAACCGGCTTTTCCATCGACGTGGAGCCATGGATAGACGGCGACGAAGAGCCGCGCGAAGGAAAGATAGTTGTCGAGATGGGCGACCTCGCTCAAGAGGTGACCCTCACCCAGCACTCGTTCTTCATTCCCTACGTGCTGAGTGTGGACGAAAACCTGATAGAGAACGCTCAGGACGGCGTGGATTACACCATAGAGGTGACCGCTTCGCACGCGTGGCAGGTCGACACCGCCGCCGACTGGATCACCATAAAGAACGAAACCGAAACGGGATTCGTAATCAACGTGGATCCTTACGGAGATCTGGCAGATCCGTCGCGCGAAGGCAAGGTGGTGGTCGACGGCCGCGACACCGACGTGGAGATTACCGTGGTTCAGATCAAACCCGAGCCCGAAGCGCTGCCGCTGTCGGCATATTTGGGCGAGTACACCATCACCGGAACGATGATCGACTTGGGCGGCGGCGGTGACGGCGACGCGTACGAAACCACAGGCACCATGGTTCTCCGTTCCGACATGGGCCCGAATTGGGTCTCGATCAAGGTTTTGGGAGTCGACGAAAATTTCGGAGAATCCGAAGACCTGTTCTTTACCTACGATCCCACGACGGGGTTCCTTTTCAACAACAACTATGTGGCCAACACCAACAACATGCGCGCCACCTCGTTCGCCTATTTTACGAATATTACCATGAACGGTCACGAAACGACAGCCCATCTGCCGATTCCGGAAGGCGAAATGGCTCTGACTTTGAATGAAAACGACGAAATCGTCGTTCCGGAGACATGGAAAGTCGATGGAGAGGACAAACCGGTCAGCCTGCTCACTTTCGTAACCACGACGGGCGTTACGTGGTCTTTTGTCGGGGTGGAAAATGTCGTATTCAAGAAAAACTAACCCGTCATGACAATGTTTAGAAATATTCTGCTCGCGACGGCATCGGTGTTTGCGCTGGCGGCCGTCGGCTGTTCCGATCCCGAACCGCAAACAGACCCCGAGGCCGTTGTCGTTACGGGAGTTACCGTCTCGCCGTCGACGCTGACGATATATATCGGCGACGCCCCCGTGACCCTTCAGGCCGAGATAGTGCCGTCGAACGCCGACAACAAGGCCGTCACCTGGTCGGGCGACAACGCCTACGTCGCGACGGTCGACCCCAAAACGGGCGTCGTCACCGCCGTCGGCCCCGGTAAGGCGACCATTACCGCCGCCACCGGCGACGGCGATTTCGAAGGCACCTGCGTGGTAACCGTCAAGGATCACGGGGACGATATCGTCTACGAATTTGTTCGCGAAGGGGTGGAGACCACACTCAACGACCAAGGCGAACAGATCGGCCGAATAGCGTGGGGGCTCACGGCCGACGGAATCCTTGCGCTGTCGGGCGAGGGCAAGATGAAGTCCTATTTCGAAGACTTGACGTTAGAGACCTTTGCGACCGATGCACCGTGGTTCGCTCTCGACGTCACCTCGGTGGTGATCCAAAAGGGCATCACCTCAATCGGCCAGCTGGCGTTCGCCGGAATGGAGGGCATCGAAAAGGTCACCATCGGCCGCGATGTCGAGGAGATAGGGATAGGTGCGTTCGCCTTCTGCTCCGAGTTGGAGGAGGTGGTCGTCGGCCGCAGTGTCGAAAATGTCCGGCAGATGGCGTTCTTCGAGTGCTCGTCTCTCAAGGGCATAGAGTTTCCCGACGCTTTGGAATCCATCTACAATCAGGCTTTCGAGGGGTGCACGTCGCTCGCTACGGTCACCGTCGGCAATCAGCTGGGTGGCATCGGAGCCAAGGCGTTCGAAATGTGCACGGCTCTGACGGGCATCGAACTGCCCGACACGGTGGCGGCGATAGGCGACAGGGCCTTCTTCGGGTGCCGGTCGTTGGCCAACGCCACCCTCGGAAGCGGCCTTCTCTACCTCGGTACGGGTCAGGAGATAGTCGGCGGCGTGTTCGAAAGTTGCACCTCGCTCAAAAGCATTGTCATTCCCGACGGCGTGCCGACCATCCACAACGGCGCGTTCTACGCCTGCTCCGCCCTGACGGAAGTCGTGATAGGCGAAGGGGTGACGCTCATAGGTGGCAACGCGTTCGACAGCTGCACCTCCCTTACAAGCATCACCATTCCCGCCGCAATGGAGCTCATCGACCTGTATGCGTTCCGCAACTGTCCGGCTCTGGCGAATGTGACGGTGATGGGCGAAACGCCGCCCGACTTGTATCAGGACTACGAGAGCAACAACTATTTGAGCTTCACCCGCACCGACGACGTACTGCACGTTCCGGCGGGAAGCGTGGCGGATTATGAAGCTTCTCGCGACTGGAGCGAGGCTTTCGGCGACATAGTCGAGCAGTAAGTTATTGCGGCAATAGCGACGAAACCACCCTCGGTCGGGGTGGTTTTGTTGTTTTGTCAGCGTTCGGCAACGCTTTGGCGACAAGGAGACAAAGAGACAAGGCGACGAGGCCGAAAAGCACTCACTCCGCCGGATAGTCGGTCGAGTAGTGGAGGCCGATGCTGGCGTGGCGGGCGCGGGCCTGTTTGATGATCAGGTAGCCCACGGTGATCATGTTGCGCAGCTCGCACAGCGGTTTCGACGGCGTGGTGCGGGCGTAGAGCTCCTCGGTCTCGTACCAGATGATTTCGAGGCGCCTCATCGCCCTTTCCAGACGTAGGTTGGAGCGCACGATGCCCACGTAGTTGCTCATTATCTGCTGCGTCTCGCGCACGTTTTGGGTGATGAGCACCATCTCCTCGGGGGCGGCGGTGCCCTCGGCGTTCCAGTCTGGGATGCCCTCCTGAAGTTCGGCCTCGGCGAGGCGGGCGCAGGCGTGGCGGGCGGCCTGATCGGCGTACACGACAGCTTCTATCAAAGAGTTTGAAGCCAGTCGATTGGCGCCGTGGAGCCCGGTGCAGGAGCATTCGCCGATGGCGTAGAGGCGATTGATGGAGCTCTCGCCGTTGGCGTCGACCTTCACCCCGCCCGTGCAGTAGTGGGCCGCCGGAACCACAGGTATCCACTCGCGGGTGATGTCGATGCCCTTAGAGAGGCACTTTTCGTAGATGTTGGGGAAGTGGTCCGTGATGTCGGCCGCGTCGCGCGAGGTGACGTCGAGCCACACGAAGTCGTAGCCGTGGATCTTCATCTCGTGGTCGATGCTGCGCGCCACGATGTCGCGCGGGGCGAGCGATCCCATCGGGTGGTAGCGGGTCATGAACTCCTCGCCGTCCGGAAGGCGCAACACCGCCCCGAAGCCCCTCATGGCCTCCGAAATGAGGAACGACGGCCGCTCCTCGGGGTCGTACAGCGAGGTGGGGTGGAACTGGATGAACTCCATGTCGGCCGTCACCCCCTTTGCCCGGTGCACCATGGCTATGCCGTCGCCGGTGGCCACCTGGGGGTTGGTGGTGGTGTTGTAGACGTTGCCCACCCCGCCCGTGGCGACGATGGTGAATCGGGCGCGGAAGGTATCTATCTTTTCGGTGGCAAGGTCGAGTACGTAGGCTCCGAAGCAGACTATCTTTTTGCTGTGTTTGGTGACAAGTTCGCCCAGATGGTGCTGGGTGAGCAGGTCGACCGCCAGATGGTTTTCGTAGATCGTGATGTTCGGATGACGCCTCACCTGCTCCACCAAGGCGCGCTCTATTTCGGCTCCGGTGAGGTCTTTGTGGTGCAAGATGCGGTGTTCGGTGTGACCCCCTTCGCGCGCAAGTTCGTAGCTGCCGTCGGAGGTGCGGTCGAACCTCACACCCCACTCCACAAGCTCTTTGATGAGTTCCGGTGCGCGCCTCACCACCAGATCCACCGCGTCGAGGTCGTTGATGCCGGCTCCGGCGGCCAGGGTATCGGCCGAGTGGCGGTCGAACGAGTCGGGCGCGGCGGTCACGGCGGAGATGCCCCCTTGGGCGAATCGGGTGTTGCTTTCGGTGACGGCGGCCTTGGTCACTATGGCCACGCGCCCGTGCGCCGCGGCTTTGAGCGCGAACCCCAGACCCGCCGCCCCGCTGCCTATAACTAAGAAATCGGTGTCGATCATACCGGCAAAAGTAGTAATATATTACTGTGCAAAAAACATTTTTGTATCTTTGTTCCATGGCGGACGCTGAAAAACGTTGGGACGAGTTCTCGCGCAAATATCGAGGCTACATAAAGCTGGAAAAACGGCTCGCCGACAACACCGTCGAGAGTTACATGCGCGATCTGGGGCAGTTCGCGGGATATGTGTGCGGCGAATATAACGTCACGCCCAAGTGGGTCACCGCCGCGATGGTGGAGTCGTTCATGGCGTCGCTCTACGACCTGGGAGCCGAAAAGACCACCCAGGCGAGGATACTGAGCGGCGTGAAAAGTTTTTTCAACTTCCTTTTGCTGGAGGATGCCATCGACTCATCGCCCGCCGAGTTCGTGGAGGGCCCGAAATCGGGGCGCAAACTTCCCGAGGTGCTGTCGACCGGCGAGATCGACCGCGTAATATCCACGTTCGACACGGGCTCGCCGTTGGGCGTCCGCAACGCCGCCATGATAGAGACGATGTACAGCTGCGGGCTGAGGGTGTCGGAACTTGTGGGATTGAAGTTGGGCGATCTGTTTTTCGACGACGGATTCTTGCGCGTTACGGGCAAGGGCGACAAGCAGCGTCTGGTGCCGGTGAGCGGCGCGGCGCGGCGGCGCATAGAGGCGTGGTTGGCCCTTCGCGACGGACTGGCTGGGTCGGACGCCCTGTTTTTGAACGTCCGGGGACGCGGGCTGACGCGCGTGATGGTGTTTTTGGTGCTCAAGGAGGCCGCCACAGCCGCGGGCATAACCCGCGCCGTGAGCCCCCACACCCTGCGCCACAGCTTCGCCACCCATCTGTTGGAGGGCGGGGCGAGCATCCGGCAGGTGCAGGAGATGCTGGGTCACGAGAGCATCACCACCACCGAGATATATACCCATTTGGACTCCGCCCACCTGCACCGCACTATCGACCGGCACCATCCGTTGGCGAAAATGTGACGGCGAGGCTATGATGTTCGGAAAATTTTTAATACCTTAGCGCCTTAAACATCAATAAAATACACCAACATTATGAAAAAACTGATTCTATTCATGCTGGCCGCCGCGACGCTCTGCTCGTGCGACGGCGATCGCAAAAAGAACAACGACTCCGAATCCCAAGAACCAGAAAAAACGGAGACCGCGACAGTCGCCTATTCCGTCGTCGGAGGCAGGGACATGGTGTCGCTTGTGGAGATTACGGCCGTTTATGTCGACGCTTCGGGCAGCGAGGTGCGCGAAACCGTCGACGCGCTTCCCTGGACGAAGACCATCACGGGTGCCCAGCTGCCGTTCGAGGCCAAGATAGGTTTAGAGTGCGTCAAAAAGAGCGCCCGCCCCGAACAGACATCATATCAGATCGGACTCAACAACAACATCGCATATAGCGTGGGCGAGGGCGAGAGGATCGACCTGGGCTACGTGAGCAGCACGATGACCGTAGGTGCCGACAAGGTCGATGATGCCTTGGATCACATATTTGGTCGTTTGGAGGTAAGATCCGTGCAAATCGACCCTGCGAAATAGTCGCGGCGGTAAATCGAGAAAACCGTCGGGTGTATGCGTTCACAAAAAGTCCTCCTACAATCCAGGGGGACTTTTTTTTTGGGGGGGGGGTATAAATAAAAAAAGGGTAAGCTGACTGCGTCGCACCGCTCGACCCGCTACCCTTGCTGCCTTCCGGCCCTGGGGGATTCGCAGGGAGCTGGTCGCACAGGACTTACCCTTCGGGGGCAAAATTACAAAAAAATCGTATCTTTGCAACTATTTGTGTAAAACAACTTCAAAGCAAATGAATAGACGCAAAGTAAAACCCGCCGTTTGGGCGGTTTTGGCCGTGGCGGTGGTGGCGATCGCCGGCGGCTGCTCGGTGGCGTGGGTCGCCAAATCGAACGCCGTCGTGAACGAAGGCTCGCTGTATGTGCCCTCGGGCAGCGATTTTTCGACCCTGGTCGATTCGCTCCGAGCCGGCAGTGACGAAGCGACGGGCGGCAGGATCCGCTTCGTCGGGCCGTTCGAGGTGTACGCGCGCCGAATCGGCCTCACCGAGGAGGTGGAACCGGGGCACTACACGCTCGAAAAGGGGATGAATATCATCCAAATAGCGCGAATGCTGAACCTCGGCGAGCAGACTCCTGTCGACGTGGTGGTGCGTCCGTCGCGCCTGCCCGGTATTCTCGCCGCCCGCGTCGCAACCCAAATCGAGGCCGACTCGACGGCGCTGCACGAGGCGATGCGCGACCCTTCGCTGCTGGCCGAATATGGCTTCGATAGCGAGTTGGAGCTGTTTTCGATATTCATTCCCAACACCTACGAGATGTGGTGGACGGAGAGCCCCCGAGAGTTTATCGGGCGGATGAAGCGCGAGTACGACCGCTTTTGGAGTGACGAACGCACGGCGAAACTCGCCCGCACCCGACTGAACCGCATGGAGGTGATAAGCCTCGCGGCGATTTTGTGCGAAGAGACCCAAAAAACCGACGAGATGCCCACCATGGCGGGCGCGTATATCAACCGCCTGCGCCTGGGGATGCCGCTTCAGGCCGACCCCACCGTCAAGTACGCGATGGGCGACTTCACGCTGCGCAGGATTCTCAACAAGCACCTCCGCACGCCCTCGCCCTACAACACCTACGTCAATCGCGGCCTGCCGCCCACACCGATCACCATGCCGACCATCGCGGCGATCGACGCGGTGTTGGATTTTGTGGAGCACAAGTATATCTATTTCTGCGCCAAGGAGGATTTTTCGGGCTACCACAACTTTGCCGAGACCTACGCCGCCCATCTGGTCAACGCCCGCCGCTACGCCGCCGAACTCGACCGGAGGAATATAAAATAACAGGATTTAGGTTCCTTGAGCGGCCGGAATTTCTTCCGGCCGTTCGTGTTTCATGGGAGGGGGGCATCTTTTACGAAGATAGTCTCGCAAAAAATGAGGCCTCCTTCACAGGGGGCCTCATTCACCTCATTGATTATAAAAAAGTTTGTTAAATGCGGACTCGCCGCATTTTTTGTAATACCCGAGGCGTGATGCCTCGGCTATTTATCGTTCTCGCGATTTCTGTTCGCGTGTTTTCACTTTTCCGCCCGGACGGAGCGCCAAAGTCTATTCCAGCTCGATGAGCGCGGCGCCCGATGCCACGGCGTCACCCTCGGCGACCAGCAGGCGCTTGACGGTTCCGGCCATCTCGGCGGCGATGTTGTTCTCCATCTTCATCGCTTCGAGGATGCAGACGTCCATCCCGGCGGTCACGGCGTCGCCCGGCTTGACCAGATATTTCCACATCTTGCCCGGCAGCGGCGCGTCGATGGTGGGGCCCGTTACGGGAGCGGCGGCGGCTTTGGCTTCGGCGGCCTGGGCGATACCGGCACCCGAAGCGGCGTAACGCGCGGCTTTGATTTTGGTCAAAAAGTCCTTCGCCACCTGCGGGAAGAGTTCGAGCAGCAGCACCTCTTTGGTGTTTTCGGCCAACTTCACTCCGCCGAACTGCTCCAGCGCGGGGTTGGGCTGCATCACGTGCTTGGAGGTGTCGTAGTTGGTTTCGACGGGGCTGCCGGTGATCTTTTCGCGGAACTTGGGATCGACCGCCACGGGGGTTTTGCCATACTCGCCCTTCACAAGGTTGACGAACTGCACGCTCTTAGTGGTGTAGAGCGGTTTGCCGTTCTTTTCGTCCATGGCGCAGTTGACCGCCTGCACGCCCACGATCTGGCTGGTGGGGGTAACCAGGGGAGGCAGACCGGCGTCGAGGCGCACGGGGGGAATGAGCTCCATAGCCCTCGGCAGAATCTCCTCGTTGCCCAGCGCCTTGAGCTGAGCCACCATGTTGGTGTACATACCGCCCGGGATCTCGGCTTTCTTGACGAATTCGTTGGGGGCGGGGAAACCGAAGTGGGCCTCAATCTTTTGGCAGGCGTCCACCAGCGCGTCCTCGTCCACCGCCAGAGCGGCCTTCACCGCGCGGTCGAACAGAGCGTCGATTTCGGCAGGCAGAGTGTCGGTCAGCGGGTTGAACGGTTTGGCTATCTGCTTCACCGCGTCGAACTCGCACAACTCGGCGCGAATCGACAGCAGCTCCTTGTTGATCTTGGCCACGGCGTCCATGTTGACGTCCAGCTCGATGCCCATCTTCTTGCAGAAGATGTGGATTAGTTCGATCGCCGGAGCGGCCGGACCGCCCGCGAAGTTCCAGATATTGGTGTCCACCACATCGGCACCCGCCGCGATGGCCGAAACGACCGAAGCCAGACCGTAGCCCGGGGTGCAGTGGGTGTGGAAGTCGACGGGAATGGAGATGTGCTTTTTGAACAGCGTCACCATGTCGTAGACCCGCTTGGGCGGAATCAGGCCGCTCATATCCTTGATGGTGATCATGTCGGCGCCCAGGGCGGCCATCTGCTTCACCTTGTCGAGGAAATATTCGTCCGTAAACACCGGAGCGGGGGTCTTTTTGCCCTTCAGCTTATCCATCATCGACAGGGGCGGATACTTCGGGTCGATGGTGTAGCACACCGCGCAGTCGGCTATGCCGCCGTATTGCTTAACGTATTTGATGGTCGACTTGACGTTGTCCACGTCGTTCAGGGCGTCGAAAATGCGCATGATGCCAAGACCCGAAGCGATGCTCTCGCGACAGAAGCCCTCGATGATATCGTCCGGATAGGGCTGGTAGCCGAACAGGTTGCGACCCCTTGAAAGAGCCGTCAGTTTAGACGCTCCGCCGATCGCGGCGTGGATCTTTTCGAGCCTTTCCCACGGATTTTCGCCCAGGTAGCGCATCACGCTGTCGGGCACCGCGCCGCCCCACACCTCCATGGCGTAGAAGTTGGCGTCCTTGTAGAACGGAAGCACACGGTCGATTTGGGCTTGGGACATTCGCGTTGCGAACGCAGACTGTTGGCCGTCGCGAAGGGTGAGGTCGCGAATTTTAAGTTTTCTCATTTCGGTTTGTCGCTTTTAAGGTTGATTTTCTTTCGAATGCAAAGATAAACCCTTTTTTCGATTTGCAAACAGTTTGTGTTATTTTTTTCACATTCGCCCGCAAAACCCTTAGGCCGCCCCTAATCCTCGTAGCCGAAGCGGCGCAGGGCGCTGTCGCTGTCCCTCCAGCCGTCGGCCACCTTGACGAACAGTTCGAGGAAGACTTTCTTACCGAGGAAGTCCTCTAAGTCGTGACGCGCCGCGGTGCCCACTTTTTTCAGTCTTTCGCCCTTATGACCTATAATAATGCCTTTCTGCGACATACGCGATACGTGTATCACCGCCCTGATGCGGTCTATTTTTTCGTCCTCCGTGTACTCCTCGATAGCCACCTCGACGCTGTACGGCACCTCCTTGGAGTAGTTGAGCAGGATTTTTTCGCGGATTATCTCGCTGGCGAAAAAGCGCAGGCTGCGGTCGGTGAGCGCGTCGCGGTCGTAGTAGGGGTCGCCCTCGGGCAACAGCGCGAGAATCCGCCCCAAGAGCCCGTCGGTGTTGAAACCCAGCAGCGCCGAGGCGACAGTCACCTGCGCGTCGGGCAGCAGCGCCTGCCACCGCTCCACCATCGCACCCACCGCCTCGGGGGTCGACAGGTCTATCTTGTTGATTATCACGATAGTGGGTATGCCGCTGCGTTTCACGCTATCCACAATCTCGGCGTTGCGCTCCATGGGGCCGTCGTTACGGGCCGCACCCTCCACCGTGTCGGTGACGAACAGCACCACGTCGGCGTCGTCCACCGCGCCTTTCACCTGCCTCATCATCGACTCCTGCAGCCGGTAGCCCGGACGCAGAATGCCCGGCGTGTCGGAATATACTATCTGAAAGTCCTCTCCCGAGCCGTCGTCGGCCTTGTGGCCGTTCACTATGCCCATGATGCGGTGGCGGGTAGTTTGGGCCTTCGACGTTATTATTGATATGCGCTCGCCCACCAGACGGTTCATGAGCGTCGACTTGCCCACGTTGGGGTTGCCGATAATGTTTACAAATCCCGATTTCATGGTGCAAAAGTAACTAATATTGTCTATTTTTGTGGCATGGAAAAACCCACGGTCGCACTGATATACGATTTCGACGGAACGCTCTCGCCCGGCAACATGCAGGAGTACGACTTCATTCCGGCGGTAGGCAAGACGAGCCGCGACTTCTGGAGCGAGAGTTCGCAGTTGGCGCGCGACTGCGACGCCGACCCCATTCTGACCTACATGGCGCGAATGATAGCCGAAGCGCGCGAAAAAAACATTCCGCTCACGCTGGATGGTTTTCGCGAATCGGGCAGCCGCATCGAGCTTTTTCCGGGGGTGACCGAGTGGTTCGGGCGCATCAACGCCTACGGCGAGTCGAAGGGGCTGCAGATCGTGCACTACATAAACTCGTCGGGCATCCGCGAGATGATCGAGGGCTCGCCCATCGGCGGCGAGTTCCGCAAAATTTACGCCTGTTCGTTCCTCTACGACGACGCGGGTCAGGCCTATTGGCCGGGAGTGGCTATCAACTACACCAACAAGACGCAGTTCATATTCAAGATCAACAAGGGCGTCGAGTCGGTGTGGGACGGCAAGGCGGTCAACCGCTACATTCCCGAACATCTGCGCCCGGTGCCGTTTCGGCGGATGATATATTTCGGCGACGGGACCACCGACATCCCCTGCATGAGGCAGGTGAAGGCGTCGGGCGGCTACTCCATCGCGGTGTACAACCCTTCGGGCGAGGCCTCGGCGAGCAGTCCCGACCACGCCGTGGGGGAGGGGCGCGAGGCGGCGGAGCAGCTGCTGGGCGAAAACAGGGTCAACTTCATCTCGCCGGCAGACTACCGTCGGGGGGGACGGTTGGACAGGATCGTGTGCACCGTTTTGGACAAGATCGCGGCGGAGGAGAGGTTGGCCGATTTGACTTTCGAGGGGAAGTGAAACTGATTTTTTGATGGATGAAACTGACATCGGGGAGATGAAACTGATTTTCGCAACTAACAATCGCCACAAGTTGGAGGAGGTGTCGGCCGTTTTGGGTGAGGGCTACGAACTGCTGACCCCTGCCGATTTCGGCATTACGGAGGATATTCCCGAGACCTGCGACACGTTGGAGGGCAACGCGCTGCAAAAGGCGAGGTATGTTTTCGACCGGGTGGCGGCAGATGGGCGGTTCGCGGTCTTCGCCGACGACACGGGGCTGGAGGTTGCGGCTCTGGGCGGCGCTCCGGGGGTGCGGTCGGCCAGGTACGCGGCAGACGCGGGTGAGGGTTCGCGGCCCGACGGCGGCGGCACGTTCGACGACAACAACCGCCTGCTTTTGCGCAATTTGGAGGGTGCGGCAGACCGTTCGGCAAGGTTTCGCACGGTTATTGCGCTCATTTTACGCGGAGATAGCGGTCGGCCCGAAGAGTATTTGTTCGAAGGTCGGGTCGAGGGGCGCATAATCGACGAGTATCGCGGCTCAGGGGGCTTCGGCTACGACCCCGTGTTCGTGCCTGAGGTGCCCGGGATGCCCGAGATGCCCGATGAAGGCGATGAGGGCGATGAGCGAAACGGCGGCCGTGGCGACGAAACCCGATGCGACGCCGAAACTTTCGCCGAAATGAGCGCCGAGCGGAAGAATGCGATAAGCCACCGCGGCAGGGCGGTGGAGAGACTTGCCAATTTTCTTAAAAACAACATAGTATGAGAAAGATATTTTTGATGGCGGCGGCGGTGCTGGTGTGCGCGGCGGGCGGCGCGACAAGTTCGTGCGGCGGACAGAAAAAATCGGGAACGGCGGGTGCCGAAAACAGCGAAACGGCCGGTGGCACCAACGCGGCCAACGACGGCGCCTTGGGCGAGACTCCCTACATGATGCCCGAGGTTCCGCAGATGATCACCGACCCCGACGCGCGAGCCGAGTGGGCGGTGGAGCACTACTGGGACGGATTCGACTTTGCCGACACCACCCTGGTGGGCAGCCGCGCCAACTACACCGAGCAGGCTTTCGCCGACTTCATCAACCAGATCCTGATGAGGGTGCCGCGCGAGATGGGCGACCGTTCGATCGCCGTCGCGTTCGAAAAGGCGCGCGCCGACAAGGCGATGTTCGCGCACCTGGCCGAAGTGGCCGAAAAATATCTGTTCGACGCCAACTCGCCCTACCGCGACGACGAGACCTACATTTCGGTGCTGAACGCCGTGCTGGCAAATCCGGCGCTGGACCAGTGGGAGCGCGTCCGTCCGCAGGAGCAGCTGAGGATGTCGCTCAAAAACAGGGTCGGCGAACGGGCGGCCGACTTTCGCTACACCTTAGCTTCGGGGGCTTCGGGGTCGCTCGGCGGGCTTCGCGCAAAGTACACGCTGCTGTTCTTCAACAACCCGGGCTGCCCGGCCTGCGCCCAGACTATGGAACAACTCATGGCCTCGCAGTTTTTGATGGAGATGGTGGCCGACGGGAGCCTTGCTATTTTGGCCGTCTACCCCGACGCCGATTTGGAGGCGTGGAGGGAGCATGCCGCCGATTTCCCCGCCGACTGGATCAACTCCTACGACAAGACCCTGACCCTGAAAGACGACGAACTGTACGATCTGAAAGCCATCCCGACGATGTATCTGCTCGATCGCTCGAAGACGGTGATGCTCAAGGACGTGATGTCGATAGGGCTGATAGAGCAGACGATATACAACCAAACCCAAACCCCGGCGACGGCCGAATAGAACTACAACTAATGACCATAATTACCTCCCTCGTGGGGACGCCTCCACCGAGCGGGGCGCGACGGTCGGCACTCGGTCGGTGATTATTTTCATGGGATGGTAAATGAGGAGTAATAATCTATAAGAAATGACGATAATAGACGGAAAAGAGGTTGCGGCGGCCATGCGTCGCGGGATTACGGAACAGGTCGCGGCGATGGTCGCGGCGGGTGAACGGGCGCCCTATCTGGTGGCGATAATCGTGGGCGACGACGGCGCCTCGCAGGCCTACGTGGGCCACAAGGAGAAGTGCTGCAACGAGGTGGGATTTCGCTCGACGGTGCTGCGCCTGCCCTCCGAGACCACGCAGGAGGAACTTTTGGCGCGGATTGCGACCCTGAACGCCGACCCCGAGGTGGACGGATTCATTGTGCAGACTCCGCTGCCCGCCCACATCGACGAGCAGCGGGTGATAGAGGCGATTGACCCGCGTAAGGATGTCGACGGATGGCATCCGGTGAACGTCGGGCGGATGACCATGGGGCTGCCGGCGTTCGTGTCGGCCACTCCGGACGGCATACTGTCGCTGTTGGAGTACTACAAGATTCCAACCGCGGGTCGTCATTGCGTGGTGATAGGCCGCTCGAACATAGTGGGCCGTCCGATAGCCAACCTGTTGAGCCTCAAGGGATGGGACTGCACCGTGACCATGTGTCACAGCCGCACCGCCGACTTGAAAGCCGTCGTGGCTTCGGCCGACATAATCGTCGCGGCGTTGGGCAAACCCGGATTCGTGACCGCCGACATGGTGAAGCCCGGGGCGGTCGTCATCGACGTGGGCATCACGCGGGTGGCGGCTCCGGAGACCAAAAACGGCTGGCGGCTGGTGGGCGACGTAGATTTCGACGCGGTGGCTCCGCTGTGTTCGTACATCACTCCGGTTCCGGGCGGCGTGGGGCCGATGACCGTCATCTCGCTGATGAAAAACACTCTCAAGGCCAGGCGCGGGGAGGTTATGTAATTCGTGCGGATTGCGTCGGACGCATAAATAAAACGGCACCCACTAAAATGGGTGCCGTTTTATTTATGCGGGAATATTTACAGCGTCCGCAGGATCTCAAGCAGCAGCAGCCACGATTTTTCGACCGTGGCGATCTCGATCTTCTCGTCGGGCGAGTGCACCTCGCGGATCGTGGGGCCGGTGGAGATCATGTCCATCTCCGGGAACCGTTCGAGAAACAGCCCGCACTCCAATCCCGCATGAATGGCGCGCACCTTTACGGGTTTGGCGAAGAGTTTTTCGTACGCTTTTTCGGTCACCTTCAGCAGATGCGAGCCGGGGTTGGGCGCCCAGCCGGGATAGCCCTCGGAGTGCTCGACGCGCGCTCCGGCCAACTCGAATACCGCACCCACGGCCTCGGCCACGGCTTTTTTAGCACTCTCGACCGACGAGCGCTGGGAAGTGGTAACGACGATTTGGCCGCTTGCCGTTGCCGACCCAGGAGACATCTTAACAGATGCAAGGTTAGTCGACGTCTCCACCAGCCCGGGCATAGCGAAACTCATCGCCTGCACTCCGCACCGCACGCCCAAAAGCGCACCCACAAGGCGGCGAACAGAGTAGGTGTCGATCACCTCGGCGGGCGATTTTTCGGTTGCCGCACCCGACAAGTTCGAAGCCGCCGCCGCGGGTTTCAGCGCCACGACAACTCCCGCGTCGGAGTAGGCCAACTCCGCGCGCACGTCGTCGGCGAATTTTTCCACAAAAGAGGCAAAATCAGCTGCCGAATCTTGCGGCACAGCCACC
Source organism: Alistipes sp. (assembly GCA_031285345.1). Taxonomy (GTDB): domain Bacteria; phylum Bacteroidota; class Bacteroidia; order Bacteroidales; family Rikenellaceae; genus UBA940. The sequence goes on from JAITWI010000061.1 coordinate 31,046, forward strand.
ACGGCACACGCCTCCCGCGGGATGGCGTTGCGCAGGTTGCCGCCGTCGATGGCTGCCAAACGAAGTCCAAAATCACGTAATCCGACAGACAGCGCGCGGGCGAGAATACGGTTGGAATTGCCGCGCCCCTTGTCGATGTCGTCACCGCTGTGGCCGCCCTTCAACCCCGAAACCTTGATCTCGAAAAAACTGAAGCCAGAAGCCGGAGCCGCCTCGCGCGCGAAATCGAAGTACGCCAGCGTGTCGACCCCGCCCGCGCAGCCTATGAACACCTCGCCCTCGTCCTCCGAATCGAGGTTAATGAGGTATTTGCCGGTGATCATAGCGCCACTGGTCTGCGCGTCGCCCGAACCGGATGCGGTTCCCGTGATGGCTCCCTCGCCCAACTCAAACGCGCCGGTCAGACCCGTCTCCTCGTCGACTGTGAACAGAGCCTCCAGCGGACCGTGCGCCGCGTCGGCGTCCAAAAGCAGAGCCAATGCCATTGCCATACCGATGCCGTTGTCGGCACCCAGAGTGGTTCCGTGCGCCTTCACCCAACCCTCCTCGGTGACGAACGGCCTGATGGCATCACGCTCGAAGTCGAAAGGTTCGCCCGCGGCATTGAGAGCGTCGGAGTTTTTTTCGCACACCATGTCGACGTGGTTCTGAAGCACCACCGTCGGGCGATTCTCCATTCCGGCTGTGGCGGGTTTGCATATCACCACGTTGCCGATGGCGTCTTTACGGTAGGCCAGGCCGTGCTTCACCGCGAAATCGACCAGCCAGGCCACTATACGCTCCTCCTTTTTGGAGGGGCGCGGCACCCGGGTTATAGCCTCGAACTGCTCCCACACCGCGCGCGGCGAGAGCCCCGAAAGATTATTTCCCATTATTCAAAAACTCTACAAAGTCACTAACGTCGAGGTTGTAGCCATACACCGGAGCTAACAGCTCGCCGTTGGCCGGATCGAGCAGCATGTAGGCCGGCTGGGCGCTGACGCCGTAGCGCGTATTTATAATGTATGAGTTTTTGCGGCCGATGGTCTTCATCGTCTTGCCCTCGGGGGTGGTGAGCCACTCCTCTTCGGGCAGACTCGTGCGGTCGTCGGAGTAGAGGGCGATCACAACGTAGTCCTCACGCAGAATGCGCTGCACCTCGCCGTCGACCCACACCCGGGCCTCCATCTCGCGGCAGTTGACGCAACCGTGACCCGTGAAGTCCAAAAAGACGGGCTTATCCGCGGCGCGGGCGGCCTCCATCCCCTGTTCGAGATCGAAGTAGCCGGTCATGCCGTGCGGCAGGTGCAAAATGTCGGAGTATTTGATGTCTCTGGAAGCGGGAGCGTCCGATGCGGCGGTGGCGGCGACGCCCGAGCCCGAGCCCGCCACGAAGTCCTGAGTGGACATGGGCGGCATGTAGCCCGACAGACCCTTCAAAGGCGCGCCCCACATCCCGGGGATGAGATAGACCACGAACGAGAAGACCACGATAGCCAGCCCCAACCTGCCCACGCCGATATGTTCGGTGGGCGAATCGTGCTTGAAGCGGATCTTGCCCAAAAGATACAAGCCCAGCAGCGAGAACACAACTATCCAGATGGCCAGATATATCTCCCTGTCGAGGATGCCCCAGTGGTAGGTTTGGTCGGCGACGGATAGGAATTTCAGACCCAGCGCGATTTCCACCAAGCCGAGAATCACCTTCACCGAATTGAGCCATCCGCCGCTCTTGGGCAGGCGGTTCATCAGCCCGGGGAAGAATGCCAACAGCGTGAACGGCAGCGCGAAAGCCACCGAAAAAGCCAGCATCGTCACGATCGGAGCCCAAAACTCACCCTGAGTCGATTTGATAAGCACCGTCCCCACGATCGGGCCAGTGCACGAGAACGACACCAGCACCAGCGTCAGCGCGAGGAAGAATATCCCCACCAGACCCTTCTTCTCGGCGCCCGCGTCGGAGCGGTTCACCATCTTGCTCGGCATGCGGATCTCGAACGCGCCCAAAAGCGACGCCGCGAAGACCATGAACACAAGGAAGAAGAGTACGTTGGGCACCCACGCCGTGGCCAGCCAGTTGAATATGTCGGCCGTGACCGCCGCGCCGCCCGCAACGCGAGTCACGATAATTATCACCGCGATGGGCAGGGTGTAGAGCAGCACGATGAACACGCCGAACATGATGGCACGCAGGCGCGCCAGGGCTTTGTTCTCGCCGCCCTTCATGAAGAACGACACCGTCATAGGAGCCATCGGGAAGACGCACGGGGTGAGCAGCGCCGCGAAACCCCAAAGTATCGCTTCGAGGATCATGCCCCAAAGACCGCGCGATGAATCTCCGGCGAAATCGTCATCCGAGGAGATGGTCGCCCCGTCGTTTTCAGCGCCCGCCGCGCCCGAGCCGCCGTTGGCGCTCGCCTCGTCGGCACTCGTAACCGTCGCTCCTTCCTTCACCGGCACCGAAAACTCCCACGAGCCGCCCACGCAGCCGAATTCGTCCTTGCATATCTGATAGGCGACCTCGCCCGCCAAAACGGCCTCAGCCCCCGTGGCGCGCACTTTTTGCGCGAAACGCGCCGTGCCCTCGTAGTAGGCCAGCTCGAAGCCGAACAGTTCGTCGAAGTAGCGATGGGGCTCGCCGAATTGATAAGGCCCATCCACCGTCTCCAGCCCCGTCGAGGCAGCGAAGTCGAACAGCGTCTCCATCGGCATCTCATAAGGGCCCAAGTCGTACATGTGCCACCCTTCGGTGATGGTGGCCTCGAACGTCACCTCGAACACGCCCTCTTCTACGGCGGCGACCGAAACGTTCCATTCGGCGGTGCCGATCTCGGGCTCCTGCGCCGCAACATCCTGCGCGGCAGGCTCCTGAGCCCGGACTATGCCCATGCCCGCGACAACCGCAAGGCACATCAGTAATAGTTTTTTCATTTATGTGCGTTTTTTCGTTATTTTGATACTGTGTTGAGGGTACAAATTAACGACATTATATTGAAATAATTGCCACCCCGGGCAAAACTCCGCCCGGAATGACAACCATCATAAATCGCTTCGTTACTATTTTTTGGGCGCGGTCTCCAGCGTGTGCACCAAAAACTTCCAGAACCGCTCCACCGAGGCGATGTTGACCTCCTCGTCCGGAGAGTGGGGGAAGCGGATGGTGGGGCCGCACGAGATCATGTCCATACCCGGATTGACCCCGCCGATGATGCCGCACTCCAGACCCGCGTGCACCGCCGTGATCTCGGGCTTTTCGCCGAACAGCGCTTCGTAGCTGGCGGCCATGGTCTTGAGGATGGGCGACGACATGTCGGGATTCCAACCGTCGTACGACCCCGTCAGTTCGATCTTGGCGCCGGCGAGTTCGCACGCCGCCACGATGCGTTCGCACACGAACTCCTTCTCCGAACGGGCCGAGCTACGGGTCAGCGACTGCATCTTGACCACCTTGCCGTCCGACACCATGCGCGCGAAGTTGGTCGAGGTCTGCACCAGCCCGGGCATCGCCACGCTCATCTTCACCACGCCGTCGGGCACAAGGCACACCAACCGCGCCAAACGTAGCGCCGCCTCGGTGGGGAACACCTCCGCCGGAGCGTCGGCCTCCACAACCTTCAACGAGATCGAATCCTCTATGCCCTTGAACTCATCTATAAGCGTAGCCTCCATTTTGGCCACGGCGACGACAAATGTAGCGTAGTATTCGGGTTTCACCACAACCTCCGCCCTCGCCTCGCGCGGGATGGCGTTTCGCAGACCGCCGCCGTCCACCGACGCCAACATAACGCCTTCGCCGAGGTGGGGCAACAGCGTGCGCATCAGTACTTTATTCGCGTTGGCGCGTTGCATGATAATCTCGATGCCCGAGTGGCCGCCCTTGAGCCCCTTGACCTCCACCGCGACGGCTTTGTAGCCCGCCGGAGCCTTCTCGGCCTTGTAGGGGAACTCCATGTTGGCGTCCGTTCCGCCGGCGCAGCCCACGCACAATTCGTTCTGGCGTTCGGAGTCGAGATTTACTAAAATTCGGCCTTGCAGCTCACCTTCTTTCAATCCGAACGCACCCTCCATGCCGGTCTCCTCGGTGGCGGTGAAGAGGGCTTCGATGGCGCCGTGCTTAATCTCCTTCGATGCCAAAATAGACATCATCGCCGCCACACCGATGCCGTTGTCGGCACCCAAAGTGGTTCCGGTCGCTTTAACCCTGTCGCCGTCGATACGCGGTTCGATCGCATCGCGGGTGAAGTCGAACGGTTTGCCCGCCGCGTTCACCTTGTCGCCGTTGGCCTGGGGCACCATGTCGAGGTGGGCCTGCAAGACTATCGTCGCGCGATCTTCCATTCCCGCGGCGGCCGGTTTGCGCACAATCACGTTGAGCCCCTCGTCCACCGTGACGTCGAGGTCGTGCTTTTTGGCGAAGGCGACGATGTAGTTGCGGATTTCGGCCTCGTGATGCGAGGGGTGGGGAATGGCGCACATCTCGGCGAAGTAGCCCCACAATTCTTTGGGTTTCAGGTCTTTTACGTTCATTTCTTTATGTTTTTGGTTTTGTTATATGCTATTTCATCGTCGCGCGACGGTTGTCATCTCAAACGCGCGATCATGTTTTTGATGTTGCTCTCCATGGCTTCGAGGCGGTCGGCGCTGTCGTTTTTAACGAATTTTTCGCCCACTATGTTCTCATACAGCTCAATGTAGCGCTCGCTTATGCCGGCCACGATCTCGTCGGTCATCTCGGGCACCCGCTCGCCGTCGCGACCCTGAAAACCTTCGGACATAAGCCACTCGCGCACAAACTCCTTCGACAGCTGGCGTTGGGGCTGCCCGGCGGCAAACCGTTCCCCATACCCCTCGGCGTAGAAATATCGCGACGAGTCGGGGGTGTGGATTTCGTCGATGAGCGTGATCTCGCCGTCTAACTTGCCGAACTCATACTTGGTGTCGACAAGGATCAATCCGCGTTCGGCCGCCATCTCGGAACCCCTCGCAAAGAGTTCCAACGAATATCTTTCGAGCGTTTCGTAATCCTCTTTGGAGACCAGGCCACGGGCGATGATATCTTCGCGCGAGATATTTTGGTCGTGCTCGCCTATCTCGGCCTTGGTGGTGGGGGTGAGGATGGGCGTTGGGAATTTTTGGTGCTCCCGCATTCCGTCCGGCAGGGGCACCCCGCAAATTTCCCTCGCACCCGCCTTGTAGTCCCTCCACGACGAGCCCGTAAGATAGGCCCGCACTATCATCTCCACCGGGAAGGTCTCGCACCGCACGCCCACCGTCACCATTGGGTCGGGGCAGGCGATCTTCCAGTTTGGGCAGATGTCGGCCGTGGCGTCGAGGAACCGCGCCGCTATCTGATTCAACACCTGACCTTTATACGGTATTCCTCGCGGCAGCACCACATCGAACGCCGAGATTCGGTCGGTCACCACCATAACCAGATATCTGCCGTCGATGTCGTACACATCCCGCACCTTGCCCACATAGAGGCTCTGCTGCCCCTCGAACTTGAAATTGGTATTTGTTATCGCACTATTCATTTATGTTGTTTTTACTTCTAAATTTGCAATCAGAGTGGTGGTCAGGCGACGCCGTCGATGAAAACAGCAAAGGAGTTTACTTTGCGTAAATGACCGAACTGTTTTCGAGACAAAGGAAGCATCACCGCCACTATCATTGCAAATTATCGAAAGCTTTAACTATCTGTTTAACAAGGCGATGACGGACTATGTCGCCCTCGTCGAAAAATATCTCGGCTATGCCGTCCACGCGCTGCAAAAGCTCCAACGCCCGCGGCAAACCACTGTCGGTCGCGCGCGGAAGGTCGATCTGGGTGAGGTCGCCCGTGACGATAAACTTCGCCGAGGGGCCCATGCGCGTGAGGAACATCTTGATCTGCGACAGGGTGGTGTTCTGCGCCTCGTCGAGTATCACGAACGCGCCATCGAGCGTGCGCCCCCTCATAAAGGCCAGCGTGGCGATCTGCACCGTCCCCTCCTCCAAATATTTCGCCAACTGCGCCCCGGGAACCATATCGCCGAGCGCGTCGTACAACGGCTGGAGATAGGGGTCGAGTTTTTCCTTCATGTCGCCGGGCAAAAATCCCAACTTCTCACCCGCCTCCACCGCCGGACGGGTCAAAATTATCCGCTTCACCTGCTTCTCCTTCAACGCCTTGACCGCCAATGCGATCGCCGTGTAGGTCTTGCCGCTGCCCGCCGGGCCGATTGCGAACATCAGGTCGTGACTCTCCGCCGCCTCCACCAATCGGCGTTGATTGGCCGTCTTGGCGCGGATCACGCTCCCGCCCGCCCCGAACAGTATCACGTCGTCACCGCTGGCGGCGGGTTTCGCCGCAATCGCAACCTCGCCCGCGGCCGACGAATCCATACCCGCGCCGCCCACACTGCCGAACGCCTGCCTCACCACCTCGGGCGAAATGTGGTGGTACTTGCCGAAATAGTCGACCAACCCGCCGAGCCGCCGTTCGAACCGCTCCACCTCGCCCGCGTCGCCCAACACCTTAATCACCGAGCCGCGCGCGATTATCTTCACCCGCGGCGACAGGCGCACCATCTCGTTCAGGTTTGCGCCCGCAGCGCCGTAGAACTCCCGCGGGTCGACGTCCCCTAACTCTATCTCGCGCTCCAGCATTCTCCGTCCGAATCGTGAACTAAAACAGCCACGACAGCCCCAACGACCAGCTCGACAGCGAGCCGCGGATATCCTGCGCCAACGGCTGGTCGCCGTTCCGGATGCTGTTCTTCAACTTTTTGAACTCGCCGTGGTAGCGGCCGTCGATCACAAGGCCGCCGATGATGTCGACGCTCGCACCGATGGCGTAACCCACGCTCGGGCGCAGGGGCGTCATCGCCACGGCGCCGCTGGTGGTCTCGTATTTATTCATCACGTTGAACACCGGCCCCGCCTGCACCCGCGCGATCGACACCTTGAGGCTCAGCAGCACCGGGATGTCCACCGTTTGCATGCGAATTTTGGAGACGGCCTCCCCGTCGGGCTGGATCTTGTAGCTGTTCTGCGAAAACACGATCTCCGGCTGCACGAACAGCCCGATGCCAAACAGATTGCCGCCTCCGCCGATAAGCTTGATGCGCGACACGGCCGCCAAGTGCCAACCGAGGCGCGAGTCGGCGGCAAAACCCGCGGTCGCACGATCGCTGCCACTGAACTCCATATCCTGCGAGTTGAGACCCGCACGTGCTCCGAGCTCGATCCGGCCCTGCCCCTGCGCGTTTTGCGCGGTCAACGCGGCGAGGGTGGTGAGCGCCGCCGCGAGCGCGATAAAAAAGAATCTTTTCATATAAAACGAAAATTATTCATGCGAGCCAAATATAGTGAATTATTAATTAAAAACGCGTAAATAATCGGTAAACACATATTGCTTCCCTCGCTTCCCGCCCGTCATCTCCTGCAATATCCCCAATTCCACAAGATCATTGACTAATGAATACGCCGATGCGGGAGAAAGTCCGGTTATTTGCGCCACTTTTGCCGGATTAGTCAACGGTCTATCGAACAAATTATTCACTACAACCGATGCGTTGTGCGCCCGCGCCCGTAAAGTTGATATCTTTTGTTCTGTCTCTTTCTGTAAATTAAGAACCTTTTCCAATGTTTGCGCCCCTTTAGTTGCAATTTCAGCAATTCCGACCAAAAAGAATTTTATCCATTGTGCGAGATCTCCATCCAATCTTGCTCGCATAAGATTGTCGTAATACAATTTACGATGACGTTCGAAAAAATCAGAAATATAGAGTGTCGGGCGACTAAGTAATTTCTTTTCAACCATGTATATCGGTATCAGAATTCGCCCTATACGACCATTACCATCCAAAAACGGATGAATGGTCTCGAATTGATAGTGTATTATGGCAATTTTAATTAAATCGGGTAATTTTATCGAATCGTTATGAGCGAATTTTTCCATATCACCCATAAATTCAGACACCGATGTGTGTGTGGGTGGAACAAACACTGCATCGTCGATCGTGACACCTCCTATCCAATTTTGACTGGTACGAAACTCCCCCGGAGACTTGTGCTCGCCCCTGACTCCCCTCAATAACATCCTATGAAGGGTTTTTATTAGACGACCTGATACCGGCAACGAAGTAAGCAAACTCATTGCCTCATCCAATGCGCCGATATAATTTTGAACTTCGTCCCAATCATCGCGTTTAGCTTCTGGAATGTCTTCCCTCTCTTTGAGCGCCTCCTCAAAGTTGGTCTGCGTACCCTCAATCTTGGTACTCTGAGTAGCCTCTTTCACAACATGCATTCTGATAAACAACTCGATATTGGGAATGAAATTGGAGAACATATCTAATTTACCGATAGCCCTTTCGGCCTGTCCAAGCAGATTTATAATCTCAATATCATTCAATTCCCATTCGCGATTTATGCTCTCCGGCATGAAGCAGGAGTAGTGTCCTTGATTCACATATTTTCCTGACACGAAAGAATTCATTGTTGCATTTTTTAGATTTATGAAACAAAGATAGCTGTTATTTTGATAAAATACAAATTATTAAAATAACAGAGGGCGTTGTTTTAATAAAAAAAACACAACCTGCGAAGGCTGTGTTTCTCTTTTCGATGCGGGTATGTTATTTCGCCGCGCCGCGTTTGTCGTAATGTTTTTGATAGCGGCTCATAAACTTATCGACGCGACCTGCGGTGTCCACCAACTTCATCTTGCCCGTGTAGAACGGGTGCGACGTGTTGGAGATTTCCATCTTGTACACGGGATAGGTTTCGCCGTTCACCTCGATTGTTTCTTTTGTCGAAACGGCGGACCTTGTCAAAAACACAACGTCGTTGCTCATGTCCTTAAAAGCCACGATCCTGTAGCCTTCCGGATGGATTCCTTTTTTCATAAAAAACGTCGTTTTTTTGTTTTTGTTTGTGTTATATCGGACGGCAAAGATAAACAATCTTTTCGAATCCTTGCAAAATCGCCCGAATAATTGTATATTTGTGCTTCTAAACGCATAACCAGACTTGAAAGATTATGAGGTATCTGTTTTTTATGACGGTCGCGATGCTTGGCGTGTTTGCGTTGTGTGGTTGCGAAAAAGACGACAACCAGCCTGCCGGGACAGGCCATTTTCGTTGCTACGAGCAAGTGTATCCATTAAACTACGCGACGTTCAGCAGCCACCCGGGTCGCTCAGCTGCTATTGATGGTACTATCCTTTATGTCCACGAATTGATTTTCAAGTCTAAAGACGGCAAGAGGGTGGTGACTTTATCCTATCATTCGAAGGAGATGAAAGAGATCGAATCCGGAGAATATTATCAATGGGGCATCAGTCTCCACGCTATTGGAGATGCACTCACTGCAGATATCACCTTATCGCCTTTTGATCCGGATTATCAAGACTATACTTTTCGTATAACGCATGACAAAAGCACGAACATACTTAAAGTAGACGGAGACCTTCGCTGTGACTCTTTTGAATGGACAGGGCCGGTAAGGACGATCGAGTGGACGAGCCCCCACTCGCCGATACCGAGGCCGCCGGGAACTTAAGTGATTTCTAAAACCGAAAGAGGGTCGCAATTAAGCGGCCCTCTTCCGGTTTTACTCATACCTCCCACTGCGTAGCATGGCGAGCTCACGGTCGGTGAGGAACCGCCACTGGCCGCGCTTGAGGTTCTTTTTGGTCAGGCCGCAGAAATATACGCGGTCGAGCTTATGCACCCCGTAGCCCAGCTCCTCGAAGATGCGGCGGACGATACGGTTGCGCCCCGAGTGGATCTCGATGCCTATCTCCTTGCGGTTGTCGGGCTTGACGAAGTCCACCGCGTCGGGAATTATCACCCCGTCGTCCAAGTCGATGCCGTCGCGCGCCTTTTGCAGGTCCATGTTGGTGAGCGGACGTTCGAGGGTCACCTGATACACCTTGCGCTTGTTGTGCGAGGGGTGGGTGAGCTTTTCGGTCAGGTCGCCGTCATTGGTGAGCAGCAGCACTCCGACCGAACTTTTGTCGAGGCGACCCACCGGATAGATTCGCTCCGAGCAGGCGTTGCGCACGATGTCCATCACCGTCTTTTCGGCGTGCGGATCGTCCACCGAGGTGACGAAGCCCTTGGGCTTGTTCATTATGATGTACACCTTGCGCTCGTTCGACAGCAGCTCGCCGCGCAGACGGATCTCGTCGCCCGGCTTGATCTTCACGCCGAGCCTAACTTCGGGCTCGCCGTTGACCGTCACCTCTCCCTTAACTATGTATTCGTCGGCCTCGCGGCGCGAACACTTGCCGCACATGGCGATGTAGCGGTTGAGACGAAACTCCTTCTCGGCATCGGTGGTGGAGGCGTAGCTGGGGTAGAACTCGGGCTTCACCCCAGGGTTCAGGCCTCCCTCGCCCGGTTTGACGAACGGTTTTTTGCCGAACGGCTTCTTCGCTCCGTATGGTTTTCCGGCGCCGTACGGTTTTTTGTCACCATAGGCGGGGCGGTCGCCGTATTGTTTGCGCTCGCCGTAGGCCGGACGGTCGCCTGCCGGGCGGGGAGTGTAGGGTCTTTTTTCGCCGTAAGGGGTCCGTTCGCCGGCGGGGCGCGGGGTGTAGGGTCTGCGCTCGCCGTAGGAGGGGCGATCTCCGTAGGAGGGTCTGCCCTCCGCCTGCCGTTCGCCGTATGATTTGCGTTCTCCGCCTGGGTTCGCGTCCCAGCGATTGAAGTCTCTTTCGGGACGCTCGCCGCTCGATTGACCGGGGCCGCCTATGAATTTGTTGTCTGCCGAGAAGTTGGGGTTGTACGAACGCCTCGGAGCCTCGCCGTGAGGCCTTTGGGGTCTGTCTCCATACTCGCCGTGCGGACGGCCGTAATCCCTTTGCGGCCTGTCGGCGCCATACTCGCCACGGGGTCTGTATTCGCCCTGCGGCCTGCCCTCTCCTTGCGGACGGCTGCCGTAATCGCCACGCGGCTGATATTCGCGAGGCTTGTAATCTTCCCTCGGAGGGCGGAACCCTGTGTCGGGACGCTGATCGGGACGGTGTTCGCGCGGCTGGTATGCCGGACGTTCGGGTCGTGACTCGTGAGCCGGCCTTTCGGACTGCTCGCCCTCGCCGGGTGTGCGTTCGGCTCTGGGCGAGCGCGTAACCGGTTCTGCCACAACTGTTCTGCGGCGGCGTTTGTCCTTCTGGAACTGCTCTGCGCCGTCTTCTTGGGGTTTGAAATCGGAATCTCTCATTCGGATTTATCTAAATTATTGTAGGATTAGCCCGCAAATATAACTATTTTTGATATTTTTGTCGCTTCTCCCAAAGTTTTTGTCGAAATGAAGAAATACAATTTTGATACCATATTGGAACGTAGCGGCACCGAAACGCTCAAATACGACACCTGTCGCGAAATGTTCGGCACGGCGGAGGTGATCCCCATGTGGATCGCCGACATGGACTTCGAGTGCGCGCCCGCCATCCACAAAGCCATAGTCGCCCGCGCCACCCACAACCTCTACGGCTACGACATGGGGGGAGAGCGCTGTTCGGCTTCGATTAGGGGCTGGCTGTCGAGGCGTTCGGGCTGGACGGTCGAACACGACTGGCTGCGCTGCACCACGGGCGTTGTGGCGGGTCTGGCCTTCGCCATCAGGGCGTTCACCCGGGAGGGCGACGGGGTGGTGATCCAACCGCCTGTCTATCCTCCGTTCCGCGCTGTGATAGAGGGTAACGGCCGCCGGGTGGTGACCAATCCGTTGCGCCGCACGGCCGACGGTTTCGAGATGGACTTCGACGACCTCGACCGCAAACTGGCCGACGCCCGCGCCATTATCCTCTGCAACCCCCACAACCCCGTCGGCAGGGTCTTTACGGCGGAAGAGTTGACGCGCCTGGGCGAGCTGTGCGCCAAGCACGACGTTACGATAATCTCCGACGAGATTCACAGCGACCTCGTTTTCGCTCCGTTCCGCCACCTGCATATCGCCTCGCTGGACGCCCGTTTCGCCGAACGCACGATAACCTTCACCGCCCCGAGCAAGACCTTCAACATAGCCGGCCTCACCACCTCCACCGCCATCATTCCGTCCGAGGAGATGCGCGCGCGGTGGGACGCCGAGTACGCCAAAAGCCACATCCCCACCGGCACCGCGTTCGGCCACATAGCCCTCCGCGCCGCCTACGACGAGTGCGAGGATTGGCTGGAGGAGGTGTTGGAGTATCTGCGCGGCAACGTCGATTACGTCCGTTCGTTCGTGACCGAAAATATTCCCGCCGTCAAGATCGTGCCTCAACAGGGCACCTACCTCGTGTGGATGGATTTCCGCGGCCTGGGCTTAGCCTCGCAGGACGAGTTGATGGGGTGGTTGGTTCGCGAGGCGGGACTCGGCTTGGGCAACGGCGCCGACTTCGGGGTGGAGGGCATAGGTTTCGCACGCCTCAACGCCGCGACCAACCGCATGACTGTCGAAAAAGCGATGAGCAACCTCGCCCGCGCGGTAAGCAAAATAGGATAAAGACTGTTAGTCGCGGCCTCACCGAGGGAGGCCCGGCAGTGCCGCACTGCGGCGCGCAGGAATATTAGAAAAGCCGCGACCCTTGTGGGGGTCGCGGCTTCGTTATAGTCGGCACTCGGGCTTACCTCATCGGAACATCTATCGTGTGCTGGATGAAGAGCGTCTTGCCGATAATCTCGTTGCCGTCGACGAATCCGTGGAAGAGGAGGTTGAACGAGCGGTCGGCTCCGGTGTTGTTGCGGTCGGCGGCCACGACGAACATAAACCCGCCTTCGACCTTTTCGCCCGTTTCGGTCACGGTCAGCCACTCGGGCATATCCTTATTGTAGGGCTCGACGTTGGGCAGGTTGGTCTCCACGAAGAGTCCGGTCTCGCCGCCGTCGCGGTAGAGTTTCACCTCCGTGGCCGGCATCAGATAATAGTCGCCGGGGTTGGGATCGTCGCCCGTGCCGTCTCCGTCGTCGCCGCCGTTACCGTTCGAATCCACCTGCGTCACTTTCACGAATGCGACCTGCTGCTGCGTGCCGTTTTCGGCGACGATGGTGATCGCGCCGCCGCGCAACTCGCCCGGATTGGGGTCGCAACTTATATCGACACGATGGACGAGACCGGCTGCGTTAATTATCACCGGCTTGAGCCACTCCACGTCGGAACGGACGGTGACGCGGGTAGCCTCGTCGAAGACGGTCACCGCGCCCGCGTGTATCAAGCCGCCGCTCGTTGCGAAAGTTATATATTCCATCAGACCGTCGATGTTCATCAGCAGCTCCGTCTCATCCTCTTCACCGTCAGGGTCTTTCTCGTCGTCGCCATCGTCGTCAGGATCTTTTTCGTCATCGCCTTCGTCTTCATTTTCGGGCGCGCCGGCTTGTGTTACATTGAACGAGCGCTCGATGCCGACAGACGAGATGATCACGCGTGCGGTGCGCGGCTCGGGGCTTTCGTTAGCCGAAACTGCTTCCAGCGTAATTGTCGTGCGGCCCGCCTCGCCACTGGACGGATCGACCGACAGCCACTCGCCCGAAGCGGCGATCTCGACGCTCCACGCCGCGGGTGCGGTGAAGCTGATGCTGTGTGAATCGGTCGCCTTGTGGGAGAGTTCGACGTCGGGAATTTGCATCGTGGCCAGATCATTGAACTGCTCCATAAGCTCCTCGCACGAGGCCAGCGAGCCGGCCGCGCCTATCGCACCGAGTGCGAATAAAATAGAAAAAAGTCTTTTCATGATGTTTGTGGGTTGTTTGTAGTTGTAGAACGGGCGCCAAGACGGTTTTATTATCTCACCGGCATCATTTCGTGCGCCGCCCAATTTCACTTCACATCACCTGATTTTCACTTCACCTCGCCGAACTTCACGCTTCCCTCGCCCCTCACCACGCGCCACTTCAGCCAATTATAGAGGTTGTACAACCCGGGCGCGTAACGGCACAAGCCCATGAACAGCCGCGTTTTGCAGTCGATACCGGCCACCCCATTCTTAGTCGCCGCCATCGCTTCGCGGTAGTAGCGGCGGCGCAGGGCTCGATGCTCCCGCGCGAAAGCACGCCGGGAGTCGGCGTCGCGGTTGTATTTTCGATTCATCACCAGCAGATACTCCTCCTCGTAGAGCCGCCGCACCATCGTGTCGGCGTAGAGTTTGGTCAACCCCTCGCGGCGGGCGAGCTCAAGGCGGTCGTTGAGCGCCCCCGTCGCCCAGCGAACGTCGAACCCGCGCAACATAACGCTCCCAGGGTTGAGGTAGTGGCAGTAGAGTTTTTCTCGCGTGACGGCGATTTTTCGCGCCGCCCACAGCAGATGGTGCACCACCGTCACATCCTCGCCGGCGTAGGAGCCCACCGGAAAGCGCACGTCGCGCCAAACACGGCGGCGACACAGTTTGTCCCACACATAAGGGGTGCACTCGGCGTAGAAATTTTCGAGCGCCTCGCGGCCGGTCATGACTTTTACTTTTTGGGGCGGCGGAGTCGGCAGAGTGTCGATGAGGGCCCTTTCGCGGCGGCAGTGGGCGATGTCGGCGTCGGTGTCGGCGCAAATTTCCAACAGCCGAGCCAGCATGCCCGGCGCCATAAAGTCGTCGTTGTCGCAAAAGGCTATGAACTCGCCCTCTGCCGCCTCGATGCCGTCGTTGCGCGCCGCCGACACCCCGCCGTTGGCTTTGTGGATCACTTTTACACGAGGGTCTTGCGTCGCGTAGTCGTCGCAAATAGCGCCGCTGCCGTCCATCGAGCCGTCGTCTATGAGGATAAGTTCGAGGTTTTTGTGCGTCTGCGCAAGGACGCTGTCGATGGCCCGCGCCAAATATTTTTCGGCGTTGTATACCGGAACTATTACCGAAACAAGGGAGGCCGTCACGATTTTGTCGATCATGATTTGGTCGCGATATAAAACAGATCGAACGCCTCTTCGCCTCGTTCGCTCACCGGCGCAATGTAGTAGTCGTCGGGGGCGATGGCGGTCGTGAGGTCGCGGTTTTCGGTCAGTAGGCGGCGGCGGTTGATGCGGTTGGCAATGTCGTAGGGCACCCGCAGCATCCATCGCGGCAACCATTGGCGAAGGCGGAAAATATCGAAACGTGCGATTCGGGCTACCCCTTTTTTATTGTGTTCGTAATATTCCTCCACCCGTTCGCCGCCGAAAACGCCCAAAGCCTCCACGGTTTCAAAATGGCGCGACAACAACGCGAACAGCTGCTCGGCCGTGTATTCGCGCACGTGCCACGGGTTGCGGGTCAACGAGCGCGGTGCGTTGGGGGTCGTCACGATAAACCGCCCGCCGGGACGCAGCACCCGAAAAACCTCGGTCACAAACGCCTCGTCGCTTTTGATATGTTCGATCACCTGGAACGACACCACGCAGTCGAAAGAATCGCTCGGAAAATCGAGCGGCGGCACCCTCATCGCGCGAAACTCGACGTTCGGGTGGCCTTCGAACAGATGCGGCGCCGGGGGGTGTTTATCCACCGTGATGAGCGACCCGCAGACCGGCGCAAGCACCTCGATCCCGTAGCCGCTGCCGGTGCCTATTTCGAGTACTTCGAGTGCATGGTCGTGCAATCTTAATGCGGCCTCCCTGTACGCCAGCACCGAGCGCGCCAACACGAAGTTGTCGCTCACATCGGAGTGCGAAACCCGTTCGGCGGTATGTAATGGTGAACTCAATTCGTTACTATTTACCCGTGATTTTCGTTTCGGCGTCGGCGACCCCTGCCGTGGCAGCCGTCCGTTCGTTTTTCAGCCTCGTTTCGGTATCCGCCGCCACGACCGCCCCCTGTTTCATCAAAACGCCGAGGGCGCGCTTGAACACCTTTTTGCTCATCCCCGTCAGGCGCGCCACGTCGGTCGGATCGCTCCGGTCGCCCAAGGGCAGCACCCCGCCCGCCTCGCGGATCAACTCCATCAGCCGCCCCGAAGCGTCCTTCACCTCGTTGTAGCCCTGCTTTTGAACCGCCACGTCGATGCGCCCGTCCTCGGTCACGCGCCGCACGAAGCCGGTCAACCGATCGCCGATCTCGACGGGAGAGAACATCTGGTTGCGGTAGAGCATACCCCAATGGCGCCCATCCACAATCACCCTCCAGCCGATCTCGCTCTCCGAGGCGACTATCAACGCCACCTCCTCGCCCGGAGCGACGCCTATCTCCTCGTTGCCCACCGCGCCGCGCAGTTTCATCGACGCCACCGCCCGACCCGTTATCGAATCCTCGTATATCCACACAAGGTATCGGCGCCCCACCACGACTCCGCCCTGCTGGTTGCGGTTGGGCAGAAACAGATGCTTGGCCGCAAGACCCCAGTCGAGAAAAGCGCCGTGGTCGTTTTTGTCCACCACCTGCAAATATGCGATATCTCCGGCACCCGCCAAAGGGGTTTCGGTGGTGGCCACCAACCTGTCCTCCGAGTCGTGGTAGACGAACACTTTTTTGGCGTCGCCCACCGCGTCTTTCAGAGAGACGTAGCGGTTGGGCAGCAGCACCTCGTCGCCCTCTTCGTTGGCCAGGTAGAGACCGTGGTCGGAAATTCTGCCGACCGTCAGAGTATGGTATTGTCCCGCGTGGATCATTTTTCTTCCATTATTTTGTCGCAAAGATACTTTTTTACAGCCGTTTTTGCTAAATTTGTAATCTAATCTATTTCCGCCGTGCCTGAGATATCCCTTTCGATAGTCGTCATACTGTTAGTCTCGGGCCTCTTCGTGGGGTTCATCAACACTCTGGCGGGTGGCGGGAGCGCCATCTCGCTGACGGTGTTCATGGCTCTGGGGCTGCCGGTGCATGTGGCCAACGGCACCAACCGGGTGGCGATTTTGATGCAAAACCTCTCGTCGACGGCCACCTTCACCCGCAAAAAACTGATAGACTGGAACGTGGGGTTGCGTTTGGGGATTCCGGCGATTTTGGGCACGCTTGTCGGGGCGCATATCGCGGTGACGATCAACGAACGGATATTTCAGATATGCCTCGCCACGGTGATCGGCTTGGTGCTGATATTCACAGTGTTCGGCGGCAAGATATTTCGCGAGGGGAGCGACGCGGATGCCCCGGCCAAACGCAAGATAGGCCCGCTGCACTACTTGCTGTTCTTTTTGATCGGCATTTACAGCGGCTACATATTCGTCGGCACGGGTTTCACCATTCTGTTGGTGGCGATGGGGCTGTTGGGTTTGGACGCGGTGAAGTCCAACGTGATCAAGAACTTCATAGTTTTGCTGTCGATGCCGTTTTCGCTGGCGGTGTTCGTCATCAACGGCGACGTCGACTACGCCTATGGCCTGATTCACGGCGCGGGCAACATGGTGGGGGCGTTTTTGGCCTCACAATACGCGATCGGCTGGGGTGCCAAATTCATGCGCTGGTTTATGATAGTGGTGGTGCTGGTGTGCCTGGCCGACGTGGTGGGGCTTATCTCGATTCGCTCGGCCGTGATGGCGATAATTCACTGATTCTGAAACGCGCCGCTGCGGCAGACGAACCACGGATTCAACAGCGACTCCTTGTTGTAGGAAAATTCGCCCGACCCGGGCAGCGACTTTGTGGTGCCGCCGGTCTCGGAGAGTATCGCCTCGCCCGCCGCAGTGTCCCACTCGTAGGTGTTGGAGGTACGAGGATAGTAATCTATCGCCCCCTCGGCCAATAGACAGAATTTATAGGAGCTGCCCTGTTCGACCATCTCGGCGTCGGGAAACCGCTCGCGCAGCCTGGCCACTTCGGCCATCGTGTCGTCGTTGCGGTGCGAACGGCTCACGGCCACGCGCACCGGACCCGACGGGCGGGTCAGGGGCAGCCGCACCGCGCCGGCGAAAATTTCGTCGTAGGTCATCTCGGCCCGGGCGTCGGGGGCGACGTCTGTTTTGACGAACGACCCGCGACCCTTTTCGCAAAAATATATCTTGTTGTGCCACGGCACGTAGACCACCCCCACCACGGGGCGGCCGTCGACCACCAAGGCTATGTTGACCGTAAACTCGTTGTTGCCCTTGATGAACTCGCGGGTGCCGTCCAACGGATCGACAAGCCAGAACATGTCCCAGTCGCGGCGCTCGTCGAATCGCATCTCGCGCCCCTCCTCGCTCAAGAGCGGAATGTGGGTCTGCCCCAGATAGTCCCTTATGACGGCGTGGGCGAGACGGTCGGCCTCGGTGATGGGCGTCCGGTCGCTCTTAAGGTCGACGCCGTAAGCCTCTTTTTTGTGGTATATGCCCAAAATTGCCTCTCCCGCCCTCAGCGCGGCGTTGCAGGCCTTGGGTACGAGGTAGTTCCGCTGCGCCTCGTTCAATTGTCGTACGTATTCCATCGGCTCCAAAATTACTGCTTTTTCATTACAATCGGCAAGCCAAAAGTGCGCCGAAGAATTTTTTTTGCGATTGTTTTTGTGTGAACGAAAAAAGCGTTACCTTTGTCGTCCATTTATATCCAATATGTACGTAATTGTAGAAATAGCAGGTCAGCAATTCAAAGCTGAGAAGGGTCGCAAGCTCTATGTTCACCGTCTTTCAGAGGCCGAAGGTGCCTCGGTGAGCTTCGACCGGGTGCTGCTAACGGATTC
>JAITWI010000001.1 GCA_031285345.1 Alistipes sp.
GACCGACACACAGTTTTGTCACGCCCCCGAACCATCACCAAAACCCGCCCCGCAACAACCCTCCCCCAAAAAACCCCTCACGACAGACAAATAATCTTATCCCTCATCAACATCGCGGCCCCGAGAGCCCCCGCGCCGCCTCCCATATCCGACAGCCTGAACCGCGTATCCTTATACACCAGATTCAAAGAATATTTATTTGTCGACGCCTTCAGCGGCAGCATGATGTAATCGCCCGCGTACGAAAGGTTTCCTCCGATTATCACGGTTTCCGGATTGAATATGTTGATCAAAAACGCTATGCTCTTGCCCGCCTTTTCGCCCACATCCTCCATCAGCTCGATGGCCAGGTTGTCGTCGTTTCGCGCTGCTGCGGTCACGTCGTCCACATGTATGGATTCGCCCCTTTCGAATTTCTCGCGCAGTATCGAGTTCGACCCTCCTCCCAGCAGATCGACTATCCGCTCCTCCACGGCGACCCCCGAGATCTCGGTCTCCAGACACCCCTTTTTGCCGCACGAGCATATCTTTTCGTTGTCGAAAAATGGCGTGTGGCCGAACTCGCCGGCGAACCCCGACTTGCCGTAGAACAGCTTTCCGTCCATCACTATTCCGATCGCCACGCCTCGCCCCAGGTGCAGGTAGAGGATATTTCGCCCATCCTGCGGACTTCCGGCGTTATACTCGGCGTAGCATCGGGCGCGGGTATCGTTCTCCAGCAGCGTGGGCATCCCCGTCACCCGGTCGAACAGCGAGGTGAGCGACTCCTCGTTCGCGGTGAAGTACTTATAGCTCCGTCCGGTCATCGGATTGACCCTTCCGGCGATGCAAATCCCCATCCCGAGAATCTTCTCCCGGTCTATTCCGCAGCCCTCCACAAACCCCTCGATACTGGCGCATATCCGCCTCAGACACTCCGGGGTGTCCTCCAGCGCGAAGTCGGTCTCCTGTCGGCTGACGATAATCTGGTTCTTCACGTCTGTCACCACAAACTGCATGTTGTCTCGCGCGATGTTGACCCCGGCGAAGTATATGGCGGTTGTGGTCAGACCGTATATGTTGGGCCTTCGCCCTCCGGTCGTCTCTATCTTGCCGTTCTCGGCCACGAGTTTATCCTCCACCAACTCGCCCACGAGTTTGGTCATCGTGGGTATGCTGATATGCAGTTTTTGAGTCAGGTCGGCCAGCGTCGAGGGGCCATTGACGGCCATATAGGCCACCACATTTCTCTTAATGAGGTTGTTTTTGTGGTCGATTCCCTTTTGCAGGTCGTCCTCGTGCTTGTCAAAAAAGTCGCGCAATGAAACCATTTTTCCCGAAAGTGTCAGAAGTGTAAAAAAAAGGCCGCCCGAAATCGAAACCGTTACCGAAATCTCCCCGAAATCGCCTTCCCCCGGCCGGCCGCCCGAATTCTAAAGCGCCTGTTTCGACGCCACGGCCACCGAGCCCTCGATCTTCGATATCAGCCCCGCCAAGACGTTACCCGGCCCCAGTTCCGTAAACTCGGTCGCCCCGTCGGCCACCATGTTGCGCACGGTCTGCGTCCACCTCACGGGCGAGGTGAGCTGTGCTATGAGATTTTCGCGAATCTGCGCCGGATCGCTATACGGCCGCGCGTCCACGTTCTGATACACCGGACAAACCGGAGCGGTAAAAGGCGCCGCCGCAATGCCCTCGGCCAACTCCACCCGCGCCGGCTCCATCAACGGCGAGTGGAACGCCCCTCCGACGGGCAAACGCAAAGCCCTCTTCGCCCCCGCCGCCTTCATCGCCTCACAAGCCGCGTCCACAGCCTCCACCGCGCCCGAGATCACCAACTGCCCGGGACAGTTATAGTTCGCCGCCACGACAACCCCCGGGGTCGCCGCGCAAATCTCCTCCACCCGGGCGTCGTCCAGCGCCAACACCGCCGCCATGGTCGAGGGCTCGGCCTGGCAAGCCTTCTGCATCGCCCCGGCGCGAATCGCCACCAACCGCAACCCGTCCTCAAAACCGAGCGCCCCCGCCGCCACCAGAGCCGAAAACTCGCCCAACGAGTGGCCCGCCACCATATCGGGAGCGAACGCGGAACCCAGCGCCCGCGCCATTATCACCGAGTGCAAAAACACCGCGGGCTGCGTCACGGCGGTCTGTTTAAGCTCTTCGGGAGTTCCGCCGAACATCACGTCGGTAATGCGGAAACCCAATATCTCGTTCGCGCGCTCGAAGAGTTCGCGCGCCGCCGCCACATTATCGTACAGATCCTTGCCCATTCCGGGAAACTGCGCCCCCTGACCGGGAAAAACAAAAGCGTGTGCCATAATTCTTACATTTTTTAGATGAATAGATTGGCAAATATACAAGATTTTGATTAATTGTTGATAAAAACGTCGCTCGGGATGCGGTTTCGGCCGGGAAATTGCCTAAAATTGTAGAATTATTGTGCACGTATACAAACCATGGGAGCGTTGATATTCAGTCTGTTATACTACATTTTCATTGTCGTCGCGGTGGCGCTGTTCCTCCTTGCGACGCTCATCGTATACCCCCTCACGGTGCCTTTCGACCGTTCGCGCAGGGCGGTTCACGCCATTTCTCGCGGCATCTCGATGATTTTTTTCCGCTCCGCCCCCGGCTGGAAAACGACAACCGAGGGTCTGGAAAACATCGACCGCAACCAGAGGTACGTCATCGTGCTCAACCACCGCTCGATGGTCGACATCCCGATGTTATATTGGACGCCGCTCAATTTCCGCTGGGTGGCGCGCGACACCCTCAAAACCATGCCCCTTATCGGGCAGTACATGATGCTCCACGGCGACATCCTCATTCCGCGCGACAAACCGCGAAAAGCGATCCAAATGGTGCGCGACGACGGCCGCAAGTGGCTGATGGAGCGCAACACCTGCATCGCGATCTTCCCCGAGGGCACCCGCTCCAAGACGGGCGACATCGGCCTCTTCAAACCCACGGCCTTCACCCTGGCCCAAGAGGCCAAAGCGGCCATTCTTCCGGTGGTGCTCAGCGGCTCCGACGTCATCGGCCGCCGGATGCGACTTCCGTGGCGCCACCGCTTCACCGTCAAGGTTCTGCCGCCCGTCAGCGCCGCCGAGGTTGCCAAAAGAGACCCTCGCGAAATAATGGACGAAACCCGCACCCGCATGATCGCCGCAAAAAAAATCATTAATAATGAATCATAAATAATGAATTAATGAGCGGCAAAAGCCGCCTGTTTTTATTTGTGTTTTACAATATACCGTGTCAAACTATTACGTAAAGAACGTCGCACCGCGACACCGAAATTCATGATTCATGATTAATAATTCATGATTAAGCAAGTATTATGAGCGAAGTTAAATACACCGAATCCGACATAAAGACCCTCTCCACCCGCGAGCAGATGCGCCTTCGCCCGGGCATGTGGATCGGCAAGTTGGGCGACGGCTCCCAGCCCGACGACGGCATCTACACGCTGATAAAGGAGGTGATGGACAACTCGATCGACGAATTCATCATGGGCGCCGGCAAAACCATAGAACTCACCATCGCCCCGGGCAACACCATCACGGTGAGGGACTACGGCCGCGGCATTCCTCTCAACAGCCTCTCCGACGCGGTCAGCAAAATCAACACCAGCGGCAAATACGGCTCCGAGGCGTTCAAAAAGACGGTGGGTCTCAACGGGGTGGGGGTCAAGGCGGTCAACATGCTCTCCAGTCGCTTCATGGCTCGCTCCGTCCGCGGAGGCGAGGCCCGCACGGTCACCTTCGAGCGCGGCGTCGAGACGAGCGACAGGCGCGAAAGCGGCGTCGACGAAAAGGACGGCACGCTCATCAGCTACGTGGTCGACACCGAGGTGTTCGGCGAGTACGTCTACAATATGGAGTACGTCGAGCAGCGCGTCCGCAACTACACCTATCTCAACACGGGGCTCACCATCAAGCTCAACGGCGAGAGCTACGTGTCTAAAAACGGCCTCCTCGATCTGCTCAACGAAAACTTAGGCGAGGAACCTCTCTACGAACCCATCCACCTCAAAGGCCCCGACATCGAGGTGGTCATCACCCACGGCACGGGCTACGGCGAGAGCTACTTTTCGTTCGTCAACTCGCAGTACACCTCCCAGGGCGGCACCCATCAGGCTGCCTTCCGCGAAGCCATCGCCAAGACCGTCAAGGAGTTCTACCGCAAGGACTACGACCCAGCCGACATCCGCGGCTCACTCGTCGCGGCCATCTCCCTGAGCGTCGAGGAGCCCGAGTTCGAGAGCCAAACCAAAATCAAACTCGGCAGCCGCGTCATCTCCCCCGGCGGCGCGACCATAAGGCAATACGTGCTCGACTTCGTCAAGGAGCACCTCGACAACCACCTGCACAAGCACCCGCAAACGGCCGAAACCCTCGGCAAAAAGATAGCGGAAAACGAGAAGGAGCGCAAGGCCATCTCCGGCGTTCAGAAGAAGGCGCGCGAGCTGGCCAAAAAAGTGAGCCTCAATAACCGCAAACTCCGCGACTGCAAGATCCACTTCGCCGACAAGGACGCCCGCGCCGAGGAGAGCATGATCTTCATCACCGAGGGCAACTCCGCCAGCGGGTCGATCACCAAAAGCCGCGACGTGCGCACCCAAGCGGTGTTCTCATTAAGGGGCAAACCGCTCAACACCTACGGCCTGACCAAAAAGGTTGTCTACGAAAACGAGGAGTTCAACCTTCTTCAGGCCGCGCTCAACATCGAGGAGTCGATCGACAACCTGCGTTATAATAAGGTCATTATCGCCACCGACGCCGACGTCGACGGCATGCACATCCGCCTTTTGATGATGACCTTCTTTTTGCAATTTTTCCCCGAGGTGGTGCGCCAGGGCCACCTCTACGTGTTGCAGACCCCGCTCTTCCGCGTCCGCAACAAAAAGGAGACCCACTACTGCTACAACGAGGAGGAGCGCAAGAGGGCTATCAAAAAATGCGGCGCCACGGCGGAGATCACCCGCTTCAAGGGCTTGGGCGAAATCTCGGCCGACGAGTTCCGCGAGTTCATCGGCGAGGACATGCGCCTTGAGGCCGTTCGCCTCACCCAGGGCGACGCCATCGCCGAGATGCTGACGTTCTACATGGGCGCCAACACCCCCGAGCGCCGCGACTTCGTGATCGACAACCTGCGCATCGAGGCCGACTACGTCGACGCCGACCCGGCCGCAACCGAGCGCGTAACCGCGAACTAAACGAAAGAAAAAAAATGAGCGACGAAAAAAATACAGAGCCGGCGGCCGGCAAAGGCCACCTCCGGGGCTTATACAAGGACTGGTGGTTGGACTACGCCTCTTACGTGATCCTGGAGCGGGCGGTGCCCCACGTCGAGGATGGGCTCAAACCGGTCCAGCGGCGCATCCTCCACTCAATGAAGAGGCTCGACGACGGCCGCTACAACAAGGTGGCCAACGTCATCGGCCACACCATGCAGTTCCACCCCCACGGCGACGCTTCGATAGGCGACGCACTTGTGGCGCTGGGTCAAAAAGACCTTCTCATCGACTGCCAGGGCAACTGGGGCAACATCCTCACGGGCGACGGAGCCGCCGCGGCGCGGTACATCGAGGCTCGCCTCTCCAAATTCGCGTTGGACGTGGTGTTCAACCCCAAGACGACCGACTGGATGTTGTCCTACGACGGCCGCAATCAGGAGCCCGTCACGCTGCCGGTCAAGTTCCCGCTTCTGTTGGCCCAAGGGGTCGAGGGCATCGCGGTGGGTTTGGCCTCCAAGATTTTGCCCCACAACTTCGTCGAACTCATCGACGCCTCCATCGCCCATCTGCAACAAAAGGAGTTCACGCTCTATCCCGACTTCCCCACGGGCGGCATGGTCGACGTGGGGCGCTACAACGACGGCCTGAGGGGCGGCGCGGTGAAGGTTCGGGCCAAGATCGCCAAGATCGACCGCCGCACCCTTTCGATAACCGAAATCCCGTTCGGCACCACGACCGAAAGCATCAAGGAGTCGATCATCAAAGCCAACGACCGCGGCAAGATCAAGATCCGCAAGGTGGACGACAACACGGCCGACAAGGTCGAGATCATCATCCACGTCTCCAACGACGAGAGCTCCGACAAAACCATCGACGCCCTCTACGCCTTCACCGACTGCGAGGTGTCGATTTCGCCCAACTCGACGGTCATATGGGAGGACAAGCCCCACTTTTTGGGCGTCTCCGAGATACTAAGGCGCTCCACCGACAAGACCCGCGACCTGCTGCTGCAAGAGCTCCACATCCGCCTCGACGAACTAAGCGAGGATTGGCACATGTCGAGTCTTGAGAAGATCTTCATCGAAAACCGCCTCTACCAGCGCATCGAGGGGGCCAAGACCCGCGAGGAGGCATATTCCGCAGTGGACGAGGGTCTGGAGCCGTTCAAAAACCTTCTGCGCCGCACCATCACCAAGGACGACGTGGTCAAGCTCACCGAACTCCGCTTCATCCGCATCAGCCGATTCGACACCGCCAAGGCCGACGAACACATAAAAAGCGTGGAGGACGAGATGGCGCAAGTCCGTCACGACATCGAGCACATCACCCCCTACACCATCGCCTACTACCAAAACATCAAAAACAAATACGGCGCCGGCCGCGAGCGCAAGACCGAAATCCGCGAGTTCGACTCCATCGAGGCGGCCAAGGTGGTCACCAACAACGCCCGCCTCTATGTCGATCGTGCCGAGGGCTTCTTCGGCATCGGCGCGGGCATGAAAAAGGAGGAGTTCGTGTGCGACTGCTCCGACATCGACGACGTGATCGTCATCTGCCGCGACGGCAAGTACACCATCACCAAAGTGTCGGACAAGGCCTTTTTCTGCAAAAACATCCTCCACATCGGGGTGTTCAAGCGGGGCGACGAGCGCACGATCTACAACGTGCTCTACCGCGACGGCAAAAACGGGGCTATCCTGATGAAGCGCTGCGCCATCGTGGGCATCACCCGCGACAAGGAGTACGACCTGACCAAAGGCACCCCCGGCAGCGAACTGCTCCACCTTAGCGTCAACCACAACGGCGAGGCCGAGGTGCTGAAGATATACTTCAAACCGCGCCCGCGGCTCAAAAAGGTGATCACCGACCTCGATTTTTCGGAGCTTGCCATCAAGGGTCGCGCCTCCCAGGGCAACATGTTCTCGCGCTACGGCATCCACAAGATCGTGCTCAAGGAGAAGGGCACCTCCACCCTCGCCGGGCAGAATATCTGGTACGACGAGGAGGTTCGGCGGCTCAACGCCGACGGCCGCGGGGTGCTGCTCGGCGAATTCGCGGGCGACGACAAGATCGTGGTCTTCGGCCGCCACACCTATTATATAACGGGCTACGAGCTCACCCACCACTTCCCCGAGGACACCCTCCGCGTCGAGAAGTGGGACGCCGACCGCGTTTACAGCGCCACGTATTTCGACGAGGGCCAAAAATATTTCTACGTCAAGCGCTTCCCCGCGATGACGCAAAACGGCGGGAACGGTCAGGCTCAGGAGTATCTGGAGTCCGACTGCCGCCTGGTGGAGCTGGTCGACTTTTTCGCGCCGCTGCTGACCGTCACCTACGCCGGCGCCAACGCCTCCCGCCCCGCCGACACCCTCGACGTGGGCGACTACATCGGCATCAAAAGCCACAAGGCCAAGGGCAAACGCGTAACCACCTACGAGATAGGCGGTTTGCACCTCTCCGAGGGTCATGCCCCCGGCCCCGACCCCGAAGAGCCCGCCGACTTCGAAGAGCCCGCCGCCTTCGAAGAGCCGCTGCCTGACACCACCCCCGATCCCGAAGATCCCGAAATGCCGGAACTCGCCCCCGAAACTCCCGAGAACACCCCCGAAACTCCCGAGCAGCCGGCCGCCGCAGAAAACGCCCCCGCCCCCGAAAACGACATCGAGATAGAGATAGTCCGCGGCAACCAACTCGACCTTTTTTAGCGGCCTGCTTCAGGGATGACAACGGCTTCAGGGATGACAACGGCTTCAAAAATGGCAATGACAAAGACGATGGCGCGCAAGGTCTTTTTGGTAGGTTTCATGGGATGCGGCAAGAGCAGCGTCGGTCGCCGCCTGGCCGCCACCCTAAAGTGGGATTTCGTCGACACCGACAAAGAGATCGAACGCCTGACAGGAAAATCCGTGGCCGAAATCTTCGCGACGCAGGGCGAGGAGCGGTTCCGCGAACTCGAATGGCAGACGGTCGAGGCCGTCATCTCGTCGGAGCGCGACACCGTGGTTGCTCTGGGCGGCGGAACCCCCTGCCGCGACGGCGCCATGGAGCGCCTCTCAGAAACAGGTCGAACTGTCTACCTCAAGTCGTCTCCCGCGCGTCTGGTCGCCCGCATGAGCGAGTCGGGTAGGGCACGCAGACCCAAAATCGCGGGCATGAACGACGCCCAACTTGCGGCCTACATCGAAAAAACGCTGCCCGAGCGCGAAAAATACTACAATAAGGCTAACTTTGTGGTCGATTGCGACGCGCTTGGCGACGCGGGGCTGGCCGATCGACTGGCCTCCATAATGCGAAACATATAGATGGGGACTGGCCTCCATAATGCGAAACATATAAATGAAGACGATATGATACTGTTTTTCAGCAGCGAAAACAAAATATACGCCGTCGACGCGGCGTCTAACTTGAGCGCCGTCGACGTCGAGCGTCTGGAGTGGCTCTTTTCGGGCGCGCGCCTCGTCAAAGCCGAAACCGGATCCGAAACCAAAATCGGCAAAATCGAAGGCCCCGAGTCCGTCAAAATCGAAGGCCCCGAAGCCGAAACGATCCCCGGCTCGTTCATCGGCCCCCGGCGCGAGATGATCACCCCCTGGAGCACCAACGCGGTGGAAATCACCCAAAACATGGGCATCGCCGGCATCCGCCGCATCGAGGAGTTCACCGCCATCCCGAGCCCCAAAACCTCCACCACCCCCGACCCCATGCTCAACCGCCTCTACGACGGGCTGGGGCAGGATGTTTTCGCCATCGACGCCCGCCCCGAACCTGTGCGCGATATCAGCGACATCGCGGCCTACAACAAACAAGAGGGACTGGCCCTAAGCGAGGCGGAAGTGACTTACCTCCAAGAAGTCAGCACCAAAATGGGCCGCCCGCTCACCGACAGCGAGGTGTTCGGCTTCTCGCAGGTCAATTCCGAGCACTGCCGCCACAAAATCTTCAACGGCGAGTTCGTGATCGACGGCCAAACCAAACCCGAAACGCTCTTCGGCCTCATCAAAAAGACCACCAAACAGCACCCCGGCCGCGTCACTTCGGCCTATAAGGACAACTGCGCCTTTCTCGCCGGCCCCGTCGCCGAGCAGTTCTCGCCCGCGTCGCACGACCGCCCCGACGACTACGCGACGACCGATTTCGAGAGCGTCATCTCCATCAAGGCCGAGACCCACAACTTCCCCACCACGGTCGAGCCCTTCAACGGCGCGGCGACGGGCGGCGGAGGCGAGATCCGCGACCGCATCGCCGGCGGCAAGGGGGCTTTCCCGGTCGCCGGAACGGCCGTCTACATGACCTCCTATCCGCGCCTTGAGGGCGACAAAGCCTCGGGCGACGGCGCACGCTCCGAATCAGACGGCCGCCCCTGGGAAGAGGCCATAAAACCCCGCAAGTGGCTCTACCAGAGCCCCGAAGAGATTCTCATCAAAGCCTCCAACGGCGCCAGCGACTTCGGCAACAAGTTCGGCCAGCCGCTCATTTGCGGGTCGCTGCTCACCTTCGAGCACACCGAAAACGGCAAGACCTGGGGCTTCGACAAGGTGATCATGATGGCCGGCGGGGTGGGCTACGGCCGCAAAAAAGACAGCCTCAAGGACGAACCCAAGAAGGGCGACGCGGTGGTGCTCCTTGGCGGCGACAACTACCGCATCGGCATGGGCGGCGGCGCGGTTTCGAGCGTCGCTACGGGCGAATTCGCCGGCGCGATCGAGCTCAACGCGGTGCAACGCTCTAACCCTGAGATGCAAAGGAGGGCCTACAACGCCATCCGCGCGGTGTCGGAGGAGGCCGTCAACCCCATAATTTCGATCCACGACCACGGTGCGGGCGGCCATCTCAACTGCCTTTCGGAGCTTGTCGAGGCGACGGGCGGGCGTATCGACATGGAGCAACTGCCGGTTGGCGACCCGACCCTTTCGGCGCGCGAAATCGTGGGCAACGAGTCGCAGGAGCGCATGGGCTTGGTGGTCGACAGGGCCGCTCTGGACTATCTGAGGCGCGTTTCCGAGCGCGAACGGGCGCCCATGTACGTCATCGGCGAGGCGACGGGCGACGGGCGGTTTACCTTTATTAACAACGAAACCGGCGAGCGCCCCATCGACTGGCCGCTGGAGTTCATGTTCGGCAAACCGCCACGCACCATCATGACAGACAGCACGTTGCGCGAATTATTTAAACCTTTGGTTTACGACTCCTCGCGGGTGGTGGAGTACATCGAGCGGGTGCTGCGGATCGAGGCGGTGGCGTGCAAGGACTGGCTCACCAACAAGGTCGACAGGTCGGTCGGCGGGCGCGTGGCGATGCAGCAGTGCGTCGGCGAGTTGCAACTTCCGCTGAACGACTGCGCCGTGGTTGCGTTTGATTATCAGGGCGTTGCCGGCATCGCCACCTCCATCGGACACGCTCCTGTGGCGGCCATGATCGACCCGGCCGAGGGTTCGCGCCTCGCCATCGCCGAATCGCTCACCAATCTCGTCTTTGCGCCTCTCGCTCAAGGACTTAGCGGCGTTTCGCTGAGCGCCAACTGGATGTGGCCGTGCAAAAATCCAGGCGAGGACGCGCGACTTTACAAAGCGGTCGAGGCGGCGAGCGAATTCGCTATCTCACTGGGTATCAACATCCCCACGGGCAAGGACTCGCTCTCGATGACGCAAAAATATCCCGACGGCGAGCGCGTTTTGTCGCCCGGAACGGTCATCATCACCGCCGCGGCCGAGGTTTCCGACGTCAAAAAGAGCGTCGGCGCGGCACTCAAACACACCGCAAGCGACATAGTTTACGTCGACATGAGCCGCGGAAGCGGTTTCGAATTGGGCGGCGGTAGCTTTGCGCAAGTGGTTGGCGCTGTGGGCGATACGACGCCTTCGGTGCCCGACGCGACCTACTTCGCCCGCACTTTCGGGGCGGTGCAGAAACTCGTGCGCGACGGGGCGGTTTTGTCCGGCCACGACGTTTCGGCGGGCGGCCTCGTCACCGCGCTTTTGGAGATGACCTTCGCCGATAATCACTCTGGTATCGACGTGGATTTGAGCAAGTTGACAGCCATCACCGAAAGTAACACTTCATGTGGCGGCAATGCCGACGGCGGCTGCACCTCGAAGCGCGAAACCGACCTGATAAAACTTCTTTTCAGCGAAAAACCGGCACTACTGTTGCAGGTCGCGGACGGCGCAAAAATCGCAGCCGAACTTAAATCGCAAGGCGTTGACGCTGTGACGATTGGCGCGGTTAACTTCGAGCGTCGCTTCACCATCAAATCGGCGGGCCCGGGTCGCAAACAGAACGAAACAACCGAAACCGAAGCCGAAGCCCAAATCAAAACCTCAAACGTGGAGTTCGAACTCCTGCCGGACGACCTGCGCGACAAGTGGTACGAAACGTCCTATCTGCTGGACAAAAAGCAGAGCGGAACTACCAAAGCGACAGAGCGTTACGCCAATTACCGCAACAATGGGTTGAGGTATGAATTCCCAAAAAACTTCACCGGAACCTACGCGCAGTACGGCATCGACCCGCGGCGCAAGAACAAAACCGGCATAAAGGCGGCCGTCATCCGCGAAAAGGGGTGCCAATGCGAGCGCGAAACGGCCTGGGCGCTCCATCTGGCGGGCTTCGACGTGCGCGACGTGACGATGACCGACCTTGTGAATGGCCGCGAAACGCTGCGGGACGTCAATATGATCGTCTTTTCGGGCGGATTTTCCAACTCCGACGTCTTCGGCTCGGCCAAGGGCTGGGCGGGTGCATTCCTTTACAACGACCTGGCTCGCAAGGCGTTAGCCGATTTCTACGCTCGCCCCGACACCCTCTCGCTCGGCATCTGCAACGGATGTCAACTAATGGTTGAGTTGGGGCTCATCAAACCGCTGACAGACAGCGCCGTAATGCCCAAAATGTTGCACAACGACAGCCATAAATTCGAATCGGGATTCGTGGCGGTGGATGTGGTCGGAACGCAAGAAAAACATGAAGCGCAGACACCCCACAAAAAAACATCGGCTACTCCTACCAATAGCGTAAGTAATCTTGTCAACTCGGTGCTGCTCAACTCGTTATCCGGCTCCACCTTAGGCGTTTGGATAGCTCACGGCGAGGGCAAATTTTCACTCCCCGGCGCCGAAAACGACTACAACATCGTGCTCAAATACAGCCGCGCGAGCTACCCGGCCAACCCCAACGGCAGCGACCACAACGCGGCTGCCATCGCGAGCCCCGACGGTCGCCACCTTGCCATGATGCCTCACTTGGAACGCTCGCTAAAGCCCTGGAACTGGGCGCATTACCCCGAAAACCGCCAAGGCCGCGGCGGCATAATCAGCGTCAAAAACGGCAGCGAAAATAGCTACATAAACGGCTGCAAAAACGGCGGCAAAAGTAATGGCAAAAACCCCGCGAACGACGAGGTTTCGCCGTGGATCGAGGCGTTCGTGAACGCGCGCCTGTGGATCGAAAAACATTAATCGAAAAACTCCGCAAGTGGATTGAGAAATAGGCGACTAAACGGATCGAGAGCGTTAACGCGGGTTGCCTATAACAACGGGTTGATTAGCATTGACTTACATGAAATGCAATCGCGCAACTTTAGCTACATTATGTGCAACGGATGACTTTGTGTCAAAGATATTTTGCAATCGACACGTAGATAATCTATTACATTGGCTGAACAGAGTTAAATAGATGAACAACAGACCAATAGGCATATTCGACTCGGGGATGGGCGGGCTCACGGTTCGCGCCGAGATCGCACGCGCGTTGCCCGCCGAGTCGCTCGTCTATTTCGGCGACGGGGCCAACGCGCCCTACGGCGGGCGGACGCGGGACGAGATCACGCGCCTCACCTCCAAGGCCGTCGAACGCCTTATCGCGCACGATATCAAGCTGTTGGTCGTGGCGTGCAACGCGGCCACCGGAGCGGCCATCGACCACCTGCGCGCCACCTTCGACATCCCCATCGTGGGCATGGAACCGGCCGTCAAACCCGCCGCGCTGACCACCCAAACCGGCACGATAGGGGTGTTGGCGACGGCTGCGGCGTTTCGCGGCGAGCTCTACAAGGCGACGGCGGCGCGGTTCGGGAAGCAAACGCAAACCGGCGGGCCGGTGCCGCTCGAAGAACCCGGTGAACACGCGCAATCCGAAAAAACCGAGGAACATTCACCGCTCGAAAAGCCCGGGAGCCACTCGCAATCCGAAAAGCCCGGGGAGCACGCGTCGCTCGAAAAACCCGAAAAACCCGGGGAACATGTGTCGCTCGAAAAACCCGAAAAACCCGGGGGGCACTTTCAATCCCCCAAAAATGTGCAATCCGGGGGGCCGGTGTCGCTCGAAAAACCCGGTGAACACTCGCCGCTCGAAGAACCCGGGAGCCACTCGCAATCCGAAAAGCGCGTGAATATCGTCGAGACGGTGGGCGAGGGATTCGTGGAACTCGTTGAAAATGACCTCGAAGAGAGCCCCGAGGCTTTCGAAACGGTGCGGCGGGCGGTGGAGCCGATGCTCGCCGCGGGCG
The DNA here is from genome assembly GCA_031285345.1 of Alistipes sp. GTDB lineage: Bacteria > Bacteroidota > Bacteroidia > Bacteroidales > Rikenellaceae > UBA940. The sequence goes on from JAITWI010000001.1 coordinate 13,728, forward strand.
CCGACCGGATCGTGTTGGGCTGCACCCACTACCCGTTTCTCGCGCCCCAGATCCGCCGCGCCATCTACGCCTGGAGCCGCACGACGACGACGAAAAATACTGCCGCCGATGCTGATGGAGCGGCAGTAGCGGAACATACGGCCAACGAGACTGATGGAGCGGCATCGGCGGCAGTCGGCGGGGCGAATTCGGCTGCGGAGCGGCTACCTGCGGTGCAGATTGGCGACCCTGCACAGTCGGCAGAAGCGGAATCCTCGGCGGTGCAGATCGGCGACCCAATTAAAACGGCTGCGGGGTGGCTGGGGGCGGTGCAGATCGTCGATTCGGCGCCCGCGATAGCCCGCCGCACCGCGCAAATCCTTGCCGAGAACGACCTCCAGGCCGCTCCCGACCACACTCCCCGGCACGAGTTTTTGACCGCCGCGGACGAAACCTACCGCCAGAAACTGATCCGCAAGAGCGAAAAGGCAACGCCGTAGCCACCCCACAAAAAGCGGCCGGGCGTTGACTGCTCCGCTGAAGCGAAAAACAGAACAAAAACCGCGGCAAAATAGCTTCGGTGGCAAAATCCAAACAACTTCCAAACAGCATCGACACCGCGAAAGCTAAACCGCGTTGCCCCTCCACGCAAAACCGGAGAACGAGAGAACGACGAATGCGGCATGAGGGGCGGGAGGATGGTGGGGGTGCGGCCCTCGGGGGTGGCCGAGCCCCAAAAGAGAGGGCGGGAGGCTGGTGGGGGTGCGGCTCTCGGGGTGGTCGAGCCCGAAAAGAGGGGCGTCGATTGCCTATTGCGTTTTTATGCTATCGAAACTTCCCGGCCGGACGGTGCCGCCCGTCATACCGCCGAGAAAAGTATCGAATACCCCGATCTGCGAAAACGAGACTGCGGCTCCAAACCCCGTAACCGCCCGCCGTTGTCGAAACTTTCCGGCTGCGGCGGCACCTGTAGTCGCGGTGCCCTCGAAACTTGTCGCCCATCGTGCGGAATGTCGCCACCAGCCGTCGCGCGGTTCTCGGGGCTGGCCGAGTCCCAAAAGAGGGCTGGTCGAGCCCAAAAAGAGGCTCGGTCGCCATCCGCCGTCGCGGCGTTGTCGAAACTTTTTCGTACCTTCGCGCGATGGCATAATATATTCGCGCGATGGCACAACAAAATAGAGATCGAAAAACGGAGCAAAAAAGCAACCCCGCAAAATCGTCGGCTCCGAAGACCGAACGGAAAAAATTCCGCCTCTCCGACAACCAGAAATGGGTGGCGGGGCTGGTGCTGTTTTTCTTCGCGCTGTTCACGCTGTGGGCCTGCGTGAGCTACTTTTTCACCTGGAACGCCCACTCGTCGGGCGGGCTCGACTGGCTGGAAACGGGCGGGGCCGGCGAAGGCTTCCGGAGCGCGGCGGCGGCTGTGTCGGCAGGCGAAAAAGGCACCGCGGGCCAGCGGTGGGCCGAGCTTTTGGTGGGCGACGGATTCGGCGTTTTCGCACTCTCCATTCCGGTGATGCTCATCATTATAGGCCTTCGGTTGATGCGATTTCGGCCGCCCTTGCTGGAGCGCTCGGTGCGCATCGCTTTCGTGGCCATGATCTTGGGTTCGGTGTCGCTGGGGCTCGCTTTCGATACCGACTGGGGCGTCTTCGGCACGGGGCTCGGAGGGGCGCAGGGCATTTTTGCGGCGGAGTGGCTGCACGGCAAGATCGGCCTTGTGGGATCGGGACTTATGTTGCTGTGCCTGTGGATTTTGCTTGCGGTGTACATCAGTCGCAAAAACATCGCGCGGGTCAATCGCGTGGGGCGTGCGCTGGTCGACGGCGGGGCGAAGGTGGGCGGTCTGGTGACCGGACTTGCGGGCGGCGGAACGCTCGAAGAGGAGGAGTCGTGCCCGGGCGAAGGATCGGTTGCGGCGCGTTCGGACGGTGGGGCGGGCGGTGCGTCTCGCCCGGGTGTGTGGTCGGGCGGTGTCGCTCAAGGGTCTGAAGATGAGTACTATGATGATGGCGAGGATGAGAATACGGCCGGGGCGAAGGGGAGATTCGGGGCGGACGGGCGGCATGCGGGAGATAGTGGGGAGCGGCCGAGGAACGAGGGGTCGGTCGGAGCGGACGGGTTGCAGACCGGGGAGCGGATTACGCTTAACGATGCGTTCGGGGCGGGCGATTCGCCTTTCGTGGTGCGCGACATTGCGGGAGGCCATACGGTGGAGGTGACCAAACCGGGCGAACGGCCTTCGGGAGCGAGCGGACAACATTTCGGGGCGGCGGGGCAGCATTCGGGGGCGACAGTTG
>JAITWI010000006.1 GCA_031285345.1 Alistipes sp.
GACTCTCCACAAGGCGATAGAGCGGCCCGAACCATGCCAAAATAGCCGCCACGGCGATGAACGAGAGCTGAAAACTTATGTCGAAAAGCAGCCCCGGCCTCACCGCCAACATCACCAACGCCGTGCCGCACATGATGTTGACCGCGCTCCGACTTCGCGAACTCGCCAACGCGGCCTGCGCGCCGGTGAACATGAACGCCGCCCTTGTGGCCGACGGCGACAGCCCCGTGAGCGACGCGTACAACCAGATCGCGACCACGGCAAGAATGTTTTTGGCGATGTGACCGTGTCGAGCGAGCGGCAGCAGATAGAGCAAAACGTTGATTATCAGAAAAACCATCCCCACGTGGAGCCCCGACACCGCCAACAGATGGGACGCTCCGGTGCGGGAGTAGGCCTGCTTTAGTTCGGGTGTGATGCCTGTTCGGTCGCCCGTGGTCATCGCCGCCGCCACGGCTATCGCGTCTTCGTTGTGCGTCGAGAGCAGGCGACGGAGCCGCGCCGTGGCCGCAGCCTGCATCTTTCGGGCGAACAGGGCGAGGCTTTTCGCTTTGCCGGGCGAGACCTCGGGGCGCGAATATTTCGAAATGTAGGTGCGGCCCGAGTAGCCCCGCGCACTCATAAGACGCGAATAGCTTGTCGTGTTGTTGTTTATGGAGTCTGTTTCGCCTGAGGCTATGGGATTGACGTAGCCGCGAAAAACCACCGTCCGCCCCGCCTCGAACCGCCACATGGTGTCGAAACCGACTATCAGTTTTTCGCCTGCCGGGTGCCAATCGTTTCCCGCCGGGTGCCCCTCCTTTCGGCCGCCTGCCGCCATTGCGCTCTCTTCCGGTTCACGCCGCCATCTTAGGGCCACTCCCGAGGTGCGGAAACTTCTGCCGGAGGAGGAGAGCGAGGGGTTGTCGTCGATGCGCAGTTCGATCCACACCCTCTCGCCGCGCGGAATCACCTCCCGCGGGGTGTGGAATCGGGCGAGCGTCGCGCCGAAAAGCAGTATCGCCAGCGCTGTGTAGAGCGTCGATATCGACGGGTGTTTTTGTGCCAAAATCGCCGTTGCCGCGCAGGCCGCCGTCGCCACGATCCACACCGTGAGCGGCACCTCGACAAACGTTTCGCACACAATCCCGCAAACGAACGGCACGAGCGCCCGCAGAAGCGGCACGGTGCGCATTTTTTCGGAGATGGTTTTGGCGGCGGCGCGCATTTTTTTAGACGAAATCGGGCGAAATTGGGCAAAATCGGTCGGAATGGAATCGGGCGGAATCGGTCGGAATCGGATGGAATGGAATCGGTCGAAATCGAAAGGAATCGAACGAAATCTAAAGGTCGGTGGACTATCGACCATTTACCGACCCCAACTTTCGCGGTCGAGCGAGCGGTAGTTTATGGCCTCGGCAATGTGGGCGGGTGTGATGTCGGGAACCATCGTCGAGGCATTTTCGGGAGCGACGTCCGGATCAGCGGTACCCAAAGCGGCGGCATCGGAAGCAGAAGCAGAAGCAGAAGCAGAAGCAGAAGCAGAAGCAGAAGCAGAAGCCCCCACAGCCCCCGGTGCATCTACGCCGCCATAATCGGCACCCGCGGCGGCATCGAGGTCGGCGATGGTGCGGGCGACCTTTATGATCCTGTCCCACGCGCGGGCCGAGAGCGAAAGCCGCTCCATGGCCGTTTCGAGCATCGCGGCGCTTTCGCGAGACAGCGGGCAGAAACGGCGCAGCATCTTGCTGTTCATCATCGCGTTGGTGTGCACCCCCTCGCAGTCGGCGAAACGAGCCTGCTGTATGCGGCGGGCGGCTATGACGCGCTTGCGGATTTCGGCCGACGACTCAGCAGGCGCGGCGCTCGAAATTTCGGCCAGCGGCACCGGCGTCACCTCGATATGCAGGTCGATTCTGTCCATCAGCGGGCCCGAGATGCGGTTGAGGTAGCGAAACACCACCCCGCCGCCGCAGACGCACTCCTTGGTGGGATGGTTGTAGTAGCCGCACGGACAGGGGTTCATCGAGGCCACGAGCGAAAAGTTGGCCGGATATTCGACGCTGTAACGGGCGCGGCTCACGCTTATGCGCTTGTCCTCCATCGGCTGGCGCAGCACCTCCAACACCGACCGGCCGAACTCGGGCAGCTCGTCCAGAAACAGAATCCCGTTGTGCGACAGCGACACCTCGCCCGGCTGGGGGTTCGAACCGCCGCCTATCAAAGCCACCTGGCTCGTCAAATGGTGCGGCGCGCGGAACGGTCTGCCGCTTAGCAGTCCCTTTCGACTGCCCAACTTGCCAGCCACGGAGTGTATCTTGGTGGTCTCCAGGGCTTCGGCGAGCGACATTGGCGGCATGATCGACGGCATGCGGCGGGCAAGCATGGTCTTTCCGCTCCCGGGCGATCCTATCATGATGACGTTGTGACCCCCGGCGGCGGCAATCTCCAAAGCGCGCTTGACGTGCCCCTGACCCTTCACGTCGCTGAAATCCTCGGAGTAGAGCTCGCCCGCATCGTCCGAAAACTCACCTATGGCGTGGGGCGCGGGGGCTATGGCGAGCGTGCCGTCCAAAAAGTCGGCCGCTTGACGCAGCGTCTCCACCCCGATGACGTCCAGCCCCTCCACCACCGCCGCCTCGGGAATGTTCTCGACGGGCACTATCACCCCTCGGAATCCCCCGTCGCGTGCGGCGACGGCTATCGGAAGCACCCCTTTCACCGGCTTTACAGTCCCGTCCAAAGACAATTCGCCGGTTAGCATATAGTCGCCAAGGCGTTCGGCGCGAATCTGTTCGCTCGCCGCGAGAACGGCCACGGCGATTGGCACGTCGAACGCCGACCCCTCCTTGCGCACGTCGGCCGGAGCGAGGTTGACCACCAGCCGTTTGCCCGGCATTTTGAATCCGCACCCCGCGAAGGCCGACCGTATCCTGTCCTGGCTCTCCTTGACGGCGCTGTCGGGCAGACCCACCAGATACATCCCCAGGCCGCTGGATACCGTCGCCTCGACCACCACCGGCAGCGCGTCGATTCCGGCCAAAGAGGCCGTGTGAGCTTTTACAAACATTGTTTTGGGTCGGTTTTTGTTTTTAACTTACGCTTGGAAGTCGTTTGAAAATATCTGCGAGATAGCTTCGGTAGAAAAATTTAAACAACTTCTTAAAACGCCGATCGGATGGTCGAGCGAAGGCTTTGGGTGCGTTGTAGCTTTTTGCGCGTCGTGGTTTTTGGGTGCGTTGCTGTCCGTTAGAACGGCGCGTCGTCGTCGAGGGTGCGGCGGGGCGGGGTGTAGCTTTCGGTGTAGCCGCCACCCGAACCCGAACCTCCCGAACCAGAGCCGCCGGAACCCGATCCCGAAGTGTAACCGCCCGGGCCGTCGTAGCCCGTGACCTCATCGACAAGGGCAGCTAAACCCAAACCCGCGCCGCCTGAAGCGCCGAAACCTCCCGCGCCCGCACCAAAGCCCGACCCCGTGCCCAGCGAACTCTCCACATCGCCGTAGTCGTCCTCCATGTCGAGGAAGCGCGCCTGCTCCTTGCGGAATTTCAACCGCACGGTATCCGTCGCGCCGTTACGGTGCTTGGCGATGATGAACTCGGCCAGCCCGGGAGGCAGCGGAATGTTGTCCTCGTCGACCTTCATGCCGAAATATTCGGGACGGTGGATAAACGCCACGATGTCGGCGTCCTGCTCGATGGCGCCCGACTCGCGAAGGTCGCTCAGCTGGGGCTTTTTGCTGCCGCCGCGAAGTTCGGCCGCGCGGTTCAACTGCGAAAGGGCGATGATGGGCACGTTGAGCTCCTTGGCGATGGCCTTCAGGGTGCGCGAAATGCCTGCAACCTCCTGCTCTCGGTTGCCCTTGGCGTCGTTCGATCCTGTCATCAACTGCAAATAATCTATGATTATAAGCTTTATGTCGTGCTGGGTTTTGAGGCGCCGCACCTTCGAGCGGAACTCGAAAACGCTCAGCGCCGGGGTGTCGTCGATAAACATGGGCGCGTTTTGGAACGGCTTGATCGAATCCTCCAGGTGGCGCCACTGCTCGGGCGAGAGTTGGCCGCTCTTGACGGCGCGGCTGTCGAGCCCCGACTCGGCGACAATCAGGCGCATCATCAGCTGCACCGACGCCATTTCGAGCGAGAAGAACGCCACCGGCACCTTGTGGTCGATGGCCATGTTGCGCGCCATCGAGAGGGTGAAGGCGGTCTTACCCATCGACGGGCGCGCCGCCACGATCACAAGGTCGCTCGGCTGCCAGCCCATCGTCACCCGGTCGATGCCCACGAAGCCCGACGGAACGCCGTTGAACGAGCCCTCGTTTTTCGAAGCCTCCTCTATGGCCTGCATAGTGCGGCGCAAAATGTCCGACGAACTTTGGACGCTGCGCTGCATGTGCCCCTCCGAGACGTTCATTATCTCGCCCTCGGCGTAGTCGATAAGGTCGGTCACGTCGACGCTCTCGTCGTAAGACCGCTTTTGGATCTCGGTCGAGGCGCGGATCAGTTCACGTTGCACATACTTTTGGGCTATGATCTTGGCGTGATACTCCACGTGGGCCGCCGAACCGACACGCTGGGTGAGTTCGGCAAGGAACGTGGGGCCGCCCACCGCCTTCAGGTCGCCCTCCTTTCGGAGTCGCTCGGTGACGGTGTACAGGTCGATGGGCGATAGTTCGGCCGACAGTTTTTCTATCGCGCGAAAGATCGTCCGGTGGGCCTCCTTGTAGAACGCGTCGGCGGTGAGGTACTCCTGCACGGCGATGACGCTGTCCTTTTCGAGCATCAGCGCGCCCAGGATCGCCTCCTCCAGCTCTACCGCCTGCGGGGGGACTATCCCTCCCTGCGCCAGCATCTCCTCGTAGCTCTCGCGGTTGCGACTCGCGGCGGTGGTTTTGCGCTCCTGCGGTGTGTATGTCTTTGCCATTGTTCGTTTAAGTCGATGAGGGGTAAAGGTAGACTATTTTTTCGAAAAAAACCAACTTTTCTGTCGGCGTTTGTCCTCCTGCGAGCGGGCGACGTAGAGTTTTTCGCCCGTATACGGATCGAGACCCGTGTGGAACATCACCGAGGCGAGGGTCATCGGCGTCGGCGTCAGATCCTGCACCTGCTCGGTCATAAGGTGCAGCCGGCGCGTCTTTTCGGATAACCGCCGCATGTCGACCTCCGCGCAGCCCGGATGGCTCGAAATAAAGTAGGGGATGAGCTGAGTCCGCAGCCCTTCGGCGGCGCATATTTTTTGGAAATCGGCATGCAGACCCTCGAAGGATGCCCAAGGCGGTTTTCGCATCAGTTTCAAAACGTGCTCCTCGGTGTGCTCGGGGGCTACCTTCAGCCTGCCGGAGGTGTGATGTAGGATCACCTGCCGCAAGTATTCGCCCCGGTCGGCGGGGTCGAACAGATCGTAACGGATGCCGCTCCCGACGAACGCTTTTTTTATGCCGCGCACCCCTCGAACCCGCCGGTAAAGTTCCAGCAGCCGGGCGTGCGATCGCGAGAGGTTCGCACACGGGCGCGGAGTGAGACACGAAGGGCGGCGACAAACCTCGCACTTGGCCGTGTCGCGCCCCGCCATTCCGTACATGTTGGCCGACGGACCGCCCAGATCTGAAATATTGCCTTTGAAGTAGGGCATCTTAGCCAGCCTTTCGACCTCGCCGAGCACCGACGCCTCGCTGCGGGAGGTGATGAATTTGCCCTGATGGGCCGAGATGGTGCAAAAACTGCAGCCGCCGAAGCATCCGCGGTGGATGTTTATGGAGTTTTTGATCATCTCCCACGCCGGAATGTCGCCCTTGCCGTCGTAACGGGGGTGGGGCAGACGGTTGTAGGGCAACTCGAAACTGCGGTCGAGCGTGGCGGTGTCCATCACCGGATGGGGGGCGTTGATTATTATGAATTTATCACCCGTGGGTTCGACTATGGTGCGGGTTTGGTGGAGCAGGTTCGATTCGGTCTCGATTTTCGCGAAATTTTCGGCGAACTTGCGCCCGTCGGCCACGCAATCCTCGAACGAGTGGAGTATGAGCGTGGAAGCCGGGTCGAGTCGCGCCACATAGTCGCCGCCGCTCGAAAGCCGCCTGCCGCCGCTCGAAAGCCGTTCGCCGCCATCTTTAGCCGGCCGCCCGTCATCCCCCGCGAGCCGCTTCACATAGTCGCCGTCGGCCACGAACGCCACCTGCTTCAACCGCCGCAAGAGGTTCATGTTGAATCCGTTGCGTAGTGCGCGCGCTATTTCGACCATCGAGCGGTCGCCCATGCCGTAGGCCACTATGTCGGCGCCGCTTTCGACCAAAATCGAGGGCTGCAAACAGTCGTCCCAATAGTCGTAGTGCGCCAGCCTTCTGAGCGACGCCTCGATGCCGCCCAACACCACCGGCGTGTGCGGAAAAAGTTGCTTCAGGATGCGCGAGTAGACCGTCGCCGCACGGTCGGGACGCTGGCCGGCGCGACCCGAGGGGGTGTAGGCGTCGTCGCTCCGAAGCCGTTTGGCGGCCGTGTAGTGGTTCACCATCGAGTCCATGCTGCCGGCCGACACGCCGAAAAACAGCCTCGGCGCGCCGAGTTTTTTGAAGTCGCGAAGGTCGTCCCGCCAATTGGGCTGGGGAATCACCGCCACTCGCAGCCCCTCGGCCTGGAGCAGTCTGGCTATCACCGCGATGCCGAACGACGGATGGTCAACGTAGGCGTCGCCGCTCACCAGAATCACATCCGCGTAATCCCACCCCAGAGCCTTCATCTCCTTTGCCGACGTCGGCAGCCATTTCGATAAAAAATCCATAGTCGGCGAAATTACATATTTTTCGCTAATTTCGCCGTGTAAAATCTAGGGAACGATGAGTTTCAACGAAAAAAGCTACAAGGGCCACCTGCTTATGGTGCTGGCCTACACGATGTTCGGACTCAACATTCCGGCGGTGAAATCCATCGTAGGCGTGGGTGGAATAACGGGCCTGTCGGTCACGTTCTACCGCATGGCGGGGGCGGCGGTGCTGTTTTGGATCGCCTCGATCTTCGCCGCCCGGCAACGGGTGCCCCTGCGCGACGTGGGGGCGATTTTCGTGGCCTCGCTGTTTTGCATACTGCTCAACCAGACGTCGTTCATCGTGGGGGTGTCGCTCACCTCGCCCATCGACGCGTCGGTCATCACCACCATCGGACCGATGATAACGATGGTGCTGGCCGCGATTTTTTTGCGCGAACCGATCACGTGGATGAAGGCCGTGGGGGTGTTCGTGGGCGCTTCGGGGGCGTTGATGCTGATTTTGGGAGGCGGTGCGGCGGCCGGACGCGGAGGGGCGAGCGTGGCGGGCGACCTGCTGTGTGTGGCCAGCTCGCTGTCGTTCGCTATCTACCTGACGGCGTTCAAGCGGCTGTTTATGACCTACTCGGCGGTGACGCTCATGAAGTGGATGTTTCTGTTTTCGGCTCTGCTGTCGTTCCCGCTCTGCATCGCCGACGTCCGCGCGGTCGACTACGCGGCTCTGGGATGGGATGTGTGGGCCACGATCGCGTTCATAGTCGTCGGTGCCACCTTCACCACGTTCTTTCTGCTGCCCATCGGCCAGCGGCTGTTGAGGCCGACGGTGATCAGCATGTACAACTATCTGCAACCGACCGTGGCCGCGGTGGTGGCCGTCGCCGTGGGGATGGACACCTTCGGCCTCACCAAGGGGTTGGCCTCGCTGTTGGTTTTCGCGGGGGTTTGGATAGTGACCCAAAGCAAGTCGCGCTCACAGTTGGATGCCTCGTCGAAATCGTCGAAAAGGAGTAGGTAGTCGTTGAGGTCTTATCGAAGCAACAACGAGCTGTCGCTCTAACTAAGCGGCGGCAAACTGTCGTCGCCGGGCTGTCGCCCGCCGCCGTCATTCGAGTTATCGCCCTACCTGAGCAGCAGCGAGCTGTCGCCGTAGCTCAGGAACCGAAACCCGTGCGTTAGGGCGTAGTCGTAGATCCGGCGCCACTCTTTGCCCGAACTCGCCGCGCCCTCTGTCTTGCCGTTTGCCGCGCCGTCCGCTTTTTCACCCGAATCGCCACGACCCTCGTAGCCCAAAAACGCCGAAACCAACAGCAACAGAGTGCTTTGGGGTTGATGGAAGTTGGTTATTATGCCATCCACGATGCGAAAACGGAAGCCGGGAGTGATCATTATCTGCGTCGACGCGGCGATTTTGTCGATGCGGCGGGCCCGCATCCGGTCGGCCAAAGCGCGCAGAGCCTCTTCGCCGGAAAACTCGGCCGCAACCTGCCGCAGCTCGAACTGACCGACCGGCCGCTCAAACTCGGGGCAGCCCGTGGTTTCGATCCGCCATGCCAATGCCGTGAGCGACTCCAGTGTCCTAACCGAGGTTGTCCCGACGGCCACAATGTTCCCCAATTTGGTCAGCAGGTGCTCGACGGTGGCCAACGTCACCTCGAAGTGTTCGGTGTGCATGGGGTGTTCGAGCGCGTTTTCGACCTTGACCGGCAAAAACGTCCCGGCTCCGACGTGCAGCGTAACCTCGTCGAACTCGTTGCCGTCGCCCTTCAGACGCTCGATGAGCTCCGGGGTGAAATGCAGCCCCGCGGTGGGAGCCGCCACCGACCCCTCGAAGCGCGAATAGACCGTCTGGTAGCGGGTGTTGTCGATCGCCGCGCTGTCGCGGTCGAGATACGGCGGGATCGGCACTCGACCCAACAGTTCGAGAATTTGTCCGAAAGTCAGGTCAGCGCTCCATTCGAACCTCACAAGTTGCTCTCCCTTAGTCGTTTGTCCCGCCGGCCCCGCCTGTTCCGCCTGCCACGCTTGTACCACATGTTCCGCTTGTCCTGCCTGTCCTGCCTGTCCTGCCCGCCATGCTTGCAGTTTGTGCTCCTTGCCGTTGTGGTGAAACGGAATTTCGATCGGACCGCTCTTCCATTTTTTGAGCCCGCCAACCATGCAGATCCACTCTCCGCCGCCTTTTGCCGCGAACGCACGTTCGTAGTCGGCCGGAGAGTGCGGTTCCAGACACAATATCTCGATGCGCGCGCCGACCGTCGCCACGCCCTCGTTTTCGACCGCCGGCTTATGCATCACAAGGCGCGCCCTCACGACACGGGTGTTGTTGAAAACCAACAGACTGCCCTCAGGCAGTTCGTCGCCGATATTGCCGAAAACGGTTTCCGAAATTCCACCCCTAAACATATCCGCACCCGCACTCCTACATGTATCCGCACCCCTCCACACCAACAACTTAGACGCATCGCGCTCCTCTAACGGGAATTTCGCGATGCGTCCATCTGGTAGATCGTAATTGAATTCTGAAATATTCATTTTTCGCGGCAAGCTATCAGCGACAATTGCTACGCGCATAACGATAAACTATCAGCGATTGGCGATGAAGCCACGCAAAAATAGCTACAAAATCGAAAATAACCGCTTACGCCAACGCGCCGTAATAGCCGACAGTTTATCGTTAATCGCTAAAACGAATCGCTATTTTTTCACCTTCGGCGCGAGCATCATGGTCATGCGCTTGCCTTCGAGTTTGGGCATCATCTCCACCTTGGCCAACTCTTCGAGGTCGGTGGCGAAGCGCAGCAGCAAAATCTCGCCCTGCTCCTTGAACACGATCGACCGGCCGCGGAAAAACACATACGCCTTCACCTTCGAGCCATCCTTGAGGAACCCCTCGGCGTGCTTCAGCTTGAAGTTGTAGTCGTGGTCGTCGGTCTGGGGACCGAAGCGTATCTCCTTGATAACCACCTTGACGGCGTTGGCTTTGATCTCCTTGGCCTTCTTTTTCTGCTGGTACAGAAACTTCGAGTAGTCCACAATCCTCACCACGGGCGGGTCGGCGTTGGGCGAAATCTCGACCAGGTCGAGCTCCCGTTCGTCGGCCAGGCGCAGCGCCTCGCGCGTCGACATCACGGCCGAACCCTCGGCCTCTTCGCCCACCAGACGCACCTGTTGCGCTGTGATGTGCTCGTTGATTTTGTGCAGCGCCTCTTTTTCGGGCAATCTGCGTCCGCGATCCCTTCCGCCGCCCATCGGACGCGGTTTTGGTGGGACATAAGGTTTTTTTACTGGCGGCAAATTGTTTATCTATTAAATTATCGGTTGAAAATCGTGAAAAAAGCGACTCTATTTTATCGGCTCGATCTCCCGTCGCGACACACCCCTATTTTATCGGCTCAATCTCCTTGGCGACGGCCTCGGCGACGAAAGCGGCGAACTGTTCGGGCCTCATCTGTCCCTTGTCGCCCCCCGCCGCTCCATCGTTTCCGGAGCCGCTGCCCTGCACCCGCACCGAAACCACTCCTTCGGCCTCCTCCTTCTCGCCCACGATGAGCATAAACGGAATTCGCTTGAGTTCGTTGTCGCGAATTTTGCGCCCGATCTTCTCGTTGCGGGTGTCGGTGATGGTGCGAATATCGGAATTATTTAGCAATTGCGAAACTTTTTCGGCGTAATCGTTGAATTTTTCGCTGATGGGCAGCACCACGGCCTGTTCGGGGGTGAGCCACAGCGGGAACTTTCCGGCGGTGTGCTCTATCAACACGGCCACGAAACGCTCCATCGAGCCGAACGGCGCGCGGTGGATCATGATCGGCCGGTGCTCCTTGTCGTCCGCCCCCTTATACGTAAGGTCGAACCGCTCGGGCAGGTTGTAGTCGACCTGAATGGTGCCCAATTGCCACTTGCGGCCGATGGCGTCCCTGACCATAAAGTCGAGCTTGGGGCCGTAGAAAGCCGCCTCGCCATACTCCACCACGGCGTCGAGACCCTTGTTTTTCACCGCCTCGATGATGGCGTTCTCGGCCTTCTCCCAGTTTTCGTCGCTACCGATATATTTCTCGCGGTTGACCTTGTCGCGCAGCGAAATCTGCGCCGTGAAATTCTCGAACTTCAGCGTCTTGAAGATATAGAGCACAATGTCCATCACCTTCTCGAACTCGCCCAGCAGCTGGTCGGGGCGCACGAACAGGTGGGCGTCGTCCTGCGTGAATCCGCGAACGCGAGTCAGCCCGTGCAGCTCGCCCGACATCTCGTAGCGATAGACCGTGCCGAACTCGGCGAAGCGCACCGGCAGATCTTTGTACGACCGCGGCTTGGTGCGGTATATCTCGCAGTGGTGGGGGCAGTTCATCGGCTTGAGCAGAAACTCCTCGTCCTCCGCGGGCGTCGTAATCGGCTGGAACGAGTCCTTGCCGTACTTGGCGTAGTGGCCGCTCGTTACATACAGATCCTTCATCCCGATGTGCGGAGTGATCACCTGCTCGTAGCCATATTTCTTCTGAATCTCGCGCAGAAAGTTCTCCAACCTGTTGCGCAGCGCCGCCCCTTTGGGCAGCCACAGCGGCAGACCCTGACCCACGCGCGCCGAGAATGCGAACAGTTCCAGCTCCTTGCCCAACTTGCGGTGGTCTCTTTTGCGCGCCTCCTCCAGCATAGCCAGGTGCTCGTCCAGCATCGACTTCTTGGGGAACGCCACGCCGTAGATACGGGTCAGCATCTTGCGCTTTTCGTCGCCGCGCCAGTAAGCACCGGCCAAACTCGTCAGTTTCAGAGCTTTGATGTGGCTCGTGTCGGGCAGGTGGGGCCCGCGGCACAGGTCGGTGAAGCAGCCGTTGGTGTAGAACGTGATGGTCGAGCCTTCGGGCAGGTCGCGGATCAGTTCCACTTTATATTCGTCGCCCTTTTCTGTGAAGGTCTTCAGCGCCTCCTCCCTCGAAACCTCGTTGCGCACGAGGGGCGATTTCACCCGCGCCAGCTCCATCATCTTGGCCTCTATCACCGCCAAATCGGCCTCGGTGATGGGGGCGGGGGAGTCCACATCGTAGTAGAACCCGTTCTCGATCGAAGGGCCGATGCCGAACTTGATGCCCGGATAGAGCGACTCCAACGCCTCGGCCAACAGGTGCGACGAGGTGTGCCAAAACACCGACTTGGCCTCCGCGTCGTCCCACTTCAGTAGCTTCACCGCGCTATCCTCGGTGATCGGGATCTGCAAATCCTGCACCCGTTCGCCCTTGCCGTCGGCCACTTTGGCAGCCAAAACTTCCGAAGCCAAACGGGGCGAAATGCTCTCCGCTATGCCCATCGCCGTCACCGGCGCCTCGTACTCCCTGACGCTTCCGTCGGGAAAAGTTATCTTGATCGTATTCATAAAAAGTTTTCTATCTTATCGTCCATTTCTTCCAAATCCTTCACCGTGCGTTTCATCTGCTCGGTGATATTACTGAGCCAGCCTTGTCTCGTCGTCCGGGTAACGTATTGGGCGATTGTCGAATGGCCCGTCATATGCGCAAACGCCGCCATAGGATCCGCCATGCCGAACACCATCTCCACCTCGTCCCTTTCGATGCTTTGGTAATATATGTCGAAGTCGGCTGTTTTTGAATCCACGTAACCTCTGACGTTACTAACGTTTGCATCCAGATTACTATACACTTTAAACAGGTCGAGCAAAAGACGCTTGTCGTTCATCGACTGAACCGCACTCGACGTTTTCAGCATCTGAAAAGCGTTGGAGTGCGCGGACAGCACAATAGAGCTCATAATATTCGAGTACTTAACAAGCGTGTCTATCGGCACGTCGCCCGGGTTCTCCAAGTACGGAAAAAACGCACGGACTCCCGCCAACTCATGCTCATGCCACTCTATCTGATCCTCGATAGCCTTTTTGTTTAGCTGTAATTCCGATCTGACCATAGTCAGCAGATGGCGCGCCTCTTTACGCTCGGCACTCCGCTGGATGAGCGCGCTGCCGCCGAAGGTCACCACGATGCCGATGATGACGGTGGCCAGCTGACGAAAAAAATCGCCCGCCTTCCAACTACTCATTACCTCGCGAATCCGCCCCATTTTTTACATTTCCGATTTTGAGAAGTCTATCGTCCGCTCGTCGCCCCGTTCGCGCTCGTAGTGTTTGAGCGGGTTGCGCGTCATCTCGGCATAGGCCGCTCGGTTGCGATGGATGTCGACCGCCATGTAGATCGCGTTTCGCATCGAGTCGGCGTTCGCCTCGTCCCGCCCGGCTATGTCGAACGCCGTGCCGTGGTCGGGGCTCGTGCGGATCACGGGTAATCCTGCCGTAAAATTCACCCCGTCGGGCGCCAACGCCTTGAACGGAGCGAGCCCCTGGTCGTGATACATGGCCAACAGGGCGTCGTACTTGCGGTATTCGCCCGACACGAACAGTCCGTCGGCCGGAAGCGGCCCGAACGCCAAAATGCCCTCGCCGTAGGCCTGGTCGACGGCGGGTTTTATCACCTCGGCCTCGTCGGTGCCCATCATGCCGCCCTCGCCCGCGTGGGGGTTGAGAGCGAGCACCGCTATGCGCGGAGCCACCACCCCGAAGTCGGCCTTAAGGCGATGGTCGAGGATGCGCAGTTTGTCCACTATCTTCTGTTTCGAAATCGCTTCCGGCACGTCGGCGATGGCTATGTGCGAGGTCACCAGCGCGACCCGAAGAGCGTGGGAACACATCATCATCAGCGGCGTCGCACCTTCCGAACCGCCGAACTCGGCGGCCATAAACTCGGTGTGGCCCTCGTACGGAAAGTCGTCGCTTCGGGAGTTGGCCTTGCTGATGGGGCCCGTCACAACCACGTCTATCGCCCCTTTGCGCAGGTCGGCCACGGCGTCTTTCAACGCCTTGACTGCCACGGCACCGCTCTCAGACGTGGGCGCACCGGGTTCGAACGTTCCGCCGTATTTATACACCGCAGGGGTGCACAGCTCAGCCATGCGCGGATCCTCCAACGCCTTTGCCACCACCTCGGGTCCGATTCCGGCGGCGTCCCCCTGGGTTATACCCACTTTTATTTTAGCACACATAACAATTCGATATTCGACTCACAAAGATAGTGAAAGGTGAGCGCAGACGCAAATTTATTTAACGTTGTTTTCCTCCTTCGCACCTCGGCTATTCGAGTAGGCTCGATAGCGCTCGGTTTGTCGTCGGTTGCAGTATGCCGAACCGCGTCCTATCTTGGACAAGCGAAGTGCCGTCAAAGATAGTTTTTTTAAACAACTTCTTTATATCCGGCGGCGAAATTCGGAACAAACTATCGCCGCGGCGACGGCCACGTTGAGCGACTCCGATCCCGTTTTATATCCCGTTGCGGCGTTCGTTACGCTGCGGTTCTCTCCCGCTTCGGCACGGTTCGTTCCCGCTTTCGATCCCGTCTCCGCACCACAGGCCGGGTAGGGCGGAATAAAAAGTTTTCGCGTGACGAGTTTTTCTATTTCGCGGGAAATTCCCCGGCTCTCGCTGCCCAAAACGACTATTCCGCCGGGCGAGAGTGTGGTTTCGTAAATGTTTTCGCCCTCCAGAAAGGTGCCGAAAACGGGGATGTCCCTCGCCTCGGAGACAACGGTTCTTGTCGCCGTTCCTATCATCGCCCCGAGGTCGCCGTAGTGCACCGCCACCCGCGCGATGGCGCCCATCGTGGCCTGCACCACCTTGGGCGCGAAGCAGTCGGCCGAGTCGTCGGAACACAAAATGGTTTCGATGCCGAACCAGTCCGCCAACCGGATTATCGTGCCCACGTTGCCCGGATTCTGCACGCCGTCCAGAGCGAGCGTCAGGCGCCCCTTGAGCTCCGCCGCATCGAATCCTCCCCCGGCGCCATCAAACCTTCCCCCGGCGCTTTCAAGCCCGACTCCAATGCCGGCGGCGCCCCTGACACTCTCAAGCCTGCCAGCGCCTCCGACACTCTCAAACCCGCCCGACACAAATCCCCGACGCGGAACCTCCACCAGCGCGAGGCAATCGGTGGGGGTTTTCAGCCGGCTGGCCCGCTCCATGTCTTTCGCCGCCACCCGCTCGGTTTCCACACCGGATGCGCGCCCGAAATAGGCTCCCGACGAGCGCTCCGACGGAGTGGCCGGAAAATATTTTTCCGAGAAATTGTCCCCCGTGAAAAACACCTTCCGCACCCGGAAGTTCGACGCAAGCAGTTCGCCGACAAGCTTTTCGCCCTCGGCCACGAACAGTCCCGTCTCCTCCCGCGCGCGCTTATCCTCCAGCGAACGGATTAGTTGTATCTCGGCTTTGGTCATATCGCACGGTTTGTTGTCGCTCCGGATTGCATCTCGGCCCGGGTCACTTTTTCTCGTTATTGTGGGTTTGCAAGCCCCTTTCGGCTATCCACAACCCGCCAATAATCAGTACGAACCCGCCGACGGCGACCCAGGTTATCTGTTCGTCCACAAACATGGCCGAGGCGATTATAGTGAAAATAGGGCTCAGATAGAGGTAGTTCGACGACTTGACTATGCCGATTTTCTTGATCACCACATTCCACAGCGCGAAGCAGGCCATAGAGGCCACGAGCCCCAAAAACGCCAGATTCCCCCACACCGCCGGTTTGGTCAGCGCCGCCAGATTGAACTCGCCCGTCCCCGTCAACGGAATGTACATAAACGGAATCGCCGTCAGCACACCGTAGAAAAAGACCTTTCGCGTGATGAAAACCGGCGAGTAGCGCCCGCTGAGCGCCTTGATCACAAGACTGTAAACCGCCCACGAAACAGCCGCCGCCAGAGCCAACACGTGCCCCCCGGGATTAGATATGTCGAGCGTGAACCGGCCGTTGAATATCACCAGCGCGCACCCCGCGAACGCGATTGCCATGCCGACCCACAGATTGGCGCCCATCTTCTCTTTCGGGTAGATGATCTTGGTCAACAAGGCCGTCCATATAGGGGCGGTGGCTACCAGCAGCGACACGTTCGACAGCGGAGCCCCCAGATCTATCGCCGTGTTCTCGAATATAAAGTACAGCGAGCCGCCCGTGAATCCCACCACCGCCATCAGCAGCTCGTCTTTCACGTTGTTTGCGAACAACCTGCGCGAGGCGAATATCCACATCGCCGCGTACGCCATCAAAAACCGGTAGATGAATATCTCCGTCGCCGACAGGCCGTTGTTGAGCAATATTTTGGACGACACGAACGTCGCCCCCCACACCGCCACCGCAAGCAGCGCTATGATATGAAAATAGTATTTTCCCGACTTCACAAAAATCAATTATTTATGTTGCCCAAAACCGCTTCCCGGAAGCGGGCAACTTATTAAAAAACAAACAAATTCGGAATCCCCGACCGCCCCTTAGAAAACAAACTGCGAACTGATCTCCCGATAGCTGTAAACGCGATCTATCGTGTCGGCGAAGATGTCGGCCACGCTCAGCACCGTGATCTTGCTCGTGTCCTCGCCCGCCTTCAACGGAATGGTGTCGGTAATGAGCACCTCCGACATGGGGCTCTCGTTTATGCGGTCGTAGGCCGGGCCCGACAGCACCGCGTGGGTGGCCGCCGCACGCACGCTCGCCGCACCCTTGTCCATCAACATCCGCGCCGCCAGGGTCAGCGTGCCGGCCGTGTCGATCATGTCGTCGAGGATCACCACGTTTTTGCCCTCCACGTCGCCGATGGCGGTCATGCGCGCCACCTCGCCCGGTTTCTCGCGCTGCTTGTGGCTGATGATCATCGGCGCGTCCAGATGCTTCGAATAGGCGCTCGCCCTCTTCGCGCCGCCCATGTCGGGCGCGGCGATGGCGAGGTTCTCTATCTTCTGGCGCTGGAGGTAGGGCACGAAAATCTTGCTCGCGTAGAGGTGGTCCACCGGAATGTCGAAAAATCCCTGGATCTGGTCGGCGTGCAGGTCCATCGTCATGATGCGGTCGACACCCGCCGCTTTGAGCAGGTCGGCCACCAACCTGGCGCCGATCGACACCCTGGGGCGGTCTTTGCGATCCTGCCGCGCCCACCCGAAGTAGGGAATCACCGCTATAACCTTGTGCGCCGAGGCCCGCCGCGCCGCGTCTATCATCAACAGCAACTCCATCAGGTTGTCACTCGGAGGGGTGGTCGACTGGACGATGAACACGGTGCAGCCGCGGATCGTCTCGTTGAACGCCGGCTGAAATTCGCCGTCGTTGAAAGTTATGCAGCTCGAATCGCCCAGGGTGGTGCGGTACGACGCCGCGATTTTTTCGGCCAACGGCCGCGCGTTGCGGCACGCGAAGATTTTAAGAGTATGGTGTCCCATGTTATATAGAGTTGTTTTGGGTCGGTTTCCGTGATAAACGGGCATCTGCTTCGTTACTCTCGAAAATCGCTCGGTCATTTATGGTTAATAAACTCTCTCGCAATTTTCTTCGAAAGCCTTGCATATGCCCGTTTCTGACGAAAACAGGCCTTGAGTTATTTGTTATATTAAGTTATTTCCGATGAAGTCCAAAATCTCCTCGCCGCCCTGACGCCGTTCCGACGAGGTGACGAAGGTCGGCGGCAACTCCTCCCACTGCTTCAGCAGCGCCTGTTTATGGTTTGCCACATTTGCTGCCAACGCGTTGGTGCCTAACTTGTCGGCCTTGGTGAACACCACCCCGAAAGGCACTCCGCGCTCGCCCAGCATGGTCATGAACTCCATGTCGATCTTCTGCGGTTCGAGCCTCACGTCGACCAGCACGAACAGAAACCACATCTTGTCCGACTTGGTGACGTAGTCGGTGATGAGTTTGCCGAACCCCTCGCGCACGCTCTTCGACGTCCGCGCCCAACCGTAGCCCGGCAGGTCGACCAGGTACCAGCCGCCTTTCGAGATCGCGCCCTCTTTGCCGCCCGCCGCGCCGCCGTGCCCACCGTTCATCAAAAAGTGGTTGATGAGGCGCGTTTTGCCCGGCGTGCCCGACACCTTGGCCAGCCCCTTCACCCCGCAGAGCATGTTGATGAGCGACGATTTGCCCACGTTACTGCGCCCGATGAAGGCGAACTCGCGCAGGCCGTCGTCGGGAATCTGCGAGATCTTGCCGCTGCTGAAAGCGAATTTTGCCGAGGTTATCTTCATCGTTGTTTCGCTTCGTTACGGTCGATTTCGCAACGACGACACTGCTGTTTCGCCGCGGCCGTGCCGCCGAATTTCGCCGAGGTGATCTTCATGTTCGCGCCGCTTCGCACCCGCTACTCGACAATCGAAAAATCGTCTTTCGGCGCGCCGCAAACGGGACACGTCCAATCGCCCGGCAGTTCGTCGAACGGCACGTTGGCGCCCTCGTCGTTGGGGCCTCCGCCGGCGGCCTCGTCGTAGACGTAGCCGCAAACATCGCATCTGTACTTTTTCATGGCTGATATGGTTTTATGAAATTCAAAAAACTTTTTAGAACATTATCCCGGTGTAGGTGCGGGGCGAGAGGGCGCGCAACTCCTCCTTGACCGCATCCGAAACGTCCAGCCCGTCGATGAATTCGGCCATCTCCTCGCGCCCGATCGGTTTTCCGGTGCGGGTGAGCGCCTTCAAAGCCTCGTAGGGGGCGGGGTACATCTCGCGCCGCAAAATAGTCTGCACTCCCTCGGCCACCACCGCCCAGTTGGCGTCCAGGTCGCGGTCTATCGCGTCGACGTTCAAAACCAACTTGCCCAGCCCCTTCAAAACCGAGCGAAAAGCTATGACGGTGTGCGCCAACGGCACCCCCGCGTTCCTCAAAACGGTCGAGTCGGTCAGGTCGCGCTGGAGTCTGGACACCGGCAACTTCGCCGAAAGATGTTCGAATATCGCATTTGCCATGCCAAGGTTGCCCTCTGCGTTCTCGAAGTCGATGGGGTTGACCTTGTGGGGCATGGCCGACGAGCCCACCTCGCCCTCTTTGATGCGCTGCTTGAAGTAGTCCATCGAGATGTAGGTCCACACGTCGCGGCAGAGGTCTATCAAAATGGTGTTGATGCGCTTGAAGTTGTCGAAAATGGCGGCTATGTTGTCGTAGTGCTCTATCTGTGTGGTGTAGCGGCTGCGGGTCAGGCGCAGCGTGTCGCCCACGAACCGGTCGGCGAACTCCACCCAGTCGATGCCCGGATAGGCGGCGAAGTGGGCGTTGAAGTTGCCCGTCGCGCCGCCGAACTTGGCCGGGGCGGGAATGGCGCGCAGCATCTCGATCTGCTTCTCAAGCCGCTCCACGTACACCATCACCTCCTTGCCGAGGCGGGTGGGGGAGGCGGGCTGGCCGTGGGTGCGCGCAAGCAGCGGAATGCGCTCCCACCCTCGCGCCATTTCGCGCAGCTGCTCCACCAGGTCGCCGATCAGCGGATAGTAGACGTCGTGCGCCGCCTCGCGAATGGAGTAGGGCGTGGCGGTGTTGTTGATGTCCTGACTGGTGAGGCCGAAGTGGATGAACTCTTTTTGAGCGCCCAATCCCAGCGCCTCGAACCGCTCTTTGAGGAAATACTCCACCGCCTTTACGTCGTGGTTTGTGGTGCGTTCGATCTCTTTGATGCGGCCCGCGTCGTCGAGCGAGAACTCGCCGTAGATCGAGCGAAGCGCCGCGAACGTCTGCTCGCTCACGCCGCTTAATTGCGGCAGCGGCACGCGGCACAGGGCGATGAAGTACTCCACCTCCACCAGCACCCGGTAGCGGATGAGGGCGTATTCCGAAAAATATTCGTCCAGCGGGGCCGAGGCCTCCCTGTAACGGCCGTCGACGGGCGATATGGCTGTGAGTCTGCTTAGTTCCATAACTTATGGGTGTGAAAACTTACGTGCAAATTCAAACAACAAAAGTACGTAAATAAATTGTACTTTTGCGGCCGATATGAATATATTGTTGTTGATAGTCGGTTTGGCCCTCATAGTGGGGGGCGCCAACTTCCTTACCGAGGGGGCTTCGGGCATCGCCAAACGCATGAGGGTGTCCGAATTCGTCATCGGCCTGACCATCGTGGGGTTCGGCACTTCGATGCCGGAGTTGGTGGTGAGCCTGTTCGCGGCCATCAAGGGGCATAGCG
This sequence comes from Alistipes sp., assembly GCA_031285345.1. Taxonomy (GTDB): domain Bacteria; phylum Bacteroidota; class Bacteroidia; order Bacteroidales; family Rikenellaceae; genus UBA940. The sequence goes on from JAITWI010000006.1 coordinate 19,732, forward strand.
AGATGGCGATAGGCAACGTGGTGGGGTCGAACATGTTCAACACGATGGTGATATTGGGCATCACGGCGATGATACGGTCGGTGGAGTTCTCGAAAAACAACCTCACGCGCGACCTGCCCTTCGCGGCGCTGGCATCGGTGGTGTTGGTGGTGATGGGGTGCGACGTGCTGACCGGTTCGGGCGAGGCGGACGTGATCACGCGCGGCGAGGGGATGGTGCTACTCTGCTTTTTCGCGGTGTTTATGGTCTACACCTTTTTGACCGGGCACGACGAGGAGGCGAGCTACCGCGAGGCGCTGGAAGAGGGTGCGGAGGCGGTCGAGGAGAAGCGAAAGCATGTATGGCTGTTGGTGTTGATGGTGGTCGCGGGATTGGCGGGGCTGATCTTCGGCGGCGAGATGTTTATCGGCAGCGCGACAAAGCTCGCCCTGAGTCTCGGAGTGAGCGAGTCGGTGATAGCGGTGACCTTAGTTGCGGGCGGAACCTCGCTGCCCGAGCTGGCGACCTCGGTCGTGGCGATGATCAAAGGCAAGGGCGATCTGGCGCTGGGCAACATCGTGGGGTCGAACATATTCAACATATTTTTGATCCTCGGCGTTAGCGCGACGGTCAGTCCGCTTACGATGGGCGACATTATGCCGGCCGACCTGTTCGCGCTGTTGGGCAGCAGTTTGATGATGTTCGTGTTCGCCGCCTCGTTCCGCCGCCGCGCGATGGACAAGCCCGAGGGGATAATCTCGCTGCTGGTATACGCCGCCTACGTCTGGTGGGTGGTGGTGAGGTAACGGGGGAGAAGATTTGGAAGAGGGCGGCGGGCTTTGGGCTACGCCGCCTCTTTTATAAGATCAGTCGCTTTCAGAGGATCAGTCGCGACAGGCGCCGGGCGATCGAGGTGCGCTCGCGGTTGAGGGCGGTGATGCGGCGCAGTATGTCGTCGGCATCGGCCTCGGGCAGGTCGGGATCTTTGAGTTTGGCGCGCAGTTCGGCCGACAGCAGCTCTATCACCTTCGAACGATAGAGGATCACGGCGCGCGGCAGAGCCTCGGGCAGCCGTTCGCGCTCGCTGGTCACTATCACGTCGTGGCGTTTCCAAAGTTTGCTGAGAGTGTAGATGTCGTCCGCCGTCAGCAGATCGACCGACACGTTGCACACCGCCGCGTCGTGGTGGGTGATGAAGTGGTGGGCCGGAACCTCGGTGTGGCCGCCGCCGTCTCTCGCCGCACCGCCGTTTTCCGAGGCGTCTTTTTCCGAGGCGCCGTCTTTCGCCGCTTCGCCGTCGAGATCGCCACGCACGCCCAGGTAGGTGTCGTAAATGGCGCGGTATTGCGGGTTGCGAAACTCAAGGCCGTTGGTCTGAAGCTCGCCCGCGATGGTGTCGGCCACGTTGAGGGTCACCGAGGTGCGCCCGTCCTGAAAGTCGAACCCCTCGTGCCCGTACTTTATAAGGTATTTTACCAACTCCTTCTCCAACTCCTCGATGCTGCTGCCGGCGGCGCCCGGGGTCGACGCGGTGCCCAAGCCCCCCACGCCTCCCGCTGATTGGGCGGCGGTCTCGGCACGGCGCACGGCCTCCTGACGGCGGATGAACTCGCGCGAGTCGGAGTCTTTGGAGGCGGCCAGAAGGCGTCTTTTTGCGACCTCCGACGAGAGCAGCCCCTCGTCCACATCCATGGTGCGGGCGCACTCCTTGATGTACATCGAGCGCGAAATGTCGTCCGGAATCTCGGCTATCGACTCCACCATCTCGCCCACCACCGCCGCTCGCTTGATGACGTCGCTGCGGGCCTCGCGCATCAGCAACCGCGCCTTGAAACTGAGGAAATCCTCCTCCCTCTCGCGAATGAAGTTTTGCAGCTCGGCGGCGTTGTGCTTGCGGGCGAACGAGTCGGGGTCGTCGCCGTCGGGCAGCAGCACCACCCTGACGGCCAGCCCCTCGCGAAGGATCATGTCGATCCCCCTCAGCGAGGCTTTGATGCCCGCGTCGTCGCCGTCGTAGATAACCGTCACGTTGTCGGTGAAACGCTTCAGCAGCTTCACCTGCTCGGTGGTCAGAGAGGTGCCGGACGAGGCCACCACGTTCTCCACCCCCGCCTGGTGCATGGAGATGACGTCGGTGTAGCCCTCCACCAGAATAGCGTTGCGCTGCTGGGAGATGGCCTTTTTGGCGAAGAATATGCCGTAGAGGGTCTGCTTTTTGGAATATATCTCGCTCTCGGGCGAGTTTTGATATTTGGCGACGTTCTTGTCCGTGCGCAACGTGCGCCCGCCGAAAGCCAGCACCCGCCCGCTCATCGAATGGATGGGGAACATCACCCGCTCGGAGAAGCGGTCGTAATACCCCCCGTTTTCGCGGATTATGGTGAGCCCCGTGCCGGTCAGGAACTCCTCCTTGTAGCCCGCTTTGAGTGCCGCCTGCGTGAACACGTCGCGCGGGGGGCGGGCAAACGAGCCGGAGCCATCGCCGTAGCCGTTGCCGCGACCATCGCCGTAGCCGCCGCCCGAACCGCCGCCACTTTCGGGGCGCCCGGGACTTCCCGGACAGTAGCCCAGCCCGAAGCGCTCGATCATCTCGTCGGAGAAACCGCGACTGCGCAAATATCCCAAACCCACGCTGCGCCCCTCGTCGGTGGTGTGCAACGCATCGCGAAACCACTCGGCCGACCAGCTGTTGAGGGTGAGCATGCTCTCGCGGTCGTCGTTGCGCTTGGTCTCCTCTTCGGACAATTCGCGCTCCTCGACCTCGATGCCATATTTTTTGGCCACGAACTTGAGCGCCTCCACGTAGCCCATCCCCTCGTGCTCCATAACGAACGTCACTGCGTTGCCCCCCTTGCCGCAGCCGAAACACTTGAACAGACCCTTGGTGGGCGAGACGACGAACGAAGGAGTTTTTTCGTTGTGGAACGGACAACAGGCCTGATAGTTGACCCCTTTTTTGCGCAACGACACGAAGTCTCCCACCACCTCCACGATATCCGCGGCGGAGTATATACGGTCAACTGTGGCTTTGTCGATCACAAAATAATATTGTAAAATTGTAAGGGATTATTGTATATTTGCGGAGTCGTTTCGTGATCTCGACAGGAATCGAACCTGTATCGTCAGAATCGGAATCTGATATTCTATCCATTGAACTACGAGACCGAAACGGGAATGCAAAGTTGGTGCAAAAAAACGAAATAAACAACCCGCGGCCGAACAATTGGCAAAGGATAGAAAAGGTGGTGAGGTGGACAGGCTTGTCTGTCAACTCGTTCGCCCTTTCGATAGGTCTCAACAGAGGCGAAAACCTTTACCAAATAAAGCGCGGCAACAACGGCATAAGCGGTGAATTGGCGCGGATGATTTCGGAAAAATATCCCGGCATCAGTCGCGCTTGGCTCATAGCGGGCGAGGGCGAGATGTTTTTGGCCGAGGGCGCGGGGCCGAGGCCGGTTCCGTTCTACAACGCCGACGTCGAGCGGTTCGTCGCCGCGCCGGGCAGGTTTCGCAGCAGCGGCTCCGTTTTGTTGCCGGGAGTGGACGACGCCGACTTCGCGGCGCTGTACAACGGTCGGGCGATGGGCTGGGCGGTGCCGGCGGGATCGACGGTGCTGGTGAGGCGCGTGGCCGTGGAGAATCTCATCCCCGGGGGCGACTACGTGGTGGTCGTGGCCGACGGCGCCATGATGCGGCGGGTGAGGCGCGAGGCGGGTAGCGACCAGTTGCGCCTGCTGGCGGTGGATGCGGACAATTTCGACGAGATAAGAGTAAACGCGGCGAGCGTGAGGGAACTTTACCTCGTGTTGGCGGTGGTGATAAATAAAATCATATAACGATATGTTTTCGGGAATAGTGGAACGAATGGCGCGGGTGGCGGAGATCCGCACAGAGCAGAGCAACAAACACTTTACGCTGGAGGCCCCGGCCGATTTCGTGGGCCAGCTGAAGATCGACCAAAGCGTGTCGCACAACGGGGTGTGTCTGACGGTGGTGCAACTCACCGAGACGACCTACACCGTGACGGCGATGCGCGAGACGCTCGTGAAGAGCAACTTAGGTGGGCTGAAGGTAGGCTCGTGGGTCAATCTGGAGCGGTCGATGAGGCCCGACGCGCTGTTGGACGGCCACATAGTGCAGGGTCACGTCGATCAGACGGCGGTTTGCACGCGCGTCGAGGAGGCGGGCGGCAGTTGGTACTACACCTTCGAGTACGACCCCACCGGCGCGGCTTCGGGTTCGGGTTCGGGCGGTTCGGCGGCGGGGATGACCACGGTGGAGAAGGGTTCGGTGGCGGTCAACGGGGTGAGCCTCACGGTGGTGAACTCGCGCGAGGGGTCGTTTCAGGTGGCGATCATACCTTATACGCACGACAACACCAACTTCCGCGACATCGAGGTAGGAACGGTGGTGAACCTCGAATTCGACATAATCGGCAAGTACATCGCCCGGTTGATGAAAAACCACGCGTGCTGAATTCGCTCAAACTCAACGTCCGCTCGATCAACCACGCCGCGGTGATGATCGCCTCGCTGGTGACGCTGGTGGTGGTCGTCTCGGGCAGCATAGTGGTGGCCGCCTATCAGTTCTTTCTGTGGGGGTTGGCGGTGATCTGCGGCTCGACGTTCGTCATAACCTATCTGTTCACGCGGCTGGTGATCAAGCGCGGCAACCTGATAGAGAAGGCGACGGCCGAGATAGCGGGCGAAGTGGTGAGGTTGGAGGAGGTGGAACACTACCGCCGCGAGTTTTTGGGCAACGTGTCGCACGAGCTGAAGACCCCCGTGTTCAACGTGCAGGGCTACATATCGACCCTGCTGGACGGCGGGCTCGAAGACGAGGAGATCAACCGGCTATACCTCGAAAGGGCGGGCAAGAGCGTCGAGCGGATCATCAACATCGTCTCGCGCATAGACGACATATCGCGCCTCGAATCGGGCGAACCCAACCTCGAATACTCGCGCTTCGACGTGGTGGCGTTGGTGGGCGAAATTATCGACGCCTTCGAGATGGAGGCGGGCACCAGGGGCATCTCCATACGACTGGACGCGGCGACGCCCGACGCGGTGACGGTCATAGCCGACCGCAAATACATAGGTCAGGTGCTGGTCAATCTGGTGTCGAACTCGATACGCTACGGCACCGACGGCGGATGGACGCGCATTTCGGTGACCGGGGAGGGCGACAAGGCGAGGGTATCGGTGGCCGACAACGGCGAGGGAATCGAGCAGGACGACGTGCCGCGGGTGTTCGAGCGGTTCTTCCGCACCGACGCCAGCCGCTCGCGCGAAAAAGGGGGCACGGGGCTCGGGTTGGCCATCGTAAAGCACATAGTGGAGGCGCACGGCGAGACCATCTCGCTGAGTTCGGAGTTGGGCGTGGGGAGCGTTTTTTCGTTTACGTTGAGTAAAACGTAAGAAATAGTTCCGGTTTTTTCGCCGGAGTAAAAAAAACAGTATCTTTGTTTCCGTTAAACCGACTATAACCAATCCTTATGATGAATTTCTTGACTGTAACGTGGGATGTCGATCCGGTGATGATCAAGCTCGGCGGGTTCGAGGTGATGTGGTACGGACTCTGCTGGATGCTGGCCATCCTCGGCGGCGCGCTGTTCTTCATCAACGCCGGCAAACGCGAGGGACTGTCGCCCAAGTTGGCCGACAACATCTTCTGGTGGGGCACGCTGGCGACGATCATAGGCGCGAGATTGGGCCACTGCTTCTTCTACGAACCGGCCTACTACTTCTCTCATCCGTTGGAGTTGTTGGACATCCGCGGGGGCGGAATGGCGTCGCACGGGGCGGCCGTGGGGCTGCTGTTGGGGCTGTGGGGATTCTCGCGCCGCAATAAACTGCCCTACATCTGGTCGCTGGACAGGATAATGGTGCCGGTCGCCATCGGCGGCGCTATCGTGCGCATCGGCAACCTTATAAACTCCGAAATATACGGCCACGCGACCGATCTGCCATGGGGATTCATATTCGTCAACAGGGGCGAGACGGTAGCCATGCACCCCACGCAAATTTACGAGGCGCTGTGCTACTTGGTGACTTTCGCAGTGTTGGCGTTCCTGTATTACAAGCGCGACGCGGGACGCCGACGTCCGGGCGTGATGTTCGGAGTGGGGCTCATAGGGGTGTTCCTGACGCGCTTTGTAATCGAGTTCGTCAAGAACCCGCAGATAGCCGCCGAACAGACCATGACCATCAACATCGGGCAGATTCTCAGCATACCGTTCGTTTTGGCAGGGGTTTTGATGATCGTGTGGCCGTACACCGGGCGTGCGCTCAAACTCGACCCCATGCGCTGGGCGGGGCTGAAGCCGTATAAAGAACCGAAAAAGAAGTAGAAGGATATGAATAGTGTTGACAAAATAATATTCGACGCCCTGGCGGCTCGCCGTACGGTCGTCCTTCCGGGTGTGGGTTCGCTCGAAGTGAAACGCCGCAAACCCAAGAGGATTTCGGAGACGGAGATCATTCCGCCCCAAAACGTGGTGGTGTTCTCGCCCCACGAGATCGAAGGCGGCGACAGGATCGACACCCTGCTTACGGTGCCCGGAGAGACGGGCGAACACGAGGCCGCGGCGATGTATGAGGCGTGGCTGACGGAGGCGAGGGCCGACGACGGCAGCGTGGCCATAGAGGATGCGGGCGAGATAAGGGACGGCAGGTTCGTGGTCGCCCAACCGTTGCACACCACACTTAATCCCGCTAACGAAGAAGAGATGATAACTATGGAAAGAAACAGAAACAACGGCCGCCTGTGGCTGTGGCTGCTCGTCGGCCTGTTGGCCGCCGCCCTTGTCGTGGCGGGGGTGTTGTGTTGGCAAAAAGGGATGTTCGAGTGCAATAGAGACTCCGACGCCGGAATCGCCGCTCCGGTCACCGAGCCGGTGGTCGATTCGATAGCCGAGGCCGCCGTCGAACCCGTCGCCGAACCTGTGGTCGAAGAGCCCGCCGGGCCGCGCTACCACGTTATCGCCGGTTCGTTCGCTCTGGAGAGCAACGCCGACAACTACGCCGCCAAACTGAGGCGCGAACATCCCGAACTGACCGTCGAGCAGTTCGTCAATCCGCGCAACGGCCACAACATGGTGAGCATTTTCTCGTCGCCGAGCGAAACCAAGGCCTACAACAAGATGAACACATATTGGGATATAGACCTCTATCTGTGGGTTTACAAACAGAAGTAGGGCGGTATGCCTGAAATCGGTAAGAGAGCGGGGGCGATTTTTCGACCTCGCTTTTTCGTTACTCCTTTTCGGCCCCGCGGAAGGTGAAATATTTTTGGGACACGAAGCTGAATATCGCCGTGATGCAGTAGATGATAGCGCTGGCCAGGGTGGGGAACGAGGGCATTATGTGGGAGAAAACCTTGGTCAGCAGGGTGGTGATTAGCAGCGCCACCACCGCCGTGGCGAAATAGCGGAATAGTTGGACGCGCCGTTTGAGCGGCGAGCGTTTGAAGCTCACGCGGCTTTGGAGCCAAAATCCGGTCAGAAAATTGACCGGCATGGAGATGCCCAACGAGGCGATGTAGGGCGAGAGCACCATGAACCAGATGTCGACGTTGGCCTCGGCGAAGATGTAGTAGAACGAAACGTGGTAGCAGAGGGTGGTGATGGCGAAGTTCATGCCCCCGCACGCGATGTAGCGGAAGGTCTGTTTGGGAATCCGCCGAAACGGCTTGAGGTAGAAAAAATCCACCAATTTGGTTATGCTGTTCGATAGTGGCATGGCGTTGTGACGTTGTGGTGTTGTGACGTTGGTGTGCGGCGGCGCGAGATTTCAGTGCGATTTCAGTGCGATTTCAGTGCGGTTTCAGTGCGGTTTCAGTGCGGCAAAAGCGGCGCAAAGTTAAGAAAACTTTGCTATGCGGTTACTTTTTCGGGCGCTTCTCCTGCAACGCGTACATGATGTTGCGCCAGCGGGCGGCGGTGGCGAAGTCGAGCTCGCGAGCCGCGGCCTCCATTTTGCGGCGCGCCTCGGCTATCTGTTTTTCGAGATCGGCGGCCGAGATGGGGGCGTTGCCGTTACCTGCCGGGTGGGGGGCGTCGGCGGTCGTGCCGGTTGCGCTGTTTTTGCCGGCGGAGTAGTCGGCCCGGATGTCGGCGGCGATCCTCATCGAGCCGTCGCCGGAAATCCTCAAAATGTCATCCCCGCCGAAGTCGTATGTGACATTGTTGTTGGCGTTCGCACCTCCTAAAAGTATGTTTCCGCGCGAGGTTTTGCGGGCGGCCAGCGGGACGATCTGATTGCGCATGTTGTAGGCTATCTGCTTCTCGCGGCGGCGGTTGCTCTCGGCTATGGCCTGGCGAATGGAGTCGGTGCGCCGCTCGGCGTACAAAATAACGTTGCCCCCGGCGTGACGAGCCGCACGGCCCGCTATCTGGGTGATGGAGCGGGTGTTGCGCAAAAAGCCCTCCTTGTCGGCGTCCATCACCGCCACGAGCGAAACCTCGGGCAAATCCAAACCTTCACGCAAAAGATTCACGCCTATCAAAACGTCGAACGACCCCGCACGCAGGTCTTCGAGAATGCGTATCCTGTCGAGCGTCTCCACCTCGGAGTGGATGTAGCGGTTGCGGATGCCGATGCGGTCGAAATATTTCGACAACTCCTCGGCCATGCGCTTGGTGAGGGTGGCTATCAAAACTTTTTCGTCCCGCGCGGCGCGCTCCTGAATCTCCTCTATAAGGTTGTCGATCTGGTTGTCGGTCACCCTCACCTGGATCGGCGGGTCGACCACTCCCGTCGGGCGAACCACCTGCTCGACCACCATCCCCTCAGACTTCACTAACTCGTAGTCGGCCGGGGTGGCGCTCACATATATGGAGGTGCCGGCCAGTCGCTCGAACTCGTCGAACGTCAAAGGCCTGTTATCGCGAGCGGCGGGGAGGCGGAAACCATATTCGACCAAGTTCTCCTTTCGCGCCCTGTCGCCGCCGTACATCGCCCTCACCTGCGGCAGCGTGACGTGGCTCTCGTCGATTACCATCAGATAATCCTCGGGGAAGTAGTTGAGCAGGCAGAACGGCGGCATACCCGGTTTGCGACCGTCGAAGTAGCGAGAGTAGTTCTCTATGCCGCTGCAATAGCCCAACTCTTTTATCATTTCGAGGTCGAACTCGGTGCGCTGCTTGATGCGCTGGGCTTCGGCGTGGCGACCCTGATCCTCGAAGAACTTTATCTGCTCGCCCAGGTCGAGTTGGATCTGCTTGATGGCGGCGACGGTCTTCTCTTTGGTCGTCACGAACAGGTTGGCGGGCGAGATACGTATGGAGTCTAACTTTTCCAACCGCTGCCCCGTCGCGGGGTCGATGCGGGTGATGGATTCTATCTCGTCGTCGAAAAAGTCCAAGCGCACAGCCGTCTCGCCGTAGGCCAGCATAACGTCCACCGCCTCGCCGCTCACACGGAACGTAGCCGGAATGAGGTCGCGCTCGGAGCGGGTGTAGAGAATGTCGACCAGATCGTAGAGCAACTTTTTGCGCGGAATGGTCTGTCCGACGTGCAGTTCGACCATGCTCGCCTCGAAATCCTCGGGGTTGCCGATGCCGTAGATGCAACTCACCGAAGCGACCACGATTACGTCCCGCCGACCCGACATCAGCGCCGCAGTCGCCCGTAGCCGCAGTTTGTCTATCTCGTCGTTGATCTGGAGATCCTTTTCGATGAAGGTGTCGCTCGCCGGCAGGTAGGCCTCGGGTTGGTAGTAGTCGTAGTACGACACGAAATACTCGACGCTGTTCTCCGGAAAAAATCCGCGAAACTCCTCGTAGAGCTGCGCCGCGAGGGTCTTGTTGTGGCTCAAAACTATTGTCGGACGGTTGAGCTCGGCTATGACGTTGGCCACGGTGAAGGTCTTGCCCGACCCCGTGACGCCCAACAGCGTGGAGTGTCGCGCCCCGCCGCGTATCGACCGCACGAGCCCGTCGATCGCCTCGGGCTGGTCGCCGGTGGGCTTGTATTCCGATACCAACTTGAAATCCATTCCGCAAAGATAGTGAATTTTAAGCGAATAAAATTTGAACGGATGACCATTCGAAAGGCTTGCTAATTTAAAAAATATTTTCTAACTTGCGGGCTGTGCAAGGTGCACAAAAACTAACCAACAAAAACCAAAACTATGAAAAAGCAATTTTTTCTGACAATGGCCGCAGCGGCTGTTGTGATGGGGGGGGGGGGGGTAATCCTTTCCTGCGGATCAAGTGAAAATGACGTAAAAATCCCGGAGCAATTTCGGAATGGCGACCATGTGTTGATTGAACATTACGGAGGATCGCCTGTCGATGTGACCATCTACGGGGCGAGAACCAGCACGAGGTCGGTTGGAGAAACGCAGGTCTGCTTTGTAACCATGGATAGAGAAGGTAAAGAGGTCGGATTCTCTCTCGAAATAGAACAACTGACGCCCACACAGACCAAGACCACGCAGCGAACCGCGGAAGGAGTTGTGGTGGCCTCCTATATTTGCGAACAAGACGTGCTTGCCGGTATTCGAACATATGCGATCGACGAACAGGTGGAAATGAATCTGGACGATGCCAACTGGGTGAAGGGTTGGTGGGATTGCGTAAAGTCGAACTACACTATGATGATGGATTACATCAGAGGCAACGGGGATCTCAACGATATCAAAGATATGAACAACGGATTGGGATCTACATTCGGTATTCTCCCGTATATCACAGAGTTACAGGTGGCGATAGCCGCAGGAATACATTGTCTGTAAACTTGACTAAAAACAAAATATTATGATTGATTGTTATGTGGCAGGGTTGGTGGCCCTCGCGGTTGTGCTGTTCGCGGCGGGGATGTGCCTTATGATTCGCGGCTACCGGAACTACGGATTCATTCCGTTGGTGTTCGCGGTGCCGTTCATAGCCAACGGTTTACTGAGTTTTCCCCTCTATTTCGCACTCAAAGAGCGCTACCTTAAAAACGGCAACGCGATGGAGTCGGAGTTGAAGCGTGCGCGACGGCTGACCGTACTCGGTTGGGCGTTTTTGGCGGCGATGATCGTCATTCCCTTATGTGGCGGGGTTTGGTTCTTCGTCGGAGCGTTCGATGTCATTAGTGCCGGAGCCGAACCGGACAATGTCGATTTTATCCGATGGGCAAGAATTGCCTTTTGGAGCATGGCGGCGGTGTGCGCGGCCTATATGATCGCCCTCGCGATTTTCGGATTGAGCAAAAAAAGATAGAGAACAAAGTCTCTGCATGCAGAAGGGTTGTCGGAAAGATTACGACAACCCTTCTGGCATCCGTATCCGCGGTCACGCAGCCTCAGTCGCAGGACACAATCGGCGACACAAAACCACGGTTTTGCAAGTCCCCCTTGTCAAAGGGGGATATAGGGGGATTACGAAAGTTCCCTCCTGTTCTTTTTGTTGCCACAGGGCACAAAACGCAAAAACCACGGTTTTGCAAATCCCCCTTGTCAAAGGGGGATATAGGGGGATTACGAAAGTTTTCTCTCCTGTTCTTTTTGTTGCCACAGGGCACAAAAAGAACAGGAGAGCATCATCACGATGGTCTCCTGTGCCCGGGGAGCATAAGACTCTCCCCAAAACTACTAACCCAAACTTAAATAAATGAAGAAACCTTTTGTTTATCGAATTATATTACAAACCCCGTGCCACAAATGCGCGCCGCGAAAGAAAAATCGCTATTCGAGCCGTTTTTTTCAATTCGCGAAATTTGACTAAGTTTGTCTCTCACAACACGACGAACCTTATGGAAATTCATATAGAAAAAGATGCCCGCTGCGCCGTCGTAGGCCACGGAAGCTGGGCGACAGGAATAGTTAAGATATTGACCGACAGCGGCCAAAAGGTAGGATGGTATGTCCGAAACGCCGAGGTGCTGGAGTCGCTGCGGAGCGAGGGGCGCAACACCCGCTACCTGTCCGACGTGGAGTTCGATCCGGCGCAGATAGAGCCTTCGGGCGACATTAACAAGGTGGTGGGCGAGGCCGACGTGGTGATTTTGGCCGCTCCGTCGGCGTTTTTGGAGACTTTTCTCGAAGGACTGACGGTGCCGCTGTCGGATAAATTCGTAATTTCGGCGATCAAAGGCATCGTGCCGGGCAGCTATCTCTCCATCACCGAGTATCTGGCCCGTCGCCACGGGGTGTCGCCCGCCGGAATAGGGGTGATCGGAGGGCCGAGCCACGCCGAGGAGGTGGCCATGGAGCGGCTGTCGTACCTCACCGTGGCGTGCCGCAATCTCGACAACGCCCGCATCATGGCCTACAAACTCTCCGCACCTTATATTAGGGTCGCCATTTCGAACGACATTCACGGGGTGGAGTACGCCGCAATCCTGAAGAATATCTACGCCCTGTCGGTGGGCATCGCGGTGGCGCTGGGCTACGGCGACAACTTTCTGTCGGTGCTCATTTCCAATGGCGCGCGGGAGATGAGGCGCTTTTTGGACGGGGCGTTCCCGTGCCCCCGTCCATGCTCCGAGCACGCCACTGCCGCGGAAGCCGGGCACGCCACCGCCGCGGAAACCGACTCCGACTCCGGCATCAACGCGGCGAACCCGTGCGGCGAGCGCGACACCAATACATCTGCATTTTTGGGCGACCTGTTGGTGACGGCCTACTCACCGTTTTCGCGCAACCGACGCTTCGGGATGATGATCGGCAAGGGGCTGCACATCAAGAGCGCGCAGATGGAGTTGGGCGGCGTTGCGGAGGGTCTCTACGCCACCGAAACGGTGCACCACGTCAACGAGCGCCACGGCATAGATATGCCCATCGCCCAGGCGGTGTACGATATTCTGTACGGCGGCGCGCAACCGTCGAAAACCATGAGAAACCTAACCAATAAACTGATATGATCCTGCCGCCCGATATTCGCCGCGCTTTAGATTTTTTGCCTTTCGGGGTTTCGGATGGCTCCGGGGCGTTCGACGCTCTGCGTTCCGAGGCCGAGTACGCCAACGCGCTGCTACACACGGGCGAGGGCGAGGGTGCCGATTTTTTGGGCTGGGTGGGGTTGCCGTCCGCCGTTACGCCGGAGGTTTTGGATGGGATTCGGGCGGCGGCCGATGAGCTTCGTCGGCGCGCGGAGGTTGTTATAGTTATAGGTATAGGTGGCTCTTACTTAGGCGCCAAGGCCGTGATGGAGGCGCTGGGCGATCCGTTCGCTTCATTGAGTAGGGAGCGCCGAGAGGGAGGCGATCACAATAGTCCTACCATAGTTTTCGCCGGCCACACCCTGTCGGAGGATTACATGGCGTCGCTGATGGAGGCGGTCGAAGGGCGTGAGGTGGCGGCGATAGTGATCTCCAAGTCGGGCACCACCACCGAGCCGGCAATCGCTTTTCGCATCGCCAGGCAACATATCGAGCGGCGCTACGGAGCTGTCGGAGCCGCCGAAAGGATAGTGGCCGTGACCGACGGCGCGTGCGGAGCGTTGAGGACGCTGGCCGATGAGGCGGGATACAAGACGTTTGCGATTCCCGACGACGTGGGGGGCAGGTATTCCGTGCTGACGCCGGTGGGTCTGCTTCCGTTGGCCGTCGCGGGGGTCGATATCGAGGCTTTGATGGCCGGTGCGCGTAGGATGGAGGCAGCCACCGCTCCCGATGTGCCGTTCGCCGAAAATCCCGCCGCGATGTACGCCGCCGCCCGCCACGCTTTGTATGGCGCAGGCTACAAAATCGAGATTTTGGCTGCCTATGAGCCTGCGTTGCAGAGCTTTATCGAGTGGTGGAAGCAGCTTTTCGGCGAGAGCGACGGCAAGCGGGGGCGCGGCATTTTCCCGGCCGGGGCCATCTTCACGACCGACCTCCACTCGATGGGGCAGTACATTCAGCAGGGCGAACGGACGATATTCGAGACCTTTTTGAGCGTCGCCGAATCGAGGCGGGAACTTCGGGTAGAGCGCGCAGAAAACGATGGAGACGGTCTCGATTTTTTGGCGGGTCGGCGTCTGGGCGAGGTCAACCGCAAGGCCGAACAGGGCACCACGCTGGCCCACGTCGACGGAGGGGTGCCGTGCATACGCGTCGAGATTCCGCGCTTGGACGAGGGGGCTCTCGGCGAACTCATATATTTCTTCGAAAAGGCGTGCGCCATCGGCGGTTACATGGCGGGCATCAATCCGTTCGACCAGCCGGGGGTGGAGGCCTACAAGCGCAACATGTTCGCCCTGCTCGGTAAGCCCGGCTACGAGGCCGAGGCCGACGAGATCCGTAAGCGGTTAGGGTAGACGCATTGAGTTCGGGCGAGCAGAACCGTCAAATAGGCATGTGTAAAATCGCCGCCGCATCATAATAAAGCAAGCGGGACTCTTGAAAGAGTCCCGCTTGCTTTCATGGTGCCAATGTCAGAAAGACTGTTGTTACGGTGTTGATATACATGTAGACTGTTTGGGCAATGTTAGGCGGGATAATATTTTGAAACAGAAGACTCATCAACGACCCGATAAATAAATTACGCCAATCTTTTCTCGAAAATTTGTCCGCCGAATCTTTCAGTGAGTCTAATTCCCTGTGGATGATTTCGATGTTGTCTCGTATCTCGGGAAGCGCTGCGAGCTTGATCTTTATCTCGTCTATGCCGCTCTGAATCTGAAGTATTTGCTGCGGCGTGAATTGTGATGTGCTGTCGAAATTCTGTTTGTTTAATGATGACTCGTCTTTGATAGCGCTCCAAAGATCAACGGCGCCGATTTCTTCGCGCAGGTAGCCGGCCCATTTATCAAAGCGTGTAAGTACGTTGTGAAATGAAGCGTATTCTTCGTCGGGGAGCATCTGATTGTCTATGGGACGAGGGAAGAAAGACACAGAATAACGAACAAAACCATTGAACGTAACGTGAGTACTTAATTGAAAATACCAATCCTTTTCAGATTTGCTCTTTACGGTGAGTCCTTCATTCTCTTCTACAAACTCAAACCCTGCAGGATCGACGCTGTTGTTGGAAAGGATTTTGAAAAAAGTGTTCTTTTCGTTGCGCGTTAGTTTCATAATCTTGGGTTTTTGTAGCGGGTGTTTTTCTCGGCATATTATTTCGTGCGATAGGCGGCGCGGAACTTGCCCTTGGTCATGCCGACAAGCTTGCTCTTCAAAAGCGTGCGGCGCAACGGGGCGAGGCGGTCGGTGAACACTTCGCCCTCCAGATGGTCGTACTCGTGTTGAACTATGCGTGCGGCGCGACCGGAGAAGATATCGTCGTGTGGCGCGAAGTTTTCGTCCAGCCAGCGCATGCGCACCGACGCCGGGCGCGACACATCTTCGTGGATGCCGGGCAGCGACAGGCACCCCTCGTTGTACCACACCTCCTCCTCGTCCCGCCAATATATCTCGGGGTTGATGAACGCGCGGCGAAAGTCGGCCAGCTCGGGCTCGTCGTCCGACCAGGGGGTGGCGTCGATGACGAACAGGCGGATCGACTTGCCGATCTGCGGCGCGGCCAAACCCACCCCCTCGGCGGCGCTCATGGTGGCGAACATGTCGTCGATCAGCTTCGGCAGCTCGGGGTAGGTGGCGTCGATATTTTTGTTTTCGCCCCTCAACACGGGCGATCCGTAAACCACTATCGGGTATATCATAGTATTGTCTCTTTATATTCTCTGCTTTCGAGGTAATCCTGTAAAATTATCGTGGCGCTGATCTTGTCGACCAGCGATTTGTCGCGCCGAGCCATTTTTGGAACTCCGCCGTCGATTATGGCGCGCTGGGCGAGGCGCGAGGTGAACCGCTCGTCGCTGTAAACCACCTGTTTGTCGGGATGCCCGGCCCTGAGTTTTTTCACGAACGGGGCGATGTGGGCCATCGACTCCGAGGGCTCTCCGTTCATCTGCGTGGGTTTGCCGATGACGACGATGTCGACCTTTTCGCGCGCGAAATAGGCGGCCAGCCAGTCGTGCAGGGTGTGGGTCGGCACGGTCTCCAACGCCCCCGCGATGATGCGCAGCGGGTCGGTGACGGCCAGTCCGGTGCGCTTGGTGCCGTAGTCTATCGCTAAAATTCTGCCCATATCAGGGGGCGAAGGTAAGGATTTCCCTCAAAAGTTAAAAATGGACGAACCCCCGCCAATCTCTTACTACGGGCTCGCCGCCTTCGAGCCAAACTATTTGGCCGGCGGGGTGGGGCGGGGTGTCTCCGCCGGTTTCGGTGCTGGTGCCGGTTCCGTCGGTGATGTCGGTTTCGGTGCCGGTGCGTGTTCCGGCGGTGATGCCTGTGTCGGATGTGTCGCCGGCGTCAGCGGTGATGCGGCCTATCGCGTGAAGCGGCACGCCGAAACGGTCGAGGTAATCTTTCGCGAGTGCGTCCCAACCCTCGGGCGCGACGGTCAGCAGCAGTTTGTAGTCCTCGCCGCCGGTGACGGCCTGCTCTGTCGTGACGCTGTCGGGCATGGGAATGGCCGACAGTTCGATCTCCGCCGACAGCACCGACCCCGCCGCCTTCGCCGACGCGCGCAAAATATGGCGCAGGTCGGATGCCAGACCGTCCGACAAATCCATCATCGAGCGCACCTCCGCCCGCCCCCCGAGCCACTCGCCCTCAGCCACCTGAGCCGCCGGATTGCGGTGGATATGCGCCGACGGGGTGTCGAGCCTGCCCGCCAAAATGTCGGCGAGACCCGCCGCAGAAGCCCCCAACTCACCGCCCACCGCGATGATGTCGCCCGGCCGTGCCCCGTCGCGAAATTTCAAACAGGCCGTCGGGGCGCGACCGACAAGCGTGACGTTTATCGCCACGCCGTTCAGCGATCCCGTGGTGTCGCCCCCCGCCAGCCGCACGTTGTGTCGCGCCGACAGTTCGCGGTAGCTCTCCATGAACTCTTCCGCCCACTCGCCGCGACAATCGGCGGGCAGGGCGATCGACAGGAACGACGCCACCGGCCGGGCACCCATAGCCGCCACGTCGGACAGGTTGACCGCCAGCGCCTTGCCGCCCAACTCGCGCGCCGAGGTTGCATGACGCAAGAAGTGCACCCCTTCGATCAGCATGTCGGTGGTCACAACGAGCGATTCGGTGTCGTTGTCCGATGCCGCCTCCTCGGTCACCACCAGCGATTCGGCCTCGGATACGGGAATCACCGCGCAGTCGTCGCCTATGCCCTTGATTGTGCCGTCGCCTATGCCCTCGAACGCGCGTTTTATGCCCTCTATAAAATCGAACTCATCCATTGTTCGCGCAAAATTACTACTTTTGCGCAACATAAGCGACGAGACGATGAAAATACTGATAATCAACGGCCCCAACCTCAACCTGCTCGGACGGCGCGAACCCGAAATATATGGCGGCGCCGACTTCGAAACATACTTGGCCGAACTGCGAGCCGAACTGCACGCGGCGTTTCCCGGCCTGACGCTCGATTATTTTCAATCCAACATAGAGGGCGAAATCGTCGACGCGATTCAAAAGGCTGACGGTGTTTCAGACGGTATAGTGCTCAACGCGGGCGGCTACACCCACACCTCGGTGTCGATCGCGGATGCGGTGGCGGCGGTGGCGTTGCCGGTAGTGGAGGTGCACATCTCGAACATCATGGCGCGCGAACCGTTCCGGCAGGTGTCGCTGCTGGCGCCGGTCTGCCGCGGAACCATCACCGGATTCGGGCTCGACGGCTACCGTCTCGGGGTGTCGGCGCTGCTGAAAATGTCGGAGGTATCGAAAAAATAGCATGACGGAGCTGAATAATAGCGAAATGACGGAACTGAAAAGCGGGCGAAATGGCTGAGTTGAAGAAAAAAGTGGTGCGGGGATTCACCTGGAGCGCGGCCGAAAAGGTCGCCTCGGCGCTGTTTCAGGCGTGGATATTCGTCAACGTGGCCAATCGCCTTTTTCCGGAGGATTACGCCATGGTGGCGATTTTGACTGCGTTCGGCGCGGTGTTCAACACCTTTGTGGACAGCGGATTCTCGCAGGCGCTGATTCGCAACAAGGATGCCTCGCCGACCGATTTTTCGTCGGCCTTCGGGTTCAACATGGCGATGTCGGTGGCGATCTACGCCGTGCTGGTGGGGCTGTCGTATCCCACCGCCGCCGTGCTCGATATGCCCCGACTGCCCGAGTTGGCTCCGGTGTTGTATCTGGTGGTGCCGCTCAACGCGTTGGGCATCATTCAACAGACGGTGTTGGTGCGCGAGTTTGGCTTTCGGCGGATGTCGACCATTGTGTTCGCAGCTACGGTGTGCAGCGGGCTGGTGTCGCTGGGTCTGGCCGTGGCGGGATTCGGGGTGTGGGCTTTGGTGGGAATGAGGGTGTCGATGATGGGCTTTAGGGCGCTGCTGTTCTGGACATTCGGGCGGTGGAGACCTTCCGGCGGATTCTCCATGGGCTCTATCCGGGGCATGTTTTCATACAGCGCGCGGCTGCTCGGCACCGACCTTTTGAATAATGTCTACAACAATGTACCCCAAATAATTATCGGCCGAATCCACCATGGTACACTCGGCCACTACGATCAGGCTCGAAAACTGCGCGATCATCCCCTCACGGCTGCAATGAGCGCGATGCAGAGCGTGACGTTTCCTGCTCTCGCGGCGGTGGCGGACGACGACGACAAGTTCGCGCGGTCGGTGGGTCGGGTGGCGGGGTCTATCGCCTTTTTGATGTTTCCGATAATGGCGGGACTGGCGGCGGTGGCGGGCGAGATTTTCGGTGTGTTCCTCGGCCCGCAGTGGCAGGGCTCGGTGCCGTTTTTGCGCATACTGTGCATCGCGGGGTTCGCCACTCCGATAGCGGTGGTGTCGTCCAATATTTTGCGAACGCGCACGGGCGGCGGGGCGGTGATACGCGCCGAGGTGATCAAAAAAGTGATAGCCACGGTGGTGTTAGGGGCGACCATTCCGTTCGGGGCGATGGCCATCGCGTGGGGGGTGTCGGCGATTGCGGTGAGCGACGCGGTGGTTAGTTTTGCGGTGGCGAGCAAACATTCGGCCTACGGATTTCGCGATTTGGCGCGCGACGTGTTGCCGGTGCTGGGGCTTTCGTTGGCGATGGCGGCGGCGGTGTGGGGCGTGGGCCTTGTGCTGAGCGGGTTTGCGGCGCCATGGATGGTGCTTGCGGCTAAGATACTGGCGGGCGTGGCGGTCTATTTGGGCGGCGCGGCGCTGCTGAGGCTCGACGCTTTCGGCGAGTTTATGGAGGTGGTGCGCAAAATAGTCGGTAAAATAAAGGCGTAACGGGTGCGCGTTTGTGGTTTTCGCAAAAAAGAGCTAAATTTGCCGATTGATTTTCCTTATTGAATCCAATGACACACACAAAGATAAAAAGCGCGCTCGTATCGGTCTACCATAAGGATGGGCTCGACGAGATCGTCAGGGAACTTGCGGCGGCGGGCGTGACGATATACTCGACGGGCGGAACGCTCGAATTTATCCACGGTTTGGGCCTCGAAGCCACGGCGGTGGAGTCGCTCACCGGCTATCCGTCGATCCTGGGCGGAAGGGTCAAAACGCTCCACCCCGGGGTGTTCGGCGGCATTCTGGCGCGCCGGTCGCTGCCCGAAGACGGAGCGCAGTTGGCCGAGTACGGCATTCCCGAGATAGACCTTGTGATCGTCGACCTCTATCCCTTCGAGGCGACGGCGGCAAGCGGGGCTCCGCAGGCCGAAATCATAGAAAAGATAGACATAGGCGGCATTTCGCTGATACGCGCCGGGGCCAAGAACTTTCGCGACGTGGTGATCGTGGGTTCGCGCGAGCAGTACGGTTCGCTGTTGGAGTTGTTGCGCGGGCAGGATTGCTCGACCACGCTGGAGCAGCGCAGGCGGTTCGCCACGCTCGCTTTCGCCGTGAGTTCGCACTACGACACCGCCATTCACGACTGGTTTGCGGGCGGTAAAGCACTGCGCTACTGCGAAAACCCCCATCAGAAGGCGTCGTTCCACGGCGACCTGGGCGAGGTTTTCGAGCAGCTGCACGGCAAGGATATTTCTTACAACAACCTGTTGGACATCGACGCGGCGGTGAACCTCATCGCTGAGTTCGGTGTCGCGGCAGACGGCGAAGGGCAGGATGCAGTCTTTGCGATTTTGAAACACAACAACGCCTGCGGAGTGGGGACGGGAGCGACGGCGTCGGCCGCCTATGAGCGCGCGTTGGCCGCCGATCCGGTAAGCGCCTACGGCGGGGTGTTGGTGAGCAACAAACCGATCGACGCAGCGGCGGCCGAGGAGATAAACAAACTTTTCTTCGAGGTGATTCTCGCGCCGGCGTACGCGCCCGAGGCTCTGGAGATGCTCCGAAGCAAGAAAAACCGAATCATCTTGGTGCTGAAGGATGTGGCGCGTCCGGCGCGACAGTTCCGTTCGCTATTGAACGGCGTGGCGGTGCAGGAGCGCGACCTGAAGGTGGGCGGTGTGGACGGCTCGACGGAAACGGTCACGCGGCGCAAACCCACCGCGGCGGAGCTTCGAGACATGGTTTTCGCCAACAAGATCGTCAAGCAGTCGAAGAGCAACGCCATAGTTCTCGCCAAAGACGGACAGATGCTCGCCAGCGGCGTGGGGCAAACGTCGAGGGTCGACGCGCTGAGGCAGGCTATCGACAAGGCGAAAAGCTTCGGCTTCCCGCTCGAAGGTGCGGTGATGGCGTCGGACGCGTTCTTTCCGTTCGCCGACTGCGTCGAGATCGCGCACCAGGCGGGCGTCGTGGCGGTCATCCAGCCGGGTGGATCTGTCAGAGACGCCGACAGCGTGGAGTATTGCGACGCAAATAATATGACGATGGTGTTTACCGGCATAAGACATTTTAAACATTAATTTAATCATGAATCATAAATCATGAATCGCGGCGCACTTCGTGCAGGTGTTGAAAGCCTGCGGCTTTGTCGCTCCGAAATTCATGATTCATGATTTGTTATTCATAATTTTATGGGATTATTCTCTTTGACACAGGAACTTGCGATTGACCTGGGGACGGCCAACACGCTCATCATACACGACGGCAAGGTTGTGGTCGACCAGCCGTCGATAGTGGCTTTGGACGCCCACACCGGCAAGATGGTCGCCTTTGGCCACAAGGCCAACCAGATGCACGGCCGTACCCACCAACACATCCGCACCATCCGCCCGCTGAAAGACGGAGTGATTGCCGACTTCACCGCCACCGAGTTGATGCTGCGGGGGATGATCAAGGAGGTGTCGTCGTCGAAACTCTTCACCCCGTCGCTCAAGATGGTGATCTGCATTCCGAGCGGCTCCACCAACGTGGAGATACGCGCGGTTCGCGATAGCGCCGAGCACGCGGGCGGCCGCGAGGTGTACATGATCTACGAACCGATGGCGGCGGCTCTGGGGGCGGAGTTAGACGTGGAGGCTCCCGAGGGACACATGATAATCGACATAGGCGGCGGTACGACCGAGATCGCCTGCATCTCGCTGGGCGGGATAGTCTGCTCGGAGAGCATCAACGTGGCGGGCGACGTGCTCACCGAGGATATCCGCAACTACATGCGTCAGGCTCACGAGATAAGGATAGGCGAACGCACCGCCGAGGAGATCAAGATCGCCGTGGGCTCGGCCATCAAAAAACTGCCCGAGGACGAGGAGCCCGACAACTACGTGCTCACCGGCCCCAACATCGTGACGGCGCTTCCGCGAACCATCGAGTTGACGTACAGCGAGATCGCCGTAGCGTTGGATCGCTCGTTGCTGAAGATCGACGCGGCCATAATGAAGGTGCTGGAGAGCATCCCCTCGGAACTCTATTCGGACATATATCGCAAGGGCGTCTATTTGGCCGGTGGCGGCGCGCTCATCAGGGGGCTGGCACAGCGGTTCAGCAACAACTGCAAGATTCCGTTCATAGTGGCCAACGATCCGTTGCGCTCGGTCGCCCGCGGAACCAACAAGGCGCTCGAAAACATAGGCAAATTCTCGTTCCTGACGAGATAAACCACCCACCTTCGCCCCGATGTACAGGCTGTTGTTGTTTCTGCGCAGGGTATACGTGCCGCTCGTCTTCCTCTTTTTGGAGGGGTTGGCGCTGCACTTCTACGCCTCATCGTCGGTGCACACCAAGGCGCGGATGCTGGTGGTGTCGGACAACATAGTGGGCGGGGTCTACGACCGCATAGCCCGGGCGGAGCACTTCGTGAGTCTGGGCACTACCAATCGGGCGCTGGAGGAGAGGGTGCGGCGATTGGAGGGAGAGCTGGCCGCCTGGCGCGAGCGATTTTCGGCGGCGGAGTTGGACTCGATAGGCGCCACGTTGACGTTCCCGCACGAACATGTCGTGGCGCGGGTGGTTCGCAACTCGATAGGCCGCCGGGAGAATTTCATTATGATAGACCGCGGCACGGCCGACGGAGTTAGGGACGGAATGGCCGTCACCTCCATCGACGGCCACATGGTGGGCTATGTGGAGAGGGCGTCGGAGCATAACGCGGTGTGCGTGTCGGTGCTCAACACGGCGTTCAGGGCGAGCGGCCTTGTGAGCGGCACGGAGCACTTCGGCTCGGTGTCGTGGCCGGGGGCCGATCCGCGCGTGGTGCGGCTGACCGAGGTGCCCAAATACGCCGAGATAGCGCGCGGAGATACCATCGTGACGAGCGGCTACTCGTTCTACTTCCCCGAGGGGATATTCATAGGCACCGTGGAGGAGTTCACGACCGACGAGACGCGCGCCTCCTACGACATCGACGTGAGGCTGGGGGCGGACATCGCGTCGCTTCGGGTGGTGACGTTGGTCGATAATCCGGGAGCGTTCGAGCGCATAAAACTGGAGCGGGAGGTGTTGGGGACGGATGCCCCGGGAACCGCGACGGAATCAGTGAACGCACCCAGCTCGGGAACTCAAACCGCACCCCGCCCCGAAACTCAATCCGCGACCGGCTCGCAATCCACGCCCCCCCGCCCCGAAACTCAATCCGCGACTACGAGATGAGGCGGGTAGCGACATATTTAGGGGTATTTGCGGTGGCGGCGGTGGTGCTGCAACTCTTCGTGTTCGACTCGATGAGGCTGTCCATCTACTTCAGTCCGCTGGCCTACGTGGGATTCGTGTTGCTGCTTCCGGTGAACGCGCGGCCGCTGACGATGCTGCTGTTGGGTTTTGCGACGGGCGTGTTCGTCGACGTTTTCGAGGGAACGGCCGGTCTGCATACGGCGGTGACGCTCTGGACGGCCTTCTCCAGGCGGTGGGTTATGCTGCTGACGCTGGGCCGGGAGACGGTGGAGGAACAGACGGCCATGCCCTCGGCGAAGCTGCTGGGCGGGGCGAAGTTTCTGCGCTACGTGGCGCTCGCGGTCGCCGTCCACGCCATGCTCTGCTTCAGCCTTGAGGCCGAGACGTGGGGCAACTACGGGCAGGTGGCGACCAAGGCGCTCGTGAGTGGGGCGGTCACGGTGTGGGCGGTGTGGGCCACGTCGCTCGTGTTTACGATAAAGACGCGAAAAAAAGCATAACCGGCGAGTCGCTGCCATAGGGCGAGCATTCGCTCCCGACCGGGCAGGCAGGCAGGCAGGCTCGGGCGCAACGCCACCGTCAGCCACCGCCATCGGGCGTGCAGCCACATGGAGCTCGCCGCCACCACACGCCACCACGACGTAAAAAAACTCGATATGGAGCGCAACTCCGCCAGATACGGAACACTTTTGATCTTCGTGGTCGTGGTCTTTGCGATCATCGCCGCGCGGCTGTTCCACATCCAGATAATCGACACCTCTTATAAAGAGGCCTCGTCGAACAACGCCCTGCGTCACGAGGTGCTCTATCCGCCCCGGGGCGAGGTGGTGGATCGCAACGGCGAGTACATCATCCG
Organism: Alistipes sp.; assembly: GCA_031285345.1. Lineage (GTDB taxonomy): Bacteria > Bacteroidota > Bacteroidia > Bacteroidales > Rikenellaceae > UBA940. Next base: position 43,449 of record JAITWI010000006.1, read on the forward strand.
CAGCCGCGAATCCTACGACCTTATAATCACTCCGCTCGACGCCGTGCCGTTCGACACGCTGCTGCTGTGTCGCATAGTCGACGTGCCGCTGCCGCGAATGCGCTCGCAACTCGAAAAGGCGGTTAGATATTCGCGTCGCCGCCCGTCGGTGGTGGTGGCGGGGTTGTCGAAGGAGACCAAACTGATGTTGGACGAGTTGCGCATCGCCGGATTCAACACCGTCTACCGCACCGTGCGCTCCTATCCGCGCAAGATGGCGGGCAACCTGCTGGGCTATGTGAACGAGGTGAACGCGGGCGACCTTGCGCGCGACGGCTACTACCGCAGCGGCGACTACATCGGCCGTAGCGGCATCGAGGCGGCGTACGAAAAGTACCTGAGGGGCGAAAAGGGGGTGAAGATAAATCTGGTGGATGTGCACGGCATAGTGCAGGGTTCGTATCAGGACGGAATGTACGACACCTTGCCCGTGGCCGGAAAGACCCTCACAGCCTCGCTCGACGCCGAGTTGCAGGCCTTTGCCGAGGAACTCATGCGGGGCAAGGTGGGCAGCGTGGTGGCGATAGAGCCGAGCACGGGCGAGATTTTGGTGATGGCCAACGGTCCGACCTACGACCCCGACGAGTTGATAGGCCGCGAGCGCAACGAAAACTACGCCCGAATGTCGAGCGACCGCCGCCGTCCGCTGTTCAATCGCGCGGTGATGGCGCAGTACCCCCCGGGGTCGACGTTCAAGATGGTCAACGGCCTCATCGGCCTGCAAGAAGGGGTGCTCAGGCCCGAGAACAGATATGTGTGCAACCACGGATACTCGGCCGGCGGACTGACGGTGGGTTGCCACGCCCACTCCTCGCCGTTGGATTTGAGGCACGCCATCATGACCTCGTGCAACGCCTATTTCTGCTACGTGCTGCGCAACGTGATGGACGAACAGGAGCACGGGGGAGCCGCTTCGAGGGGCGGCTACGCCAAGTGGGCGGAGTATGTGCGCAGCTTCGGCTTCGGGCGCAAGTTGGAGAGCGACTTCACCGCCGAACTCAACGGCAACGTGCCTCTGCCCGAGTACTACGAAAAGGTTTATCGCGGGCGCTGGAACTCGCTCACCGTAATATCTCTTTCGATCGGGCAGGGGGAGTTGGGAACCAGCCCGTTGCAGATGGCCAACCTGGCGGCGACGATAGCCAACCGCGGCCACTACTACATTCCCCACGTGATAAAAGAGATAGACGGCCAACCGTTGGAGAGCAAATTCTATGAGCCGCACCACACAGCCGTCGACCCCGAACACTTCGAACCGATCGTCGAGGGTATGTACATGGCGGCGCACGAGGACGGCGGCACGGTGAAGGCGATGGGCATGGTGCCGGGGCTGGAGATTTGCGGCAAGACGGGTACCTCGCAAAACGCCCACCGCGACCACTCGGTGTTCATCGGATTCGCGCCCAAGGACGACCCCAAGATAGCGATATGCGTCTACGTGGAGAACGCGGGCTTCGGTTCGACCGCCGCCGTGCCCGTGGGCTCGCTGCTGATGGAGCAATATCTGACCGACACCATCACTCGACCCGCGCTGGCCGAATATGTCAAATCCATGCAGATTCAATACCCACATTATGACGGAGCTAATTAGAGAGAACAGCGTGTCGGGCTGGGTTAGGGGCGGCAACAAGGAGCGCGTTCTGGGGCGAGGCGTCGATTGGTGGACTATCGGCGTGTGGTTGGCGCTGGTGGTCATGGGGTGGGTGAACCTCTACGCGGCGGTGTACGACGAGACCCAGGGCGCGTTCGAGTTGGGGCTCGACTACGGCAAGCAGCTGATGTGGATCGGCGCCTCGATGTTGGTGGCGCTGTTGGTGATGCTGCTGGACGACAAGTATTACCACATTTTGGCCTGGCCGATATATGGATTGTGTTTGGCGGCCATGCTGTCGACGATCGTTTTGGGGCGCGAGATCAACGGGGCCAAGGCGTGGCTGGTGCTGGGCCCATTGTCGATCCAGCCGACCGAGTTCATGAAGTTCGCGGTGTCGCTGGCCCTTGCGCGCCACATGAGCGGCTACGGCTTCACCCTGGGTCGATGGCGGGGGCTTTGGCGGGTGGGTGCGATCGTCGGCCTGCCGGTGGCGGTGATGTTCATGCAGCACGACGTGGGATCGGCGGTGGTCTACGGCTCGTTTATGCTGATGCTCTACCGCGAGGGGCTCAACAGGTGGATATACATAGTGTCGGGCATCGTGTTGGGGCTCTTTTTCGGCTCGTTTTGGATCACCGACACGGGACTTTTGATGGCCATACTTGTGGGATGCGCCGCCGGATTCGGCTTCATCCATCGCAATTGGAGGGCGCCGTTGGTGTGGTTGGCCTCGGTGGCTCTGGTGTCGATTGTGGTTTGGACGGGCGCGAGGTTCGCCCTGGATGTCGGATGGAGCTACTACTATGTTTTGTTGGCGGTGTCGTGCCTCGCCGTTGCCGTCGCTGCGATTGCGGCCCGCGCCGCGCGTATAGGGCGGTTCTGGGTGTTGGTGGTGCTGTTCTTCTCGTCGCTGGCGTTCGTGTCGGCATCGGGCGTGGTGTTCGACAGCCTCGACCTTCACCAGCAGAAGCGAATTTTGGACACGCTGGGTGTCGAGAGCGACGCCCGCGGATGGGGCTACAACGTCAACCAGTCGAAGATCGCCATCGGGTCGGGCGGCCTGTTGGGCAAGGGATTCCTCGAAGGGACGCAGACCAAGTTCGACTTCGTGCCCGAGCAGAGCACCGACTTCATATTCTGCACCGTGGGCGAGGAGTGGGGATTCGCCGGTTCGATCGCGGTGCTGGCGCTGTTTTGCGTACTCATCATGCGCCTGGTGAAGATGGGCGAGCGATGCCAGGAGCCCTTCGCGAGGATCTATTGCTACTGCGTGGCGGGGATATTCCTCGTCCATGTGCTCATCAACACCGGCATGACCATAGGGTTGGTGCCGGTGATCGGCATCCCGCTGCCGTTCTTCAGCTACGGGGGGTCGTCGTTTTTGGCCTTCACGCTGCTGCTGTTCGTCGCCCTGAGGCTCGACTACGGCGCCGGCGAGGAGATAGAACGATAAACCTGTGTGAATGCAAAGTGGCGCACCTTAACCGGATGCGCCACTTTTTTTGAATTTATGTCAGGCCGATTCTTTACGATACCGGCCAAAACGAGGTGGTCGGCTAAACTAACGTGGTCGGCTAAACGAACGGCAGCTTGACGACCGCCGTTCTGCCGAACCGCTAAACGAACGGCAACTTCACGACGGTCGCCTTGACCAACTTTTCGCGGATGACGATAGCGATTTCGGTGCCGACGGCGGCAAACTCGGGGCGCACGTAGCCCGTTCCGATGCCCTCCTTGAGCATGGGCGACATTGTGCCCGAGGTCACGACGCCCATTTTTACCCCGTCGACAGAGGCGATCTCGTAGCCGTGGCGGGGAATGCCCCTTTCGGCCATCTTGAAGCCCACCAGGCGGCGGGTGATGCCGTCGGCCGAGAAATCTTTGGCCGAGATGGCCGCCTTCTGCTTTTTATACAAAGGACGGTCGAGGAAATCCTTGCCCTCGACGAACTTGGTGATCCAGCCCAGCCCGGCCTCGATGGTCGAGGTGGTGTCGTCGATGTCGTTGCCGTAGAGGCAGAAGCCCTTTTCGAGACGGAGAGTGTCGCGCGCACCCAGACCGATGTTCTTCAGCCCGTACTCCTCGCCCGCTTTCCACAGCGCATCCCAAAGTTTGTCGGCGTCTTCGTTTTTTATGTAAATCTCGCAGCCGCCCGAACCGGTGTAGCCCGTGGCCGACAACAAAACGTCCTTGATGCCCGCCACCTCGGTGGTAACGAACGTGTAGTACACAAGGTCTTCGATCGCCTCGGGGCAGAACTTCTGCACCACCTTCATCGCCAGAGGCCCCTGGATTGCCAGCTGGCAGGTGGCGTCCGATTCGTTGACCAGCTCCACCCCCTCGCCGAAGGCCTTGGCCTGCTCGTTGAGGTGCGCCCAGTCCTTGGCGATGTTGGCGGCGTTGACCACCAACAGATAGTTTTCGGTGTCGAAGCAGTAGCACAGCACGTCGTCCACAATGCCGCCGCGGCCGTTGGGCATGGCGGTGTACTGGATTTTGCCGCCGGTCAAGGCCGCCACGTCGTTTGTCGTCACCCGCTGCAAAAACGCCAGAGCCTTGGGCCCCTTGACGCGAATCTCGCCCATGTGGCTGACGTCGAACACGCCCGCGCCATTGCGAACCGTGATGTGCTCGTCATTGATGCCGCTAAACTCGATGGGCATGTTGTAGCCCGCGAACTCGGCCATCTTGGCGCCGTTTTCGATGTGGTACTTTGTGAATGGTGTAGTCTTCATTTTGTTTGCAGTGATAATGGCACCTCTGCCGCCTTCGTCTCGAAAATCACTCTGTCATATACGACTAAGCGATTTTTCTTCGACAGCGTTGCACAGCCGCCATTTTGACTGCAAACAACCGGCGAAAGATACCTGATTCATATTGTTTTTAGTTCTGTTTTCTCATTCCGATTCTCGGTGCGCGGTGGAATTCGCGCTCCCGGTCGAAAAGATAGCGATACGTCACGTGGATCTTGTGGCGCGTGGCGCACACATAGTTTTCCACCATGCGCATCATGATGGGGTTGAAGTCGCCCACCCACGCCAACTCCATCGACTTGTAGGGCAAGTCGCCCTTGAGCGCCTCCCGCTCGAAGCAGTGCATCATGCCGCTCTCCACCCCCTTGCCGTGAAACTCGGGCACCACGCCGAAGATGATGGCGAATATGCGGTCGGCCCTGTGAGTGAATTTGAGCGAAAACCAGAGGCGGATCTTGTTGACCAAACCGAGCCGCCCGCCGAAGCGGCCTATCACGCGGTTGAGGTCGGGCACCATGATGAAAAACCCGATCGGTTCGTCGTTAAACCAGGCGAAGTAGATCAGCCGGGGGTCGATGATGGGTTTGAGCGTCTTCATCAACTTGTCGGCGTCGGCCTGCTCCATCGGCTTCACGCCCGAGTGGTGCACCCACGCCTTGTTGTACACCATCCGGAAATCTTCGGCCACCTGCGGCAGGTCTTTAATTTCGATATGGTCGAACCTGTAACCCGGCGACTCCTCCAGTCGCTTCACCCGATCGTAGACCGACTGGCTGAACAGCCCCGCGTCGACCTTGCGGTTGTAGGTGTACTGATTGAAGTAGTTCCTAAAACCGTAGTTCTCGAACAACCTTATATAATAGGACGGATTATAGGGGTTGGCGTAGAGCGGCTGGAACTCGAATCCGTCGACCAGCAATCCCCACCAGGCGTCGCGCGAACCGAAGTTCACAGGGCCGTCCATCGCCTCCATTCCGCGGGCCGAGAGCCAATCCCGCGCCGCGTCGAACAGCAGGTCGGCAAGATCCTGATCGTCCTCCGCCTCGAAAAAACCGCATCCGCCCGTCGGCAGCTCCTCCAGTGCGGCGTCCTGGCGGTTGTGAAAGGCCGCTATGCGACCCACGACCCGGCCGCCCGCGTCGCGCGCGACCCATCTGATCGCCTCGCCGTCGGCGAATTTTTTGTTACGGGCGGGGTCGAACACGCTCTCCACGTCGCTCTCCAGCGGGCACACCCAGTTGCGGTTGCCGCGGTAAATACGCGCCGGCAGATCCAAAAATTCCCTGACCAGGGACTTCGACGACACTTCTTCGAGGGTATATTTCATATGGCGCAAGACACAGATTTCGGGAAACAAAGATAGCACTATTTTCGCCGAAAAAAAATATTTGACGTTTACTTGCATATTGTGATAATAACCGATACTTTTGGTGTCGGATTTAACCTTAAAACAACATAAATAATTATGAATGTAAATCAGTTAATGGGCGATCTCGAAAAGAGACACCCCGGCGAAAGCGAGTACTTGCAGGCCGTCAAAGAGGTTCTCGAATCTATCGAGGAGGTCTACAACCAGCACCCCGAGTACGAGGCCGCCCGCATCGTGGAGCGCATCGTGGAACCCGACCGCGTGTTCACCTTCAAGGTGACCTGGATCGACGACGCAGGTGTTCCGCAGGTCAACATCGGCTACCGCGTGCAGTTCAACAGCGCCATCGGCCCCTACAAGGGCGGTCTGCGTTTCCACAAGGCGGTCAACCCCTCGATGCTCAAGTTCCTCGGCTTCGAGCAGACTTTCAAGAACGCCCTCACCACTCTGCCCATGGGCGGCGCGAAGGGCGGCTCGGACTTCGACCCGACCGGTAAATCGAACGCCGAGATCATGCGTTTCTGCCAGGCCTTCATGCTCGAACTGTGGCACAACATCGGCGTGGACACCGACGTACCCGCGGGTGACGTGGGCGTCGGCGGTCGCGAGATCGGCTTCATGAACGGTATGTACCAGAAGCTGGCCCGCCAGTACCACACCGGCGTTCTCACCGGCAAGGGCGAAACGTGGGGCGGCTCCATCCTCCGTCCCGAAGCCACCGGCTACGGCGCACTCTACTTTGTGGAGTATATGCTCCGCCGCGCCGGCAAAGATATCAAGGGCAAGACGGTCGTTGTTTCGGGCTTCGGTAACGTCGCTTGGGGCGCCGCTCAGAAGGCCACCGAACTCGGCGCCAAAGTTATCGGCGTCTCGGGACCCGACGGCGTCGTGCTCATCCCCGACGGAATGACCACCGAGATGATCGACTACCTGCCCGTTCTGCGTTCGTCGAACCAGAACATCGTGGAGCCCTTCGCAAAGAAGTTCCCCGGCACCACCTTCACCGCAGGCAAAAAGGCTTGGAGCATCAAGTGCGACATCGCCCTTCCCTGCGCGTTCCAGAACGAACTCAACGGCGACGACGCCGCCGAGCTGCTGAAGAACGGCACCTGGTGCTGCGCCGAGGTTTCGAACATGGGTTGCACCCCCGAAGCCATCCACGCTTTCCAGAAGGCGGGCATCTTGTTCGCTCCGGGCAAGGCCGTGAACGCCGGCGGTGTGGCCACTTCGGGTCTGGAAATGACTCAGAACTGCATGCACATCTCGTGGGCTGGTCAGGAAGTGGACGAAAAACTCCACTTCATCATGGAGTCGATCCACGAAGCTTGCGTGAAGTTCGGCACGGGCAAAGACGGCAAGATCGACTACGTGAAGGGCGCCAACATCGCCGGCTTCATGAAGGTCGCTCAGGCTATGCTCGAACAGGGCACGATCTAAATCGCGACGAATTTTTCGAAAAGGGAGCGGCCGTTTTTGCGGCCGCTCTTTTTTTGTGTAACCGGGAGCGGCCGCCAAAAACGGCCGCTCTTTTTTATTGCCGCGTGTCGAATTGATTATGGCACCGACTTTGCAGAAGTGCGCCAATTGTAAAATAATTTAACATTAATCCTTATTGATAGCATGAAAAAGTTTTTAACACTGGCGGCCGCGGCCGCCTGCACCGCGGCGATGTTCGCCTCGTGTCAGAAAGACGCCGGAAACGGCACCAAACCCCAGGAGGATAACACTCCTCGCACCGTCGCGCTGAAGATGGTGTACCCCGAAACCGACGGCACCCGCGCCACCGGAGCGACGCCCGTCACCACGGCCGACTACATCGACTTCACCTCAGGGCATATCTTTTTTGTTAATACAGCCAGCTTCAACATCGAAAAGCACGTGGGTATAGGTAATTCGGCCGGTTCGGTACAGGTGGTCGATGTTCAGGATTTCATCGACGCCGAGGTTGTCATCGCCGAAGTTCCCGCCGCTGCCGATGCTGCGATCTTGATAGCCAACGAAATACCGTCCGGAGCCTTCGGCGCGAGCGGCATCACCGGCAATCTTGAGGGGACTCTGTACACGGACATAATACACAATCCGATTACAGTTATTAGCCTCAACGACGCCGCCGGCACCGTGGACAACGTGCCGATATTCTCTGCTGATACGACAGTGGAGCGTACCGCGGGCGCCACCCCCGTGGGTGAGATTCCGTTCGACGCCACCGTCACCCTGCCGCTCACGACCCCCGCCGCCCGCATCGAGATAGCGTCTATTTCGGCCGTGCCCGTGACGATAGAAACGGCGGGTGTAACGGAAACCTTTACCGTCACCGACTTTACTGTCGAGGGCATCTACATCAACAACTATTTTCCCGTATCCGATATCCAGGGGGCGTATGGAGAAAATGTTGAAACACCTCGCGCGGTCTATAACAACGGTATCGATCCCGCCAACTACGCCACCACCGGCACCACCCAATATGTGACCGGCAACGCCATAGGCCTCGCCGACCTTGTGGAAGAAGCCGCCGTAGAAGGATCGGTCGTCTCGGAAACGGGAGTGTGGGCGTACAATATCTTTGGAGGCATCTATGCGGCAACAAGTCATCCCCACATCGTGATCAAGATATCGTCCTTTACGTATGAGATTGACCTTGGTGGCGACGTGACCGAGCGTACGGTATCGACTCCGAGATTCCTCACCGTCACCGGCTTCACCAACAGCGCCACCGACACCCACATCGCCTCCATCGCCAACGGCACCGTCTACTCGTTCGCCGATCTGACGTTCGACTACACGAACCTGTCGCCGATCCCCGAGCCCGGCACCGAGTACGCCGTTCAGGCCATCGTGACCGTCACCCCCTGGAAGGTGGTCAACGTAACTCCCGAGTACTAATATACACAGCACCGAAGGTTCTCCCCTCAGGGATGGGGGGAGGATCACAAAAAAAAGGATCATCATCGTATCTCTATGAAAAGACATGCCGCACTCGTCGTCGCGCTCGTCGCCGCAAGCGTCCAACTCTCCTGCGTCAGTGAGAACACGGACGACTGTCCGCCAGATATCCATGCGTCATACAGCTCCCTCACGCTGACGTTCGACCTGGCCGCCGAGCCGCTGAACGGGATCCCCTACGATCCCAGCATAGATTTTCTCGAAGCGGTGAGTAGCGTAGACGTCTATCTGTTCGACTGGAACCTCCAGTTCGTCACCACCCGAAGGATCGAGCAGGGCGACCTTCAGGCCTTCCCGGGTGTCGTTTTCGACAACTTGCCCGCAGGCGAATATCACGTCATCTGCTGGGCCAACCTGTCGCAATACACCCGCCGGCCGCATGTCGAGGTGGGAACGCGGATCCACGAATTGGTCGTGGCCATCGAGTCCAGAGAGACCGGCGGCCCGATCTTTTACGCTCCCAACCAGCCCATCGAGACATTTACCTACGACTGGGGCGGCGATACTCCGATCGGCCATCCGACCGATCCCACCAGAGCCTACACCCGTGCCGCAACCCGTCAAATCGGCGGAACCCGCGACCACGAGGAGAACCACGAGGTCTATATCGCCGAGGTGGTGGTGGGAGAGGAGAACACCAAGCTTCTCGAATTTCTGAACGTCCACCGCAAGGTGCAGGTATACATCAAGGGTTGGGAGAACGCGCCCTTCTACGACGGCCAGCCGCCGGTGATCGAGAACTGCCATTCGAGCAACGTAATAGATTTTTATCTCGACGTCGACGACACTCCCGCCAGCCTCGTGCAGGAGGGGGTATCCACCGCCACGCCCGAGGGAACGATGCCCGGCGCGGAGTTCTATTCGGCCCTCGCCCCGTTCCACGAGTTGAGCGGAATCTGCCTGTTCAACCACACCGACCACGACATAGCGGCGGGCGGCACCGCAGGATACACGCTCGAATTCGACGACTGGGTGGCTGAGAACGATTGGGAAAACACGGGCGACATAGCCCTTATGATAACCTTCGCGCCGGAGGACGACATGGGAAACGTCAACGTTTCGGTCACCGTCCCCTCATGGTTGAGGCACGAGGTGGAGCCGGAGTATTGAGATTAGGCGCAAAAGTAAAACGGGCTCGGAAAATTCCGAGCCCGTTTTTTTTTAACAAAAAACGCGGCAAGTGTTGGAAATGCGAAAATGTTTTCGTAACATTGCATAATTGATTATGACTTATTTTTTGCCGAAAGCCTTACCTCTTTCGCCTACAACGTCTTACCTTAGAAACTGAGATTATGAACGCCGAGATTATGAATCGTGAGTCCAAATATGCAGCCCGCTCGACCGCCGATAACGCGCGAGTCTCTTGTCGTCTCATTATTACCGTCAACAAACGCACCCCTTCTCTGGTAATCAGAGCAGTGATTTAAGCCGTCGTCCGGGAGATTATTCTCCCCGTATTCGCGGCACTTCGACCAACAAGAAGATCAATCGACCGACCGACCAGGTTCCACCGACGACCTGTTTTTGCCGTACACCTTAAATGTTGCCGCCCTTTTGCCCGGCGCCTTACCTTTCCCTGAAAACAGACCAAGAAAAACGCATTCGAACGCACCTAAAACCGACCGGAGGCATCTCCGTAAAGCATCGAAACACCTAAAACGGCGCGCGAGACCGCGTCATACCATCAACTTTTTTGTTTAACTTAATCTTATCTTAACATGAGGAAAATCGTACTTCTTTTCTTGGCGATTTTGGTGTCCGGCTCCCTGTTTGCCCAAAACAAACAGATCACGGGGCTTGTGACCGACCAAGACGGCGCTCCCGTTATCGGAGCGACAGTTGTTGTGAACGAAACGAGCACCGGAGCCGTTACCGGCGGCGACGGCTACTACTCCGTTTCGGCTCCGGCCGACGCGACGTTGACGGTTACGTTTATCGGCTACACCGACGCGGTGGTAGGCATCGAAGGCCGCGACAGAGTCGACGTGCAGCTGACCGAGGACGCCGAACGAATCGACGACGTGATCGTGATAGCCTTCGGGCAGGCCAAAAGGGAGGCCTTCACGGGTTCCGTCAAGGTTATCGACTCCGATGTCATAGCGCAAACCAAATCTTCGAACGTGGAAGACGCGCTGATAGGCCGAATCGCGGGTGTGCAGTTCGCAGCCCCCTCGGGACGTCTGGGCGCGGGACAAAACATCGTAGTCCGCGGTCAGGGTTCATTCTCCGCCGACGTGGGTAAAGATCCGCTGTGGGTTATCGACGGCGTGCCTTACGAGGGCGACATAAACAACATCAACCAAAACGACATGGAGTCGGTCACCGTTTTGAAAGACGCCGCCTCTAACGCCCTTTACGGCGCACGCGGGGCGAACGGTGTGATCATGGTAACCACCAAACGCGCCAAGACGGGCGAGGCGAAGGTCACGTTTGACGGCTCGTGGGGCGTCAACACCCGCGCTCTGCAAACCTACGACATTGCCGAGACCGCCGGCGAATTCTATGAATTGCACTACAAGGCTCTTTACAACTACTACAACCTGAATCAGCAAATGACCCCGAATCAGTCGTGGGCCCAAGCCAACGGCACGATGCTCGGCACCACTCCGGGTAACGTGGGCTACAACGTCTACACGATACCCAACGGGCAGACTCTGATCGGCAGCAACGGTCGCATCAACCCCAACGCTACCGTGGGACGCATCTCGAACTATGAGGGCGAAGATTACCTCCTGCAACCGGACAACTGGCTCGACGCCGTCTATCGTTCGGCTACCTTGCGTCAGGAATACAACGTAAGCGTGTCTGGTTCGACCGACAAAGCCAACATCTACGCCTCGATGGGCTATCTCGACAACGAGGGTATCATCGCCGGCTCCAACATGAACCGTCTGACCGCACGACTGCGCGCCGACTATCAGGCGAAGAAGTGGCTGAAGATGGGCGCGACCATGACCTACTCTCATTTCGAGTGGAACAACGGTAACGACCCCGACGACGAGGGTGCTCAAGACGGCGGAAACGTATTCCAAGCCGCCTTGCGCATGGCCCCTATCTATCCGATCTACATACGCGACGGCAACGGCGTCATCAAAACCGACCAGTGGGGCATGCAAATGTACGACACCGGGAGCGGAGGCAACGGCGGAGCCCTTCGTTCGAACGGTGGGGATAGCAATCCGCTGCAAGACATTCAGATCAACAAAAACACGAGCGAGGGGAACGCTTTTTCGGCCAACGGATTTTTGGATTTCAACCTGTTGGATGGGCTGACGTTCACCGTCAACGGCAATGTATACATAGACGAGACCCGTTCGACAAAGATGTATAATCCCTATTACGGTCAGTTTGCGGCATCGGGCGGCGCTATCGACAAAAGCCACCTTCGCGATATGACCTTCAACACGCAGCAACTGTTGCACTACACCAAAGATTTCGGCCGTCACAGCCTCGACCTGTTGGCGGGTCACGAGGTTTACGACCGTAAGTTATATTCTCTGTACGCAAGCAAGTCGGTTATGTGGTCGCCCGACAATCTGGAGCTGGACGGCTCGGTGGTCGACGGCCAGAATGCGAGCTCGTCTGTGGCCCACTACAACAACGAAGGCTACTTCTTCCGCGCGATGTACGATCTGGACGATCGCTACTACCTGTCGGGCTCCTATCGCCGCGACGCCTCGTCGAAATTCCATCCCGACAACCGCTGGGGTAACTTCTGGTCGCTGGGCGCTTCGTGGATAATTAGTAAAGAGAATTGGTTCAGCGCCTCATGGGTCGACATGCTGAAACTCAAGGCCTCCTACGGCGAACAGGGTCTGGACCAAATCCCCGACTATCTCTATACGGACATGTATAGCATAGAGAACGACGGCGCCGACAATCCCGTATCCGTTTTCACCCGCAAAGGCAACAAGGACATAACCTGGCAAACCGACAGCAATCTCAACGTAGGGGTCGAATTTTCGCTGTTCGGCGACCGTCTCTCGGGGGGTGTCGACGTCTTCAACCGCTTGTCTTCCGATCAGCTTTTCAATATCGCAGTACCTTCGGAATCGGGTTATTCCAGCATGTGGGTCAACGTGGGCGACGTGCTCAACCGCGGTGTCGAAGCCGAATTGAACGCCGTGTTGGTTAAGACGACCGACCTCGTTTGGGATTTCTCGATCAACATGAGCCACATACAGAACAAGTTCGTCAGATTGCCCGACGCGTATAAAAACAACGAGACGAGCGACGGCAAGGTGACCGGCCGAGTGTCGGGCAACTCTTTCCTGGCGGAAGGCTACAACATGTTCTCGTTCTACATCCCCACCACGGCAGGCCTGAACGAAGAGGGCAAGCAGTTGTGGTACTACTGGGAAACAGCCGCCGACGGAACAAAAACGCGCAAGACCACCGACGACTCTTCGTTGGCGACCAGCAGCGGGCGTGAGCTCCAGGGCGATCCCAACCCCGATCTGTTCGGCGGTTTCAGCACCTCGCTTCGCTGGAAAGGGTTGGATTTCACCGCCGCGTTCACCTACCAGTTGGGTGGATTGGTGATCGACTCGGGCTACCAGTTCTACATGGCCAACCCGACCGGCACTTCGACCGGCGACAACTACCACCGCGACCAGCGCAACTCGTGGACACCGGAAAATACCGATACGACCATTCCTCGTTTCGCCTACAACGACGCGGGCGCCACCACCATGTCGGATCGTTTCCTTACCGACGCCTCGTTCCTGAATATTCAGAACCTGACGCTGGGCTACACCCTGCCCAATAAGTTCACCAGCAGATTTGAGGTGCAAAACCTTAGGGTCTATGTGAATTGCAGCAACGTGTGGTACTGGTCCAAGCGTCAGGGTCTCGACCCGCGCCAGGGCATCAACGGCGCCACCAACGCATTCTACTACGCCCCCATCCGTACCATATCGGGCGGCGTCTCCCTTACATTCTAATTACCTAATTTAAAGACAATCATTATGAAAATAAAACAGTTCATCGCACCCGCCATACTATTTTTAGGTTCGGTCATGCTTTTGTCGGGTTGCGTAAAGGAGACGTTCCCCGAAGGCGGAAGCGTCACCACGGATCAAAAAGAAAGCGATTCGTTCGAAGATGCGACGGCCACGGTTTCCACTATTCTCATCACCAACTACGATGACATCACCGGTGAGCACTACGAATATGGCTACGCGGCAATGTTCGGCATCACCGACCGCATGGTAGGCGAGATATTCCCCGTCGCGGGCAACATGCCGGGCGGCAATCAATACTACGACCGCTTTCAGCCATGGCTCTACTACAGCGGCCTTTCGCTGGCACCCCCCTACGCTCCGGCGGCGTTCATATACAGGAGCTACTACGCGTTTATTCACGAGGCCAACATAGCCATCGCGATAGCGACGGGTCGGGACGACATGAAGGAGAGTTTAGGTGTCGCCAAAACGTTCAGGGCGCTCTATTTTCTCGACTTGGCCCGTCTGTACGATCCGCTTCCGGCAAAAGCCCCCAACAAGCCGTCATATGAGGCCGGATTGGCGGCGGTGGAAGGCCTGACCGTCCCCAAGAGTGTCGAAGGGATGACCATGGAAGAGCTGGAGAACAATCCACGTATGACCCGCGAAGAGATATTTACATTTATTTTCGAAGATCTCGACGAGGCGGAAACTCTTTTGGCCGAATACGCACCTCGCTCCAAAAATTTGCCGTCGCTGGCCGTGGTGTACGGTTTGAAGGCTCGCGCCTATTTGTGGCTGGGCGGTTTCACCGAAGGCACGGGAGCTTTGCCCAATGGCGAGGCGGCGTACCGTAAAGCGGCCGAATTCGCAAATAAAGCGATCACCGAGGCTGGTGGGGCAGTGACTACCGAAGCGCAGTGGACCGACCCGAAGACGGGCTTCAACACGGTGATTCCGTCGTGGATGTGGGCCATGATTCAATCGGAGAGCACGGTGCTCAACAACCTGCTGTCGTTTACCGCCCACCACTCGGTTGAAGCCATATACGGATACGGTTCGAAAGCGCAACCCGGCATGTCGATATTCAGCTACAACCGCATGGCTCCGGGCGACTTCCGCAAAAAAGTTGTCGTAAGCCCCGACCGCAATTTCGCGGCGCTCGCTCCCTACACCAACTACACCGAGGCGGAGTTCGAGGGTGATGGTCTTTCCAGTCCCATAGCTCCTTTGGCCGTACTTAAATTCAGGCCCAAAGAAGGTGAGAAAAGCAACTTCACGGTAGCTAACGCCACCTCCATCCCCATGATGAGGGTCGAGGAGATGATGCTCATCGAAGCCGAAGCCACGGCCCACTACGACGCCGGCACCGGAGCGTCGCTGCTGGAGGCCTTCATGGCTAAGCGCGCGACGGGATACACCGTTCCGAACGGTGTGGATCTGATAGACGAGATCATCTTCCAGAAGAGAATGGAGTTTTGGGGCGAGGGCATCGTGGCCTACGACTTCAAACGTCTCGACATGAGCATGCACAACGGCGACGAAGGCTCCAACGCACCTGCGGGAAACCTGTACACGACCGAAGGCCGCTCGCCCGTGTGGAACTTCGTGATTCCTCTCTCCGCCGAACAGCAGAACAAAGGCATGATGGGCAAAAACAATCCCGACCCGTCGCAGACTCTCAAAAGCGCCGACGAATAATCACTTAAACCTTGATATGACATGAAAAACATAATGAAAGTATTTTCAGTATTTGCCGTCATTGCGACCGTAATGCTCGCCTCGTGCGCGAAAGACGAAGGAATGAAACCCGCTCCGAAGGACGAAGGACCGGGGATTTACATCCCCAACACCATCCCGGCCATTGTGGCTGCCAGACAGGAGACGTCCGACATCGTAGTGCCCATATGCCGCACGAACACCGACGGCGAAGCGACTGCCAACATAAAGTTTGCGGTGGCCACTGGCGACGAAGCCATCTTCACCGGCACAATGCCCACGAGCGTGACCTTTGCCGACGGCGAAGATCGTGTGGAGTTTATCTTTCCAGTAGACTTCGAGAACATGGTGCCCGACCAATCTTACGGCCTATCCGTCACCGTCGAGGAGAACACCTCCATCTACGGATTGAATTACATGGAATTGGATGTGCGTCGCATGATCGACTGGGTAGAGGATATTCATGTGGCCAAGTATACGGCCACCTTGTTCGCGGGTCTTTTTGGCCTCCCGACAGATACATGGTACGTGTTGTATCAAAAGTCGACGCCCGAACGGTTCTATCGCCTGATCACTCCCTATCGCCCCTACGAGAAGTATATTCCCAAAGAGGATAGCGAAGAGTTCTTCCCGCTGGGTATCGAAGAGATTTGGGCGGAAGAGATGCTATATGACGACGAAACCTATATCCTTATCGACGCTGGGGATCCCGACAACGTTACGATCAGGGAGCAGAGCCTCGGCTTCGCTTGGAGTTATGGCGAATTCTCTATCGTTAGCGCATATGGCATCTACACCGGCTTCGATACGCCCGGAGTGCTGGAGAATGGCGTGCTTACGGTCGCTTTGGTTATGACAGCGCCGAGTGAAGATTTCGGAGCACAGGGTAACCCCGCAGTTTTCGACGTGATCGACTTCAACGAACAGACTCCGACTGCCGCCAGATAGTTTTTCGGCGTTGCGTGTCGAAAGGATCCTCCTCCGAGGCGTGAACCGCCTCTGAGTTTGGACGGAATTTAGATGACATGAGTCCGGTACCTTGCCGGGCTCATGTTGTTTTTATGGGATTACGCTCGCTTAGCTCGCGTGATCCCGGTGTCGCTGCCGCGGGATTGGCTCGCGAAAAGACGCTCGCCCATCCCGTTTCGCTGCCGCGGGCGCTGTCGAAGATTTGAAAATCGCTGTCGCGATAACGCTCCGAAACAAAAAGACCGCCTTGGAGCGAGCTCCGGCGGTCTTTAATTTCGTTGCTATGCCTTGTGGCATTTCAAATCTTCGAGCTGTTTCCGGGATTTGAACCCGGGACCTCTTCCTTACCAAGGAAGTGCTCTACCACTGAGCTAAAACAGCCTTTCGCCACAGAGCCGCAACCATCGTCGGACTCTCAGGCGGTGCAAAAGTAGGAAAGAAATTTGAAACTGCAAATTTTTTCGTACCTTTCGTCCCTCAAATCAAACTATAAATGAAAAAAATACTCATCACTGGAGCCTTGGGACAGATCGGATCGGAGCTCTCGGTCGAATTCAGCCGCCGCTACGGAGCGGACAATGTCGTTGTCTCAGACGTGAATAGCGAAGGCGCCAAGCTCGCTCCGGGCAACGCCTACGAGGTGCTCGACGTCACCGACGCGGCCGCGCTCGAAGCCATAGTCAAACGCCACAACGTGGACACTATCGTCCACCTGGCGGCCATTCTTTCGGCCAAAGGCGAACAAAATCCTGACCTGGCGTGGAAGATCAACATCGACGGCCTGCTCAACGTCATGCGCATCTCGATGTCGATGAAACTCGACCGCCTGATGGTGCCCTCGTCGATCGCCGTGTTCGGCCCCACCTCGGTGCTCTACGACTCGCCGCAGGAGACGATCCTCAAACCCAACACCATGTACGGCGTCACCAAAGTGATAGGCGAGTTGCTGGCCGACTATTATTATAAGAAATCGGGTCTCGACATGCGCGGCATCCGCTATCCGGGCGTTATCAGCTACCGCACCCTGCCGGGCGGCGGTACCACCGACTACGCCGTGGAGATTTTCTACGAAGCGCTCCGGAGCGGCCGCTACACCTGCCCCCTGAGCTCCGACGCCTGCCTGCCGATGATCTACATGCCCGACACGGTGCGCGCGACGGCCGAACTTCTCGAAGCCGATCCCGACGCCATCAAGGTGCACGGCGGCTACAACGTGGGCGCGATGAGCTTCACCCCCGCCCAAATCGCCGCCGAGATCAAAAAGTACATCCCCAGTTTCGAGATAGAGTACGCGCCCGACTTCCGCCGCGAGATCGCCCGCTACTGGCCCGCCTCGGTGGACGACAGCGCCGCCCGCGCCCAGTGGGGGTGGAAAGAGGAGTGGAACCTCGAAAACATGACGCGCGACATGTTGGTCAACGTCGCAGCCAAGTTAGGCATCGACTTCAAACTCTAACCGCCACAGACAGACCCTAAAAATCGAACGATATGGCAACGCTGAGAACAGAACACCGTGGCAATCTTCGCACCGAGATCACCCACATTCAGTCGGGCACCAAAACCACCACCGACGCCCCCACCGACAACAACGGCAAGGGCGAATTCATCTCTCCCACCGACATGGTCGCCGGAGCGTTGGGCAGCTGCATGCTGACGCTGATGGAGTTGGCCGCCACTCGCATGGGGCTCGACATGACCGGCACGACGCTCGACATAACCAAGACTATGGTGTCGGATCCGAGGCGCATCGGCGAGATTGC
>JAITWI010000052.1 GCA_031285345.1 Alistipes sp.
GGAGCTATTCCGTTGCCTGACAGTTTGCGGCAATTCTCGTTGTGCTCACGGAACAGGTCAAGGAGCATAATCACGGGCTTAACATCCCGACCCAAGTAGCGGTCGATGACCTTTTGAGCCGAAATTTTCTCGCGGTCGATCTCCATCTCGCTGTGGATTTGCATCACCCGCGCCCTAATTGTGTCGATACGGGCGTTCACCTCGTAATCCCGCCGACTGTTACCTACCGACTTACCCGCAACGGCATTCCAAAATTTTGGGTTTACTTTGAGATTTACGGAGGTCTCGGCTCGCAAACCGTTCACCGTAACGCGAAGCATCACAGGTACTTCGCCATTTTTTGCTACCCTTGTTTTCTTGATGTAAAACAGGGTCTTGAAAGTTACTCTTTCCATACGTTTTTTAGTTTTTAAATAATGGTACAAACGTATGAAATGTTGGCAGAAACCGCGCTATGCAAAACAACGCAAAACACTGAATAAAAACCCGTTATCCTCAATTCGGTGACATTTTTCGTGTTGGGGAAAGTGTCACCGATTTTGTCCGTGCAGGGTGCTCTAAAACGCTGTTTTTTGCATATCCGCCAAAAAGAAAAATCACCGTAAACGCTTGATTTACGGTGATTTTGCCAAAACTGCGCAACAACAAAGTGGAGCTGGAGGGAGTCGAACCCTCGTCCAAACAGTGACCCCGAACGCTTTCTACACGCTTAGTTGTCGTTTGATCCTTCTCTCCGCAGCTGGCAGACAACAACCCACCACGAAGCCCAGCCTCGATAAATTTCGCCGAACGCTCAAGGCACCGCATCCGACTATCTCCTCATTTTTTTGATACCCCGGAGAGCCGCGCGCCACAAGGAGCGGGTGACGCGACAGGCGGGATACTCGTCGGCCCGTCTCTAAGACAGGCGGATTAAGGTAACGTTACTCGGTAAGGTTACGCAGCGAGTGCATAGCTGTTATTGCCATTTGAATTTTGAGTGTTCACTTTAACGAGCCCCCACACAAGGCTCGGCGTGCTTACTATCAGTTTCTGCCTGCTGTCAAAACCGGTCAGCCCCGATATTAAAGCTTCGGTAGTGGCTTATAGTCTCGCGACATCCGCATTACCGAGAACGCAAAGGTAGTGAAAGCCGAGCGGAAATGCAAGCCATGCTTGCGATTTTCCGAACCGACGCAACAGCCGATACCACGTGTGCTTGCTCGCGATGGCGAGGCGCAATGAGGAAAACGAGCGCAGCGAAGTTAATCGCATCCTACCTAAGACGAAGTCAAAGGTAGTGAATTTTATTATACGCACAAAAAAGCGGAGGACAAACACCCCCGCCTATATTCCGTAAAAACGCCCCCTGCTTGGAGCCCTGCTTTCTACTCCCGGAAGCGTTCCCGGATCAGAACTCGTATCCGGTCCAAGCGAAGAGAGAGGCGGCGCAACCGGCGTTGCCATCCTCCACGGCCACGTTGGCGTAGTCCCCGGCGGTGAGACCCTCGTTTACTTTGATGGTGGTTTTGGTAGGTTCGTTATCCAATTCGTTGGAGATGCTTATCTCGGAGGCCACATCGGCGCCGCCCGTGGCACCGCCTTCGAGGTTGACGAGATTTTCGACACAGCCCGTGCCCTTGACCAGCGAGTTGGTGACGGTGGCGACGGCGTGGCGGCGAACGCGCAGAACGTTCTGCATGAACTTGGTGGCGTCGTAGGCGTTGCGCAGTTCGATGGTCATATTCTCGACCGCGAACTCGGCCTGATTGGCGGCGGCGCTGTTCACCCCTCCGTCGAGGCTCACCGAAAGGGCCCGCCTGTCGACCAGCACCTTGGAGTTGATGTCGATCACCGCGCCGCCCACGTCGCCGCCGTTGGCCGCGCCGAAGACCTTGCCAACGCCTATATTCCGAATTATGTCCGACCCGAAGAATTCGAGCGCGATGTTTTTGTACTCGGGGTCTTCGCTCGGCACGGGGAATCCGTTGAGGTAGGTGGCGTTGTAGCGGTCGCCGAGGCCACGCACGAAGACGTTTTTGACCCCCTCCTGTCGTGAGACGCCCGACACCTGAGCCACCGCGGCCCGGGCGTCACCTATACCCTTGCGCGACATTTCGCCCGCGCCGACGCTCTGAATGGCGGCCACCGCCTCCCTCTGACCCGACAGCAGCACGTTCTCGCTCTCGTTGTCGATCCGGGCTATCACAAGCACGTCATCGAGGCTGATGCCCTCCGAACGCAGGCTCACCTCCACCGACACCTCGGCGCCGGATCTGACGATGACGTTTTGCCGGAAAACCTCGTATCCCAAATATTGGGCGATTATCGACACCCCGCCCGGGGTGATGTTGGATATGGTGAAGCCGCCGTCCGCACCGGAAGTCGTTCCGATAGTGGTGCCTTCGATTATCACCGTCGTTCCGACGAGCGGTTCGCCCGTCGCCGCGTCGAGCACGGTTCCTTTGATAGTGCCTTTCGGCGTTTGGGCGAGAGTCGGCGTCGTCGGGACGGCCGCGGGAAAGTGTGTGCCCGGGAGGGCGAAAGATAGTGCCGCAGATACGGCAAAGAGCAGAGAGAGTAGCGTGGTTTTGAAAAAACGTCTGTTAAGCATCGAATTTTAAAGTAAAATATTACGATGCAAAGGAACGCCTCGGGTGTTACGACTCCGTTACGAACGAATTATGTTTGCGTTAAGCGCGAAAAACGAAGGACGCGGATTTTTAGCCCGCGCCCCGTTGTCGTCTATTCCTCCACACACTTTATTCCTGCTCATACCAGCTGGCGTAGAGTTGATAGTCGCGGGCGGTGCGCTCGACTATGCTTTTGCGCTGCTCGGGGGTTATCTCCTTCACCTTTTTGGCAGGCACGCCGGCGTAGACGCTGTTGGGTTCGAGCCGAGCGTTGGACAACACCAGAGCGTTGGCCGCGATGATGCAGCCCGACGGCACGTGGGCGTTGTCGAGCAGCGTCGCGCCCATGCCCACCAGCACCTGATCCTCGATCACCGCACCGTGGATGATGGCGTTGTGGCCTATCGACACGTCGCTGCCGATGCGGGTGACGGACGGATTGGGCGACTCGTCCCACAGGGTGTGGATCACCACCCCATCCTGAATGTTGGTCCTGTCGCCGATCTCGATGCTGTTGACGTCGCCCCTGAGCACCGCGCCGTACCAGATGCTGCACCCCTCGCCGACGGTCACGTCGCCCAACAGCACCGCCGTCTCGGCCACGAACGTATCTTTACCCACTTTGGGGGTCTTGCCCCGCACGCTTCTTATTATTGCCATATTATTCAGTTTTTTGTTTTAGCTTTGCTTGGTGGCCGTTGCCGCTTTGGCTTCGTTCCACAGGGCGTCCATCTCGGCGAGGGTCATGTCGCGCAGGGGGCGGTTTTGTGCCTCGGCGGCGGCCTCGATGTGATTGAAGCGCGAGATGAACTTGCGGTTGGTGCGCTCCAGAGCAGCCTCGGGGTCGATGCCGTAGAGTCGCGCGGCGTTGACCAGCGAAAACAGCAGGTCGCCGAACTCGTCGGTCGAACGCTCGTGGTCGGCGGCGGCGATTTTGGCGGCCAGCTCGGCAGAAAGCCCACCCGGCGCACGGCCGCTGCCCGCAACACGAATCTCGGCCTCGAATTCGCCGATCTCCTCACGCACCTTGTCCCACACATCCTCGCGCCGCTCCCAGTCGAAGCCCGACGCCGCCGCCTTCTCTCCGATCCTATACGCCTTCACCAGCGCGGGCAGGCTTTTGGGGACGCCGGACAGAACTCCGCGCCTTTCGGAACCCTCGCGCTGTTTCAACGCCTCCCAATTCCGCTTCACCTCGTCGGGCGTCTCCGCGCTTGCCTCGCCGAAGACGTGCGGATGTCGGAACACCAACTTGTCGGATATGCCCTCCGCCACGTCGGCAAGGTCGAACGCCCCGGGCTCGGAACCGATCTTCTCGGAGCCGATCTTGGCGTAAAAAACCACGTGCAGCAGCAGGTCGCCCAACTCTTCGCGAATGTGCGACAGCGAACCCTCGTCGATGGCGTCGACCAGCTCGTAGAGCTCCTCGATGGTGTTTTTGCGCAGACTTTGAAATGTCTGCTCCCTGTCCCACGGGCACTTCACCCGCAGCTCGTCCATTATGTCGACCAGGCGCGCCATGGCGTCGGCGGTTCTTTTATCCATTTTAGCGTTTTTTGACCGCGTAAAAGTAATCGTTTCCGCCCGAAAAACCTACCTTTGCCTCTGTTATGAGAAACTTTTGGCTTATTGCGACGCTCGTTTTACTGAGTTCATGCGGCTGCCGGGCGGCCTCTTCGGAGGCGGCGCCCGCCCGGGTGGTGACCGGCGCCGAACGGATGGACGAGTATCTGCTGCTTTTGGAGGGTCGCCGCGTGGGGATTGTCACCAACCAGACCGGAATCGTGGGTGCGGCGAATGGCCTGGGAGGCGCGGCACACCTTGTCGATACTTTGCTTGCCCGCGGCGTTAGGGTCGAGTTGGTGTTCGCTCCCGAACACGGATTCCGCGGCTCGGCGGCGGCGGGGGCTCACGTCGACGATTCGCGCGACGAGGCCACGGGTCTCGAAATCGTGTCGCTCTACGGCGCGAACCGCAAACCGAAGGCCGAGCAGATAAAACACCTCGACGTGGTGGTGTTCGACATTCAGGACGTCGGATGCCGCTTCTACACCTATCTTTCGACCCTGCACTACGTGATGGAGGCGTGCGCCGAGGGCGGCGTGCCGCTGGTGGTTCTCGACCGCCCGAATCCCAACGGCAGCTATGTCGCCGGCCCCGTTTTGGATGTCGCGCACCACGGCTCGTTCGTGGGCATGCACCCCATTCCGGTGGTTCACGGCATGACCTTAGGCGAGTTGGCGCGGATGATAAACGGCGAGGGTTGGCTGTCCGAAGCGCGACGGATCGCAGGCGGCAACCTCGCCGACGGCCGTCTTGCAAAAATAGCGACGTGCGACCTGACGGTTGTGGAATGCGAAGGGTGGACGCGCGACGCAAGATACGAATTGCCCGTCGCCCCCTCCCCCGCCCTGCCCAATGCACGGGCGGTGGCGCTATATCCCTCGCTCTGCTTTTTCGAGGCGACGGCGGTGAGCGTGGGTCGCGGAGGCGACGCTCCGTTTCAGACGCTCGTCTACCCCGATGGAACCACCGTCGACCTGCGCACGGGTGCACCGAACGCACCCTCCGACGACGAGGTAATCGCCCGCGGCCTCGATTTGTCGTATCTTTTGGAGGCCTTTAACGCCTCCGGAAAGGGCTCGGGATTTTTGAGCCCGTTTTTCGAAAATCTCATCGGCGTGTCGTGGGTGCGCGAGATGATCGAGGCGGGAGCGTCGGCGAATGAAGACGCAAAGGCGCTGGCTCGAAAGATCGAGGCCCGCTGGGCGGCGGACGTCGCGGCGTTCAAAGAACAGAGAAAACCATACCTTATATATGAAGACAATTAGCATACCCCGCGCGTCGTTTCCGGCGGCGCTGCTGTTTGGCGTTCTGCTTTTCGGGGCGCTCGGCGCAAAGGCGCAAAACTTCGTCCCGCAGCCGGTGTCGGTGGCGTGGGGCGAGGGAGAGGTGGCGCTCACGGCCTATCGCACGGTGGAGGCGGCCGACGCCCGGCTCAATCCCCTTGCGGCCTACCTGTCGGAGCTGCTTCCGGCGGGTCGCGTGCGACTGTCGCTGGACATGGCGGGCAAACTGCCGGCGGAGGGCTACCGGCTCGAAGTTGCGAGGGAGGGTGTGACGATCTCGGGGGTCGACTACGGCGGCGTGTGGAACGGCGTTCAGACCTTGTGGCAACTGCTGCCGCCGGGGGTTGACAGCCGGGACGGAGGCTTGGGCGCGGG